>MEGM01000033.1 GCA_001725505.1 Rubrivivax sp. SCN 70-15 | reverse complement strand
TAGCCGCCGGCGTGACGACAACGGCAGAGACTCCGATAGGAGGCGCAGCACTTCGAGGTTCTTCTCGCCCAGGTTCACCATCGGGAATCGGTCGACGCAATAGACCTTTCGGGCACCCATGGCTGCGATCAGGATGGCGACGCCCGGGAAGTCGCCCGGCCCGTACTCGACGACAGTCTTTTCGGCGAAGTAGTTCTCGGCATTGACCTCTTGGGGAGCCAGGCGCGCGAGATATTCCCTAACGGAGAACTCGAAATAGCGAGCGATATCCGCAACCGATTCAGAGTTCGCGTTGCCACGGCCGGTCTGACCAGTGAGCTGAAGGTAAACCTTGGGCGCGAAGCGGGCAATCTGGTTGGTCGCGATAGCGCGCGCGATGCGGACGACATCAGGCATGGGCAAGCATCGTTGTTGCCTTGCCTGTCGATGACGCGATATCCGTGCCCACCACGTTGCGCAGGAAGGCCTCGAACATCAGCAGCGTCCACAGCGGCGCGCTGTAGTCGCTGGCGCCGCTCTGGTGTGCGTCGACCAGGTGCTTCAGGTAGCCGCGGTCGAACCAGCCCGTGGAGGTGAGCCGCTCGCCGAGCACGGCATCCCGCACGCGTGCTTTCAGCGGCCCGCGGAACCAGCGCGCCAGCGGCACGGAAAAACCCATCTTCGGCCGGTAGAGCACGTCGGCCGGCAGTTGCGGCTCCAGCGCCTTCTTGAGCAGGAACTTGCCTTCCTGACCGCGCACCTTCAGGTTCGACGGCAGCGTGGCCAGCCATTCGACGAGCTTGTGGTCCATCAGCGGCTCGCGCACTTCGAGCGAATGCGCCATGCTGGCGCGGTCGACCTTGGTGTTGATGTCGCCCACCAGGTAGGTCTTCAGGTCCAGGTACTGGATCAGCGCCAGCGGGTCGTCGGTGCCGGCGCGGCCGGCATGGAAGTCGAACACTTCCTGCGCGTTGTAGCCGGCCAGCTCGCGCTTGAACGCGCTGCTGAAGAGCCGGTCGCGCATCGGCCCGCGCAGGATGCTCACCGAATGGAAGTAGGCCTCGACCGAGGTGCGCGCCATGCCTTCGAAAGTGGTCTTGGCGCGCAGCACACGCGGCGCCCAGTCGGCCTTGGGGTAGACGCGCCCGAGCAGCCCGAACAGCGGCTGGCGAAGGCCGGCCGGCAGCGCCGAGCGCATGCGCTCTTCCATCAGGTGCAGCCGGTAGCGGCGGTAGCCGCCGAAGGTCTCGTCGCCGCCGTCGCCCGACAGCGCCACCGTGACATGCTTGCGCGCGAGCTGGCAGACGCGGTAGGTGGGGATCGCCGAGCTGTCGGCATAGGGCTCGTCGTACAGGCGTGCGAGCGTGTCGATGAGGTCGAAGTCGTCGGACTTGACGACCTCGGTGCGGTGGTTCGTGTGGTAGCGGTCGGCCACCATCTGTGCGAACTCGCTCTCGTTGAACTGCGGGTCGTCGAAGCCGATCGAGCAGGTGTTGACGGGCTCGGCCGAGAGGCCGGCCATCGTGGCCACCACGGCGCTGGAGTCGACGCCGCCGGAGAGGAAGGCGCCCAGCGGCACCTCGGAGATCAGGCGCAGCTTCACCGATTCGCGCAGCCGGTGCACGAGTTCGGCGCTGGCATCCTCCAGGCTGCTCGGGTTGCCGAGCGTGAAGTGGACGTCCCAGTATTCCCTGGGTTCGCCGACAGGTTCACCGCGCCGGATGGCCAGCATGTGCGCCGGCGGCAGCTTCCTCGCCTGGCGGAAGATCGTTCGCGGCTCGGCCACGTAGCCGAGGGCGAAGTACTCCTCGACCGCGAGCGGGTCGATGTCGCGCTTCAGCCCGCCGTGGGCCAGGAGCGACTTGAGCTCGGAGCCGAAGAGCAGCGTGCCGTCGTCGAGCAGCGCGTAGTACAGCGGCTTGACGCCCAGCCGGTCGCGCGCCATGAACAGCGTCTGCCGGTTGCGGTCCCACAGCGCGAAGGCGAACATGCCGCGGAAGCGCTGCACGCAGGCCTCGCCCCACTGTTCCCAGGCGTGGACGATGACTTCGGTGTCGCTCTTGGTGTGGAAGCGGTGGCCGGCGGCCTGCAGTTCGGGAATCAGTTCCTGGTAGTTGTAGATCTCGCCGTTGAAGACCACGACCACCGAGCCGTCCTCGTTGAACAGCGGTTGCTGGCCGGTGGCGATGTCGATGATGCTCAGCCGGCGGTGGCCGAAGCCCAGCCCGGGCTCGATGTGCAGGCTGCCTTCGTCGGGGCCGCGGTGCGCCTGCGAGTCGTTCATGCGCGCGAGCACGGCGCGCTCCACCGGGTGCTGGCCGCGGGTGTCGAATTGGCCGGTGATGCCGCACATGTCGTTCAGTTCCGTCTTGTCGTTCGTTCGGCCAGCAGCCGGTCGTACAGGCCCTGGTAACTCGCCACCATCGCCGGCAGGCTGAACAGCCGTTCGACCCGCTCCCGCCCGCGCCGGCCCATCGCCGCGGCGGCGGCCGGATCGAGCGCCAGCCGGACGATGGCTGTGGCCATGGCCTCGACATCGGAGGGCGGAACGATCTCGCCCGTGCTGCCGTGGACCACGAGTTCGGCGTTGCCGCCGACCCCCGTGGCCAGCACCGGCAGCCCGCTGGCCATCGCCTCGAGAATGGTATTCGAGATGCCCTCCGCCAGCGACGGCAGCGCGAAACAATCGAGCGCGCGCATGACATCCGGCACGTCGGCGCGCTCGCCGGGCAGCCAGGCGAGCGCGCCGGCACCGGCGGCGTTCAGGATCGCCTGCGCTTCGGCGCGCAGCGGGCCGTCGCCGACCATCACCAGGCGCAGGCGTTCGCGCAGGGCCGGAGCGAGTTCCAGCGCGCGCACGAAGGCACGTGCCAGCAGCGTCTGCGCCTTCACGGTCTGCATGCGGCCGACGGTGCCGACGAGCCACAGCGCGGGGTCGGCGAACGGGCTGCCGGCCAGCGCCGCGCGGCCGGCCGGGGCGGGGTGGAAGCGCTCGGTGTCGACGCCGTTGTAGATCTGCGCGATGCGCCGCGGCGGCACGCCCACGCGCTGCTGCAGGTAGCCGGCGAGGTCGGCCGAGAGCGCCACGTACTGGTGCACGAAAGGCCGGTAGGCGCGGCGCAGCCACTGGTGGCGGCGACTCGTGCCGTCCAGGTCTTCGACATCGCGCCCATGCTCGCCGTGGATCCGCACCGGGACGCCGGCCAGCAGCGCCGGCACCTGGCATTCCAGCGCCGCGAGGTTGCGCGTGTGGACGATGGCCGGGCGCAGCTCGCGCAACAGCCTGAAGAGGCGCGGGTAGAGCGTCACGCCGTGGCCGGGGGGCTTGCGCAGGGCGATGAATGTCACGTCGTCGCGCTGGATGCGCCGGCTGAATTCGGGCGCCACGTCGGTCAGCGCCACCACCGCGTGCCGGTAGGCGGACCCCGGCAGGTGGTTGATCAGGTTGACGACGCCGTTCTCCAGGCCGCCGGTGTCGAAGCGGTAGACGAGGTGAAGGATGACCTTCGGCGCGGCTACCGAACCTGCCTTCATCGCTGCCGACTGACGCACCTGTCGTGATGGACCGCTTCACTGAGAACGGCCGTTCGACGGTACTGCGCTGCGCTTCGAAGGAAGATATACGGCGCGAAGGCATTGAATCCAGGTGGAATGCGCAAGTGCATTCCTGTGCGATCCAACGTCTCGGCCCAATATGAAACCCTGCTGTCGTTGGTCATGGTTTTACCCCATCAGGATCGGGGTTGCCGGAGAATGTCGCGCTCAACTCGGTGATATGCGCGTGCAGGGCGGGCAGGTCGCTCTGAATCGTCTTCCAGACGATCTCAAAATCCACCTTGTCATAGCCGTGCGAGACGCGATTGCGCATCGTGTAGATGACCAGCCAAGGGATGTCGTCGTGCTGCGCGGCAAACTCCGGGGCGACGCGCTGGATGTTGTTTGACGCTTCGCCGATGATCTCGATGTTTCGGATCACGGCGTCTTGCACCAGTTCGCTGTTCAGGAACGCCACCTCGTCCATGTCCGCCGTATAGCGGTCGATGCGCTCAATGGCCTTCAGGATGTGCCCGAGGTATTCCGGGACGCGCAGCGCTTTGGTCATATCGGCACCGCCTCGGACAGAACCAAGCTGCGGAATTTGTCCGGCAGCGCCCTGGGCGTCAGCACATCGACCGACACGCCAAGCAGGCGCTGCAATTCCACCTGGATGGCGGCCACGTCCATCAGCGTCGTCTCTGGCGTCGGGTCGATGAGGATGTCCAGGTCGCTGCTGTCGGTGTCCTGGCCGCGCAGGACGGAGCCGAACACCCGAGCGTTGCGGGCACGGTGAGACTCGACCACGCGCCGAATCGCGGCACGGTTCGAGGCCAAGGCTTCAGAGGGCTTCATGCGTTCTCCCGCAACCTGCAGACATGAGCGCCGGTGACCGTACTACAAGCGCCACACCTTCAGCCCGTGCTGGGTCAACGCCGAATGATCGAAGGTGGCCTTGACGTCGACGAAGGCGCCGCCCTTGACCAGCTTGCGCGCCAGGTCCTCGACCGACAGTGCGACGAACTCGCGGTGCGCCACCGCAGCGACGATCGCATCGGCGCGCGGCAGCTCGTCCCAGGGCTCGAGCTGGACGCCGTACTCGTGCATCGCCTCGTCGGCCTCGGCCTGCGGGTCGGTCACGTGGACCTCGACGCCGTAGCTCTGCAGCTCGTGGATGATGTCGATGACCTTGCTGTTGCGCAGGTCGCCGCAGTTCTCCTTGAACGTGAGGCCGAGCACGTTGACCTTGGCGCCCTTGATGTAACTGCCCGAGGCGATCATGTGCTTGATGGTCTGCTCGGCGATGAACTTGGCCATGCCGTCGTTGATGCGCCGGCCGGCCAGGATCACCTGCGGGTGGTAGCCGATCATGTCGGCCTTGTGCGTCAGGTAGTACGGGTCGACGCCGATGCAGTGGCCGCCCACGAGCCCGGGCTTGAACTTGAGGAAGTTCCACTTCGTGCCCGCGGCTTCGAGGACCTCGGTGGTGTCGATGCCGATCTTGTCGAAGATGATGGCCAGCTCGTTCATCAGCGCGATGTTCAGGTCGCGCTGGGTGTTCTCGATGACCTTTGCGGCCTCGGCGGCCTTGATGCTGCTGGCGCGGTGCACGCCGGGGACGATGATCTTCTCGTAGAGCCGGGCCACGCGGTCCAGCGTCTCGGGGCTGTCGCCGGAGACGATCTTCAGGATCTTGGTGAGCGTGTGCTCCTTGTCGCCCGGGTTGATGCGCTCTGGGCTGTAGCCGACGAAGAAGTCCTGCTTCCACTTCAGCCCCGATTCGCGCTCCAGCACCGGGATGCAGACCTCTTCGGTCGCGCCCGGGTAGACGGTGGATTCATAGATCACGGTCGCGCCCTTCTTCAGATGCCGGCCGACGCTGGTGCTGGCGCCGACGAGCGGGCGGAAGTCGGGGATGTGCGCTTCGTCCACCGGTGTGGGCACGGCGACGATGATCATCTCGGCTTCGCCGAGCATGGCCGGGTCGGCGGTGTAGACGGCGTGCTTGGCGGCGGCGAGTTGCTCGTCCTCGAGTTCGCGCGATGGGTCGCGGCCCGCCTGGCAGGCCTGCACCTTGGGCAGCGAGATGTCGAAGCCGATGGTGCGCAGGTGCTTGCCGAACTCGACGACGAGCGGCAGCCCGACGTAGCCCAGGCCGATGACGGCGACGGTGTTCATGGGGGTCGTTTCCCTTCCTTGAGTTGTCTAGGTTCAGCGCGTTTCGCGCGTGCGTTCGAGCAGGGTTTCGATCGGGGCGAGGTTCGCCTTCGCGAAGGCTTCCAGCTTTGCGTTGGCAGCGGGCGGCTCGCCCTCGGCATAGAGCACGAGCACGGCGCCGTCGTCACCCTGGCCATGCAGCCGGGCCAGCGCGCCGGCCACCTTGGCCTTGGCGTCGCTGGCGATGAAGCGGTTGGCGACCCAGTAGACGCGCCAGGCCGTCAGCCGGGTGGGACTTGCCGCGCCCACGGCGACAGCGGTCTGGATGTCGGCCGTGGTCACGCTCAGCGTGCGGCCGCCCGCCTCGATCCGGCGCCCGCCGGTGCGGACCTGGTTCCAGTGATGGTCCTCGGACTTGACGAGCGCGTTGGCGCTGCTGACCAGCTTGCGCTGCGGCCCCTGGGCGCGGTAGTAGCCGATGTAGACACCCACCGTGCCGGCCGGCCCGGCGTAGGCGGCCTGGGCCTCGGCCGACGGGTTCACCCATTCCGGCTTCCAGGACGCGATGCTCGCGCCGGCACTCGACCAGCCGGAGGCCAGTTGTCCGGGCAGCCTGAGCTGCGGCGCGGCGGCGTCGGCTTCGCTGCGTTCCAGCCGATGCTCGACGACCAGGGGCAACAGCAGGATGAGGCCAGCGACCAGCAATGTGCCGAACAGGCTGCGTGCCGATGCGCCGGCCGGCCTGGGGAAACCGGTCGCCGCCTGGGTGCCCGCTGGCGCAACGTCGGGCTCGGTCCAGCGCGCGCCGATCAGGAACATGATCGTGATCACGATGCCGAAGAAGACCCAGCCGTAGATGATGTGGTCCACGCCGACGGCGATGCGGTTCCCAGACAGATAGCCCAGCATCACGATCATGTAGGCACGTAGCCAGTTCGCGACGATGGGCACCACGGCGGCGACGGCGATGAAGGCGACGCGCCGCCACATCGAGCGGTAGTTGAGGTAGGCGAACAAGGTGCCGACCATCAGCGACGCGATCAGATAGCGCACGCCGCTGCAGGCCTCGACCACCGACCACGTGCCGGTCGGGATCATGAACTGATTGCCCTCCCGGTAGACCGGCACGCCGCTGAGCTGCAACCCGAAGACGGTGAAGTCTGCGGTGTGGTTCATCAGCGTGGGCAGCAGGAATTCGCCGAAAGGCACCGAGAAGAACAGGAACAGCAGCGGGAAGAGGATCGCCCACGCGACTTCCAGGCCCAGGACGGCCGGCACGGCGAGCACCAGCATCGCGACCAGCGCGAATTGCGCGGCGGTGTTCACCGTCACCAGGTCGGCCAGCAGCCAGATCGCCGCGACCGCCAGCAGCGGCAGCAGCGCCCAGGGCTGAGCGCGCGGCGTCATTACCGCAAGCTTCGTGCGCTGGCGCCAGATCAGCCAGAGCGAGATCGGCAACACCAGGAAGGCATGGGCGAAGGTCTCGGAGCGCCACCAGATCTCGACCATCCCGGCCGCGGTGCGCCAGTACAGGCCCAGGATCACGGCGATCAGGATCAGCAGCGCAGGCAGGGCGCGGCGCCACGGCGAGCCGGCAATTTCCAGGTCAGCGGGAATGGCGCTCATTGCTATGACTAGCCCAGGCTGCGCACGACGAACGGCCCGAGCCAGTTCGCCATGGCCAGCGGCATGCGCCGCCAGGTTTCGATGAGCAGCCGGTACTTGGCGTTGCTCGGGTTGTTCTGGGGCACGGCGTCGCGCTTGTACAGGCAGTACTCGTAGTGCAGCGGCGTGGGCTCGAAGCCCCAGTTCTTCTTGAACGCGAACGAGCCGGTGCCCTGCTTGCTGCGGCCGTAGTCGAAGGTCTTGAGCCCGCGCGCGCAGGACAGGCGCATCAGTTCCCAATACTTGAAGTCGTTCGCCGCCAGGTCGCGCGCGGCCTGGTCGTCGCCGGCGTAGTAGGGCAGGACCTCGTCGCGGAAGTAGAAGCTGAGCACGCTGCTGAGCGGCTGGCCGTCCGGCCCGGCGACGGTGAGCACTTCGCAGTCGGCGCCGAATTCGCGCCGCAGCGCCTCGAAGTAGCGCCTGGGCATGGCCGGCGTGCCGTGGCGGTGGACGTTGTCGGCGTAGAGGGCGAAGAAGCGGTCGACGCCATCGTCGAGCGTGCTGGTCAGGCCGTTCTTGATGCCCTTGCGCACCATCGCGCGCTGCTTGCGCGGGATGGCGAGCAGGTTGGCCTCTTCGTCGGGCGCGATCGCCTTGCGGAAGGTGACGTACAGGTCCTGCTCGGGCCAGCCGGGTTGCGTGCGCTCGAGGTTGCGCAGCTCCAGATGCGCCACGCCGAGCTGGCGCGCCAGGCGCTGGGCCTCGTTCACCAGCAGCTCTGCGCTGGCCTCGTCGTCGGCCACCGCGCCGCCATAGACCGCGAACGGCAGGCTGGTGAGCGAGTTGCCGAAGAGCAGGCTCTTGACATGCGCCAGCGGCAGCACGCCGGTGACGCGGCCGCCGGACTCGGTGTAGAGGTAGTGCGTCTTGTGGCCGAAGACCTGGCGCAGCACGCGCTGCCAGCCGGCGCGGTGGAAGAAGGTGGCCTTCGGGTGGGCCATGACGAATGCGTCCCACGACGCGTTGTCGCGGGCGTCTTCGGGGGCGAGACGCTTGAGGTTCGGCACGGCGTCCGATCAGACCGCAGTTCGGCCGGCGGTTACCGGATGTGCCGAAGCGTTGTCGAGAAAAATGTCATCCATCCGGCCCCAGCGGAAGTCGGCGAGCAGCGAGGCCAGGCGATTTTCCATGCGGTGGATGTTCACGTAGTGACGAAAGCGTGTCTTCGCGTCGATGCCGGCGACGCGCGGCTGCCCGGCGTCGATCTCCCAGGGGTGGAAGTAGAAGATCGCGCTCTCGCGGTCGACCTCGTTGACGCGGCGGATCATCCAGCGCGACAGCGCGTAGGGCAGCAGCCGGAAGTAGCCGCCACCGCTGGACGGCAGGTTGCGCCGGCCCATGCGCAGCGTGGTCACCGGGATCTCGAGCAAGCCGGTGCCGACGCGGTAGGCGAAGCGCGGCGAGTCGGGCATGCCGTAGTGGTCGTGCCGGATCGGGTAGATGCTGCTGCTGTAGCGGTGCCCGGCGCGCGCCAGCTCGTCGAAGGCCCAGAGGTTCTTGGTGCCGATGGAAAAGCTCGGCGCGCGGTAGCCCTTGACCTCGGCGCCGGCGATGTCCTCGAGCAGCTTCTTGGCGCGGTCGATGTCGCTGCGGAAGGCGGTCTGGGTCAGGTCGCTGGCGCGTTCGTGGCCGTAGCCGTGGCTGGCCAGTTCGTGCCCGGCGTCGACGATGTTGCGCACCAGCTTGGGGTAGCGCTCGGCGATCCAGCCCAGCGTGAAGAAGGTCGCATGGGTGTCGTGCCCGGCGAGCAGTTCAAGGATGCGGGCGATGTTGCCCTCGACCCGGCACTCGCGATGCTCCCACTCGTCGCGCCGGATGTAGGGCGCCATCGCCGAGACCTGGAAGTAGTCCTCGACGTCGATCGTCAGCGCATTGGTCAGCGCGTTCGCGGGCGCAGTCGTCAGAACCTTCGTGCGGGCGGGGGCGAGCATGGTCCGGCCCCGTTCACGGCGCGCCGGCCGCCAGCCACAGCGACAGGTCGGCGGCGATGCGCTCGGCCGCATGGCCGTCCCACAGCTCGGGGACGCGGCCGCGCTTGCCGCGCCCGGCCAGGATCTCGGCCACGCCGTGCAGGATCGCGCCGCGGTCGCGGCCGACCATCGTGTTCGTGCCTTGCTCGACCGTGATCGGGCGCTCGGTGTTCTCGCGCATCGTCAGGCAGGGCACGCCCAGCGCCGTGGTCTCTTCCTGCAGGCCGCCGGAGTCGGTGAGCACCAGCGTCGCGCCGGCCATCAGCCCGACCATCTCCAGGTAGCCCTGCGGCGGCAGGATCACGACACGCGCCGGGTCGAGCCGGTCGAGCAGGTCGAAGCGTTCGATGTTGGCGCGCGTGCGCGGGTGCATCGCAAAGACCAGCGGCAGCTGCACGGCCACCTCGGCCAGCGTGTCCAGCAGCACGCCCAGCGTGTGCGCGTCGTCCACGTTCGACGGCCGGTGCATCGTGACGACGCCGTAGCCGGCAGCGTGCGAGAGCAGGGCGACGTCGGCGCCGTGGCCGCGCAGCGTGTCGGCAGCGCTGCGTGCGAGATCGCGGCTCGCGATCAGCGAGTCGATCATCACGTTGCCGACGAAGCAGATGCGCGACGCGTCTATGCCTTCGCGCTGCAGGTTGGCCGCCGCGCTGCGCTCGGTGGTGTAGAGCCGGTCGGCAACCTGGTCGGTGAGGACGCGGTTGATCTCCTCGGGCATGCGCCGGTCATAGCTGCGCAGCCCGGCTTCCACGTGGACCACCGGCACGCCCTTCTTCACCGCGACCAGCGTGCATGCGAGCGTCGAGTTGACGTCGCCGACCACCAGCACGCAGGACGGCTTGTGCTCGTCCAGCGCCGGCTCGAAGCGGCGCATCACCTCGGCCGTCTGCACCGCGTGGCTGCCCGAGCCGACCTCGAGGTTGAGGTCCGGACGCGGCAGGCCGAGGTCGTCGAAGAGCTGGTGGCTCATGTCCTTGTCGTAGTGCTGGCCGGTGTGCACCAGCAGCGCCGGGATGGGCGGCTGGTGCACCGCCAGCGCGCGCAGGATGGGCGCGATCTTCATGAAGTTCGGCCGCGCGCCGACGACGCACATCACGGGAGCGGTCATTTCGGGGCCTCGCCGCTGTTCTTCGTCACTGCGGCGACGAGCTTTTGCAGCAGCGCGAGCGTCTGCACGTTGACGCGTTCCAGGCGCAGCAGGCTGCGTTCCAGGCGCTGGAGCTGGTCGCCGCGCTGGTCGGCGGTGAGCTGGGCGATCTGCTTGGACATCGCTTCGGCCTCGCCGATCTCGAGCTTGAGCTTGCTCAGGTCCACGTCGAGCTCGGCCGCGGTGGCCACCATGACCGTGTCGCCGCCGCCCGGCGCCGGGCGCGGCGTGCTCGGCACGTTGGCCTCCTGTGCGAACTCGCGCACGATCTCGGCCACGTCGTCGGCGGTCAGGTGCGTGCGGTTGCCCAGGAAGCCGAGCAGCAGCAGGCGGTCGCAGACCGAGTTGACGCGCCGCGGGATGCCGCCGCTGGCCTGGTAGATGGCGTCGAAGGTGGCGGCGTCGAAGGTCGGCTTGTCGGTCGCGCCGGCGCACTTGAGGCGGTGCTCGATGTAGCGCTGCGTCTCGTCGGCGTCGAGCGGGCCGATGTGGCAGGTGGCCGCGACGCGCTGGCGGAACTGCTCCATCTCGGGCCGCTGCAGGATCTCGCGGAACTCGGGCTGGCCGATCAGGAAGCTCTGCAGCAGCGCCTGGTTGCCGAACTGGAAGTTCGACAGCATGCGCAGTTCCTCCACCGCCTTGGGCGTGAGGTTCTGCGCCTCGTCGACGATGAGCAGGCAGCGCTTGCCCTTGCTCGTCTGGCTGATCAGGAAGGCTTCGAGCGTGATCAGCAGCTCGGACTTGGGCACGTCCTTGACGCGAAAGCCGAAGGCCGCGCCGACCATGCGCAGCGTGTCCTCGGCGCCGAGCTGCGTCGTGACCAGGTGGCCGGTGATGACGTTGCTGCCGTGAAGGCCGTCGATCAGCGAGCGCAGCACGGTGGTCTTGCCGGCGCCGATCTCGCCGGTGATGACGATGAAGCCCTCGTTGCGCGAGACGCCGTACTCGAGGTACGCCTTGGCGCGCCGGTGCTGCTTGCTGCCGAAGAAGAAGTTCGGGTCCGGGTTGAGCTGGAACGGCTTGCTCGTGAGCCCGTAGAAGGCTTCGTACATGGCGCTAGAACCGCAGGCTGATGGAGCCGAAGACCGCCGACTCGTTGTACGGTGCCGTCGCGCTGCGGAACAGCGTGCGGCGCGCGCCGAGGGCGCCGTTGAGGCGCCGGCTCAGCGTGCCCGTCCAGGTCAGGTTGACGGTGCGCTGGTCGGTGCCGGCCAGGGTGCCGCCGGCCTGGGTGGTGCCCGACGGGGTCTTGAGCCAGATCGTGGTCAGGTTGACGGCCGAGTCGGGTGTCAGGCGGTGGGCCAGGCCCACCGAGTAGCCGAACTGGCGCACCGTGTTGCCGCCCGCGAGATCGCCCGTCGCCGTCGTGACGCCGTCGAGCTGGCGTGTCTCGGTCTGGAAGCCCGACAGCGTGACGGTATCGCGCAGGCCGGTGAGCGCGACCGACACGGTCTGGCTGCGCTGGAGCGAGAGCGCCGAGCTGAGGAAGCCGCCGCCGATCGGGATGCCCGGGTCCAGCCCGTTGGCCTGCAGATAGGAGCGCACGAGCTGGTCGCGCAGCACGGGGTCGGGCTGAAGCGATGCGAACTGGGCGAACAGCAGGTCGTACAGCGACAGCGCTTGTCCGGCTCCGCCCGGCGCGGCCGGGTTGCCCGCGACGCCGCGGGTGTCGGAGTAGCTCCAGATCGAGCGCTTCATGCGGTGCTGGAAGCGAAAGCTGTGCGAGTTGCCGAAGTAGTGATGGTCGCTCTGCAGCGACAGCGTCGTGCGCACGTCGGGCTGCCAGTCGGCGCCCCAGCCGTAGGTCTTGTCGAATTCGCGCGTGCCGGTGAGGATGTCGTTCGCCTCGCGGCCGCCGCGCACCGACAGTTTCAACGACGGGTCGACGGCGAGGCTGAGCGTCGCCACCAGCTCGTCGTAGGTGGTCTTGCGGCCGACCTTGTAGTCGCTGACCTGGCGGCTGCCATTGAGTGCCCAGCCGACGCGGCTGCGCCCGCCGCTGATGCCCAGGGTGGCGTTCATTCCTGTGCTGTCGCCGGTGCTCGTCGAGGCACTGTTCGTTGCAGACCAGGTGACGCGCCCTTGCACGTCGGCCACGCCGCCGAGCGTGCCGCGCACCGACGGTGACAGGCTGAGCGTCGAGACCTCGCTGCTGTTGTTGTTGACAAGGCCTGTACCGATCGCCTGCGTTCCGTAGGCCGAGATCGCCTGCTGCGAGATGCTGGCGTTCGCGTCGACGAATGCGTGGTTCTCGACGAGCTCTGCGGCGCCGGTGGCGCTGAGCGCGTTCTGGACCGTATTGCGCTTGGAGTCGCGCGCATACGCCAGCGCGTTGGCGGTATAGGACAGCGAGCCCTGCACGCGCGACGAGCGACCGCTGATGCGCACGCCGGGGCTGACCTGCGTGATCGCATCCGAGCGCGGATTCGTCGCGCTCAGTCCGGCGTTGCTGGTCAAGGTTTCCTGCGCCGAGAAGCTGGGTGTCACCGTGACGCCGTGGGCCGCGCTGTCCTGAGCCTGAGCCTGCGCCAGCGGCGCGAACAGCGCCGCGGCGCCGCACAGCGGCAGGCTGCGCGCCAGCCGCCGGGCGTTCAGGGCCTTGCCGATCGCGCTTGGCCGCACCGCTCAGCCTTCGGCTTGCTGCGTGGCCGACTCGCCATAGCCGTAGCCGTAGCCATAGCCGTATCCGTAGCCATAGGCCTTGCTGTCCATCCGCGCCTTGTTCAGCACGAGCAGGCGCACCGGGCAGGCCTCGATGGTGTCCAGCGCCTGCTGCACGGCCGCCTGCAACGTGCGCCCGGCCGCGACGACGACGACGATCTGCCCCATGTGCGACGCGAGCACGCGCGACTCGGTGGTCAGCAGCAGCGGCGGCGAGTCGAAGATGATGATGCGATCGGGGTAGCGCGTGGCCATGTCGTCGAGCAGCTTGCTCATGGCCTCGCTGGCGAGCAGCTCGGTGGCCCGGGGATGCGGCGTGCCACTGGGCAGGATGGTGAGCTTGTCGATGTTGGTTCGCAGCAGCGCGTCGGACAACTCGGCCTTGCCTTCGAGCACGTCGAGCAAGCCCGGGCCCGGGGGCAGGCCGAGCATGCGCAGCACCGAGGGGCGGGCGACGTCGGCGTCGACCAGCATCACCGTGTGGTCGAGCTCGGCGACCATGCTCATGGCCAGGTTGACCGAGGTGAAGCTCTTGCCTTCGCCGGCCATTGCGCTGGTGACCATGATCAGGTTGCCGTGGGTCAGCGTCGTCGCGCCCTTGCCCACGGCGTTGGCGATGAGCGGCCGCTTGATGACGCGGAACTGGTCGGCGATCGTGCTGCGCGGCGCGCTGGGCGTGACGATGCCGGCGGCGGCGATGGCGTCGAGATTGAGCTCGACGCGGCGCGACTGCGTGACCGGCTCCGCCGGCTCGGCGCGCGCGGCGGGTGTGGCGGGTGTGGCCGGGGGTGCCGGCGTGGGCGCGAATGCTGGCGTTTCGATGTCCGGCAACACCACGCCGGCCTGGCGGAGCTGTTCCAGCCGCTGTGCGGCCTGTTCGATCAAGCTGCTCATGGTTTCCTCAACCTCCGCGCTGCGCCAGCAAGGCCATCGCCACCATGCCCAGCACGAAGAGGCCGACCAGTCCACCCGAAGCACCGAAGAAGCGCAGCGTTCCCAGGCGATCGCGCCGACGGTCGGCGTCGCTCATCACCAGCGAGACGACGCCGAGCAGGGGCAGGCCGGTTTTCGTGCGCAGTTCGGCGCCGTCGCTGTAGACCGGGCGAAGCTGGCTCGCGGCGAACGCGAAGGCCAGGCCGGCGGCGAGGGCTGCAACCAGGGCGATGGGCAACAGCAGCAGTCGGTTCGGCGCCACCGGCTTGGGCGTGACCCGTGGCGGATCGATGAGCCGGAAATCGGCAACGCCCGATGCCGACTCGAGTTCACCGGACATCACGGCCGACTGCCTGCGCGCAACCAGATCCTGGTAGTTCTTCTTCGTGATGTCGTAGTCGCGGTTGAGCTGGGCCGCCTCGGCCTCTATTTCAGGGGCGGTCTTGAGCGAGGCACGTGCGCGCGCCAGGCGGGCGCTGAAGTCGGCGACGCGGGCCTGCATCGCGGCGACCTGCACTTCGGTCGTCGCCAGAACGCGGCTCAGTTCCTGGGCAGCCATGCTGCCACCGGCGCCTCCGCCAGGCATCGGGGCCGCGAGCGCCTCCTTGCGCAACTTGGCCACTTCTACCTTCTTCTGCGCTTCCAGGTCCTTGATCAGCTGGCGCGTCGCGATGACATCGGGGTGTTGGTCGGTGTAGCGCTGGAGCAGATTGTCCAGATTGCGCTTCTGGGCGTCGATGCGGGCATCCAGCTCCGGGGTGGCGACCGAGATCGCCGACTCCTGCAGCAGGCTTTGCGTCAGCAGGTCCTTGCTCTGGCCGTTCAACTCGGCCAGCTGCTTCTTGGCAGCGTCGCGGGAGCTCTCGGCCTCGTGCAGATCGAGCTGCGCTTGCTGGAGCTGGGCGCTGATCTCGGCGACCCGGGTCGCGGCGCTCTTGCCGTCGGGCGATTGCATGTCCAGATTGCGCAGCTGGAAGTCCTTCATCCGGGTCTCGGCGGCTTCGAGCTTGGCCTCGTACTGCTTGATCTGGTCGTTCAGGAAGTTCTTGGCAGAGTCGGTGTCCTTGCGGCTGGCGCCCAGGCTCGATTCGACGAAGATCGAGACCATCGACTGGATCACCTTCTTGGCCCGCTCCTGGTCAGAGTCTCGGTAGACCAGCGAATAGAGGTTGTCGCGCCCGGTGTTGCGGATCTGAATGTCCTTGGACAGGCGCTCGACCAGTGCTTCCTGCTCGAGCTTGGTGTCGGCCTTGAGGTCGAGGTCGGCCATGCGGATGAGCTTCTCGATGTTCGGCCGGCTCATCAGCGTGCGGCTGAGCATGTTGATCTGCTGCTCGACGTTGGGCTGCACCGTCAGCCCCGACATCAGCGGCTTGAGGATCGACTGCGTGTCGACATAGATCCGTGCCGAGGCCTCGTACTGGTCGGGGATCCTGAAGACCACGATCACGCCGACGAGCGCCACCACCCAGGCGGTGACGAGCGCCGGCCAGCGGAACTTCCACATGCTCCGCAGAATGGTCAGGACCTGGCGGACGATTTCTTCCATGGCGTTAGCGCGCGCTGACTAGATCGAGACGAGCCGGCGCCGGCTCAGAAGAAGCTCTGCGGGATGATCAGGATGTCGCCCGGCAGCATCTCCACGTTGGCCGACACGTCGCCGCGCTTGACGAGGTCGCTCAGGCGCACCGAGTACTGCTTGTTGCCTTCGGAGGTGCGCAGGATGGTGGCGCTGTTGCCGGCGGCGAAGTCGGTCAGCCCGCCGACGGCGATCATCACGTCGAGCAGCGTCATCTTGCTCTTGAAGGGCAGGGCCTGCGGCTTGGCCGCCTCGCCGATGACGCGGATCTGCTGGCTGTACGGGCCGACGAAGCCGGAGACCAGCACCGTCACGACGGGATCGCGAACGTACTTGCCGAGCACCTTCTCGATGTCGCGCGCCAGCTGCGTCGACGTCTTGCCCTGGGCCATGATCTCGTCGACCAGCGGCGCGGCGATCTTGCCGTCGGGCCGCACCGGCACCGACATAGACAGCTCGGGATTACGCCAGACGATGATGTTGACGGTGTCGCCCGCGCCGATGATGTAGTTGTAGTCGGACTGGTCTGCCTGCGCCGGGGCCGGCGGGAAGCTGCCGCGCATGCCGGCGCAGGACGCCAGCAAGCCGATGACGCCCAGGGCGACGACGAGCCTGCCCACGGAGGCGAGCGTTTTCGAGATGAGCTTCAAGCGAGGTCTCCCAAAGATTTCATGGCCGGCTTGATGACTGAGTTTGGTTTCGGATGATGTCACAAGCTGTGTGCGCCTCGGCCCGCCAAGGCCCCCTACCGCGGGGGGCGCGGCGGCACATTCGCACGCTAGGGCCGCCCTGAACAAGCTCATGGCCGGGCCGCATTTCCGAGATTGCCCTGGACCCGGAGGGTACTATCCTCGCCGACCTGCCAGACTGGGCCGTGAGCGCGGGTCGCCGCGCAGCCGGGCCGACACGCGGGCGATGACCCGGCATTCGGGATGAGGGCCGGCGCACAGATGATCGACAAGGATGGGCCATGAGAGCGTGCCGCAATTGCCTGCTGCCGGAGGCTGCCCCGGGTGCGGATCTCAACGCGCAGGGGATCTGCCGTCCCTGCCGCGAATACAAGCCCCAAGACCTGGCCGCGTCGGAGTCCCTGCGCCGCCTGCGCGAGGCGGACCTCGAGGCGGCCATTCGGGCGGCCCGTGGGCACGGCGCCTACGACTGCCTCGTGCCCTTGTCGGGCGGCAAGGACAGCGTCTACCTGATCCACAAGCTCAAGGTCGATTACGGCCTGCGCGTGCTGGCCTACACCACCGACATCGACATCGGCGAAGTGGCCTGGGCCAACATCCGGCGTGCCGTGGACAAGCTCGACGTCGAGCATGTCACCTACCGGCCACCGATGGACTTCTACCGCCGCCTGTTCCGCTGGTTGCTGATGAACCAGGAAGCGCGCGGCGCGGTACACACCATTTCATACGTTTATGCGCCGCTGTTCGAAGGCAACGCGCTGCGGCTGGCGATGGAAAAGGGGATTCCCCTGGTAATGGCGGGATATTCTCCGGGGCAGCCGGTGGCCGAGCGCATGGAATACGAGTTTCCGCGCAAGGCGATATCGGAGGTGGACTGGACGCCGCCGGAACTGAAGGCGTCGGGCGAGTTCGACGAGCAGGACCTGGGGCGCTTCTGGAACCCGAGGCACTACCCGCCCGGCACCCGCTTCCCGCGCTACCTGGCGCCTTACCACGCCTGGCGCTACGACCAGGACGAGACGATGAAGAAGGTGGTCGCGCTCGGCCTGATCGGCTCGACGAAGAACGCCAGCCCGGTGTTCTCGAACTACC
>MEGM01000032.1 GCA_001725505.1 Rubrivivax sp. SCN 70-15 | reverse complement strand
TCGGCTCGGCCACCAGCGCTCGCGCAAGTTCCACGCGCTTCTTCAGGCCGATGGGCAGTGACTCGACCTGCTCGTCGCGTACGCTTTGCAGTTGCAGGAACTCGATGACTTCCTCGCACACGCGGCGATGGGCGATCTCCTGCGGTTCTCCCAACCACCAGTAGAGCGCCGTCTTGGCCACGCTGGGGTGCAGGTGAACGTGGCGCCCCAGCAGGATGTTGTCGAGCACCGACATGCCGTTGAACAGCGCCAGGTTCTGGAACGTGCGTGCCAAGTGGCGCCGCGCGACCAAGTGCGGCTTCATTCCGGTGATGTCGTGCCCATTCAGCACGATGCGCCCCTTCTGCGGCGGGTAGAAGCCGGTCATCGCGTTCACCAGCGTGGTCTTGCCGCTGCCGTTCGGGCCAACCAGGCCGAAGATCTCACCGCTGTCGATTCGCAGATCGACGCCGGTGACAGCGACCAGTCCACCGAAGCGCCTTTCGACGCCATGGCATTCAAGTACTGGCGAACCTGGATTCGCGGTGGCCTTCATGAACCTGAGAAGGCGTCAATCGCCTGTCCAGCGTTAGGGGCTGATTCGAGCATGTTGTTGCGCGTCGTGTATCAAGAAGCTAGCCGGACCACACACTGCGACCGGGGCTGAGTTTCATCCAAGCTGCCATGCTTGAGTCCGTGTTTCTAACGTACGTTCGGTTCATGGTCAATGCTGTTTACCCGGATCGGGGTTTCGCCGCGGCGTGATTCCCCCGGTACCTGTGCAGGGAGGGGCAGATCATCGTGCTTGCTCGATGGTGGAACAAACGTTAGGCTATCCATGGTGATTCATGATTCCGGAAGAATCTGGGTTGGAGATCAACGGAGTCGAGCCATCGACCAGCCGATCACCGACTTCCAGGATGTCATTGGCCAAGTAGTTGTTTGATGTGCACACCGTTTGCCGAATTCGCGGCGACTTAGCGCCGTGGTTCGACGTCGGCGTCGACTGCCGAAAGGAAGCGTCGATCGCGAAGGCGGCCGTGACAGAAGCGTACTTCCGCGTCTCCGACGTGGGGATTCAGATCCTTGGCGGCTACTGGCTGACTCTCGATTTCCAGGTGAAGCAGCGCTGCCACAACGCGCGCCTGATGCGCAGCGGTGGGGCGCCAACGACGTGATGCGCAACTCGATCGCCAAGGATCCCGGCCCATGACCTCCCCCGCCGCCGAATCGGTCGACGCCGTCGTCATCGGAGCCGGCATCACCGGCATGTACCAAGCCTACCTGCTGCGCGAGCTCGGGTTGTGCGTGCGCGGCATCGAGGAAGCACCGGACGTCGGCGGCACGTGGTACTGGAACCGCTACCCCGGCTGCCGGCTGGATACTGAAAGCTACGCCTACGGCTACTTCGCGCTCAAAGGCCTGATGCCCGACTGGCAGTGGTCCGAACGATTCGCCGGGCAGCCCGAACTGCTGCGCTACGCTAGCGTCGCCGCGGACCGCATGGGTATCCGGCCACACTACCGCTTTGACACGCGCGTGCGCAGCGCACTCTACGACGAGGCCGCCAACCGCTGGCGGCTGACGCTGAGCGATGACGTGACCGTCGAGTGCCGATTGTTGCTGTCCGCCGTCGGGCCGCTGTCCGCCACGCGAATGCCCGACATCCCGGGTATCGACCGCTTCAAAGGCGAGTCGTTCCACTCCTCGCGCTGGCCGCGGGGGGGCGACGGCGGTCCGGCGCACGCGGACTTCTCGGGCCGCCGGGTGGGTGTCATCGGCACTGGGGCCACTGGCGTGCAGATGATCCCCGAGGTCGCCAAGACGGCGAAAACGCTGCACGTGTTCCAGCGCACGCCCAACTGGTGCACGCCGCTCGGCAATCACCCGCTGACACCGCAACGGCTGTCCGAACTGCGCGGCGACCCGCAGCAGTTCCTGGCGTTTCTCGAGTCAACACCGACAGCCTTTCCGTACGACCGGCATCCCTTGAAGGCGACGCAGGTCACGGCAGAGGAACGCCGGCAGCTGTTCGAGACCCTGTACGCCATGCCGGGCTACGGCATCTGGTTGTCGGGCTACCGCGATCTGCTGCTGAACAAGGTATCCAACGCCTATCTGGCGGAGTTCGTCGCCGGCAAGATCCGCAGCCGCGTGAACGACCCCGTGGTGGCGGAGAAACTGGTCCCGAAGAACCACGCCTTCGGCGTGCGACGGGTGCCGATGGAGACCGGCTACTACGAGGTCTACAACCAGGGCCACGTCCGGCTCGTCGACATCGCCGAAACGCCGATCGAGGAGATCACGGCCAAGGGCATTCGCACCGCCCTCGAGGAGATCGAGCTCGACGTCATCGTCTATGCGACCGGCTTCGAGGCGGTGACCGGCGCGCTCGACCGCATCGACATCCGCGGCAAGGGGGGCGTCGCGCTGAAGGACGCGTGGCAGGACGGTCCGACCACTTATCTCGGTCTTCTGAGCACTGGCTTCCCCAATTTCTTCACCCTGGTGGGTCCGCACAATGGCGCGGCCTTCTGCAACATTGGCGTCTGCGGCGGCCTGCAGGTCGAATGGGTCGCGAGGCTGATCGACTGGATGACGCAGCGCGGCTGCAGCCGTATCGAGCCCTTGCCGGAGTTCGAGGAGCGCTGGACGGCGCGGGTCTACGACGAGTACGCCAAGACGCTGTTGGCCGACAGTGACGCCTGGTGGGTCAAGACCAGCCGCAACCCGGACGGCAGCCTGCGCCGACGCGCGCTCATCTACGTCGGCGGCGCGCCCGAGTACCGCGCCCTGTGCGAGGACGTGGCGCGCAAGGGCTACGAGGGATTCGACATCCGCTGATGTCGTCGGCCACGAGAAACAAACGGTGACGCTCGCCCTTCAGCTCGGCCGCTTCGTCGCGGCGCTCGACCTGGCCGCGGTGCCCGCGCCGGTGCTGGAGAAGGCGCGCATCTGCCTGCTCAACGGCTACGGCATCGCGCTCGGAGGCCATGCGACGCCCTACGCGCCGGTGGCACGTCGCGCCGCGCTGGCCCTCGATGGCGAGCGCGCGCACGGCGGCGCCACCCTGCTCGGCGACGGCCGTAAGACCTCCATCGAAGGCGCTCTGCTGGCCAACGCCGCGCTGTTCCACGGCCGCGCGCAGGAGGACACCTGCGGCGCCGGCCACTTCGGCACGATCATGATCCCGCTGCTCACCGCGCTGCTGGAGGCGCGCGGCGCACCGCCGCAGCGGCTGCTGGGCGCGCTGATCGCCGGCTACGAGGTGGCGGGGTTGCTCGAATGGGCCTACGGCCCGAAGACCACGCCCGCCGGCTTGCGCTCGTCGCCGCTGTACGGCACGCTCGCCGCGGCCGCCGCGGCGGCACACCTGCTCGGCCTGGACGCCGAGCGCAGCGCAGCGGCGCTGGCCAACGCGGCGTCGTTCACCGGCGGCATGCTGCAGTCCTTCGCCGACGGCAGCGACGAATGGCGCTACCAGGTGGGCGTGGCGGCGCGCAACGGGCTGGCGGCGGTGGAACTGGCGCGCGCCGGCTCGCGCTCGGCGCCCGGCGCGTTCGAAGGCCGCTCGGGCTTCGTGCGTGCCTATGCGCGCAGCGACTGCGACGCCGCCGCGCTGCTCGCGCGGCTGGGCCGCGAGTGGTCAGTGATGCGCGTCACCTTCAAGCCGTTCCCCGTGTGCGCGTTCAACCAGACGCCTGTGACCGGCGCGCTCATGCTGCGCGAGCGCATCGCCGGCCGCGCGCTGCGGCGCGTGCGCGTGCGCATGAACCCGTTCGAGACCAGCTATGCCGGCATGGACGCCAAGGGCCCGTTCGACTCGATCTCGGGCACGCTAATGAGCATTCCGTTCTGCATCGCGCTGACGCTGCTGCGCGGCACGCCGTCGATGGCCGGCATGACCGACTACGCCGATGCCGAGGTCAACGCGCTGACGCAGGGCATCGACCTCGTCACCGACGAGTCGGTGCCGGTGCTGTCGTGCGTGATCGAGGCCGAGACGGCCGACGGCGCGCCACTCGTGCAGGACCAGCGCATGACGGTGGCCGACTTCGCGTACGACTGGGACACAGCGTCGCGCCTGGTGCGCCGCATCGGCGCCGAAGCGGGCGTGCCGCCGGCGGCCTACGACGCCATCGAGGACTTCGCGCGCGCCCCTGAGCGCGCCGGCATCGGCACTGTGCTCGACGCGTTCGCGCTGCTGCTGCGGCCGGACGGCGGCTGAAGTCCAGGGTCACGACAAAGGCTCGCCGTCGCGTGGCGGCAGCATCGCCGCCGTCTCGCGCTGCGCCGCCGCGTACTCGGCGGCGATGCGCTCGATCGGTTCGGCCGCAGGCAGCACGGCGTCCACGCCCGACACCGTGTGCCCGGCGCTCCACACGTCGACCCAGCGGCGCAGGTGCGCCGAGCCCTCGGGGCCGAAGACCTTGCGTGCTTCCTCGGGCGTGGGGGCGGGCAGCGCGGCCGGGTCGAGCCCCGCCGCGATGATGGAAGGGCGCAGCATGTTGGTGTCCAGGCCGCTGAAGGCGCGCGTCAGCAGCACGTCGTCGATGCGGCTTTCCACCAGCATCTGCCGATAGGCATCGCCGGCCAGGCTCTCGGGCGTGACGATGAAGCGCGTGCCCATCATGCCGAGATCGCAGCCGAGCACGCGCGCCGCCCATAGCGCGGCGCGTCGTGCACGCCGCCGGCCAGCACCAGCGGGCCGGCGTACATGGCGCGCACCGCGCGCACGAACGAGAAGCCGTTGACCCAACCGGTCTGCCCGCCCGCGCCGGCGCTCAGCAGCACCAGGCCGTCGGCGCCGGCTTCGAGCGCCTCCTCGGCATGGCGCAGCGAGGCCACGTCGGCGAACACCTGGCAGCCCACGTCGTGCAGTGGGCCCACCACCGCGGCCGGCGAGCCCACGCTGACGATGACAAGCGCCACGCGGTGCCGCACCAGCACCCGCACGTCCTCGGCCACGGCCGCGGGGTCGCGCCGCATGATGATGTTGGGGCAGGGCGGCGCGGTCGGCCTGCCCGCGCGCGCGCGGTCGTCGGCGATGCGTGCGAGCCACGCGTCCAGCCCCTGCGGCGTGCGCGCGTTGATCGTCGGGAAGGCGCCGATCACCCCGGCGCAGCAGGCCGCCGACACCAGCTCCGCGCCCGCGACGTGCAGCATCGGCGCCGCGATTAGAGGCAGGCGCAGGCCCTCGCTCAGCGATACGGGCAGCGTCACGCGGCAGGTCCTCGGCTCTCGGTGTCGAACAGCACCTTCCCGGCGATCAGCGCATCGACCTCCGCGTCGGAGAAGCCGGCCTCGCGCAGCACCGCGCGGCTGTGCTCGCCGAAACGCGCCGGCCGCTGGTGCAGCGCCGGCGGCGTGCGGCTCATCCTGATCGGCGAGCCGACGGCCTTGAAGCCGATCGACGGATCCTCGACCACCAGGCCTCGCGCGGCCAGTTGCTCGTGGCGCAGCGCTTCGCCCATCGTCAGCACGGCACCCGCGGGCACGCCGGCGCGCAGCAGCGTCAGCGCCACCTCGTTCTTGTCGCGCGTGGCGAATGCGGCGTTCACCTCGGCGTCGATCGCGTCCTGATGGCGAAAGCGGTCGCGCACGTTGCCGAAGCGCGGATCGTCGGCAAGCTCGGGGCGCCCGATCATCTGGCGCAGCAGGCGGAACTGCTTGTCGTTCGCCCAGGCCAGCAGGACATGGCCATCGCGGCACCGGTACACGTTGTACGGCGCGCCGCTCGGGTGGCGGTTTCCGATGCGTGCCGGATCCCGGCCCGACATGAACCAGTCGGCCGCGTACGGATGCGTGAGCGTGAAGGCGGCGTCGAACAGGGCGACCTCGATCTCCTGGCCGCGCCCGGACCGATGCCGCTCGTGCAGCGCCATCAGGATCCCCGAAGCGGCATAGAAGCCCGCCAGCATGTCCACGATGGAGGCGGCCGCGCGCATCGGCGGGCCGTCCGGCTCGCCTTGCCAGCTCATCAGGCCGCACATCGCCTGCGCCGTCGGGTCCATGCCGATCAGGCCGCCGAGCGGGCCCTCCTCGCCGAAGCCGCTGATGTGCGCCACGATGAGGCGCGGAAAGCGTGGCGCAAGCACCGTCTGGTAGTCCAGGCCGAAGGCGCGCATCGTCCCCGGCTTGAAGTTCTCGATCAGGACATCGGCATCGGCCAGCAGGCGCATCAGCACCTCGATCCCCTCGGGGCGCGCCAGGTCGAGCGCCATGGCGCGCTTGTTGCGGTTGACGCTGAAGTAGTGCGACGAGAAGCCGTGTTCGTTCGTCGATGGGCCCATCTTGCGGCTGACCTCGCCGCCCGGCGGCTCGACCTTGACGACCTCGGCGCCGTGGTCGCCGAACATCTGCGTGAGCATCGGACCGGCCAGCACGTGGCTGAGATCGATCACGCGCAGGCCGGAGAGCGCGCCGGGATGGACGGGATGGGAAGGTGTCATGAGGCTTGGGCAGCTTGGGTTGCGGGCCGGCCTGCCTCGTGGAAGGCGATCCAGGCCGTGCACCGTAAGACAAACCTTGCCGCTGGTCCAGATATCCAGATGTCCATGGCGATCGGCGACATCGAGCGCGCCCAGAACAGACCACGCGACGTGTAGCGCAGCGAGGGATGAAGCAGCGTGAACGCCGCCGCCGCGGGGCTCATTCGGCCCTCAAGCCTGCCTTGGCGATGTGTGGCGCGCGAAGCGCACGCCCGCCTCTGCGGCATGCAGGCGCAGCAGCGCCTCGCGCCGCCCGGTCCCGGCGGCGAATTCGATGTCGCGCACGCGGCGCGGGTCGATCGCGTTGCGCAGGCGGCGCAGCAGGGCGGCGTCGGGCGGCGCCGTCGTGGCAGCGCCGTCCAGCGCCACCGCCGTGGGCGTGCGTTCGCGCAAGGTCTGCCCGCTGACGCCAGGATGCACGCTCAGCGCCCGCGCGCCGCGAGCGGTGAACTCGAACACCGCGAGGTCGGTGACGAGGATTGTGCGCCCCACCTCGCACGCGTTCGCGGCCACCGGATCGGCGACGACGAAGTCGACCGCATCGACGAAGCCGCGCCGGTCCTGCCGCGGCAGGTAGGTGAGGAAGGGCCGCGCGATTTCGGCCAGCTCGGCCAGCCCGGCCAGGCCGGCGAAGCGCCGGTGGCCGCCGCGGCCGTCGGCCACGCGCAGCGTGTTGATGCGGCCGCGCACGTCGATCTGCAGCGGGCGCACGAACTGGCGCACGCGCCCGTCCAGGCGCGGCATCATCTGCGCGATCCACTCCGGCGCCTCGAAGCGCCGCATGGCGCCGGCCAGCGCCGCGCGTTCGCTGCGCGCGAGGAAGGCCTCGCGCGGCGCGCGCGACAGCGTCAGCGCCGCCGGATCCTCCAGCGCCGGGCCGGCCGCGCCGGCGCGCGCCTGGGCCAGCAGCGTCGCCACCTGGTTCAGCGCCGAGGCCAGGCCGAGTTGCACCACCTGGGCGTCGAGCAGCCAGTCGCTCATGGCGAAGACCATGGTCTCGGCGACGTCGGGCGGCGCGTCGGCCGCGATTGCTGCGGGCGCCGGGTTCGCAGCGGCAGGGTTCACCATCGTCCTTCCTCCAGCCGCTGGCGCGCCCACGCCGGCACCGCCTCGCGGTCGAGCGCGGTGTACTCGAGCAGCGCGGGCCAGTCGGCGTCGTAGTCGGGCACGCAGGCGCCGGGCGCCGCGCCGCGCGGCACCTGCACGACGTGCGTGACCAGCGGCTCGGTCAGGTCGGCCTCGGCGCCCGTGGCGCCGAGGTCGCCGACGATCTGCTCGCACAGCACGACGGTGCGGCGCGCGGCCAGCGCGAGCAGGCGGTCGGCGCCTTTGTGGCCGCCGAACACGGTGTTGCCGCGCGCGTCGGCGCGCCAGGTGTGCACGTAGGCCACGTCGATGGGCAGCGGCGGGATCGCGAGCTGCTCGCCGCCGCCGTAGGGGCATTGCAGGCGTGCGAGTTCGGGGCGCAGCAGGGCCAGCGCCTGCCCGTGCCGCGCCGGCAGCGGCAGGAACGACGCGCCCTCGGCCGCGGCGTTGAGCCCGAGCACGAGCGAAGTCTCGGTCTCCTCGACGACGTCGTACGCGCCCTTGAGCCCCGGCCCGAGGCCGAGCGCCTCCAGCCCGAGGTAGAACGAGCGCACGCGCGCCGCCACGCCGGCGGCCAGCAGCAGGTCGGTCTCGATGCCGCCGGTGAACACCAGCAGCTCGTCGAAGCGCGTGCCGTGCGCCGCCCAGTGCAGCGCCGCGGCCAGCGGCCGGCGGCTGAAGCTCCAGCCGCCGAGCGCGACGCGCGCCGCGCCCGCGGCCAGCGCGGCCGCCTCGGCCAGCCCGACGCGCTTGTCGGCCGCCACGCGCTACAGCCCCAGGCCGCGCGCGATGATGTCGCGCTGCACTTCCATCGCGCCGCCGCCGATCTCGAACAGCTTGGCGTCCTGGAAATGCATCGGCAGGCCGGAATCGATGGTGTAGCCGTAGCCGCCGAGCAGGTGCAGCCCGGTCATCGCGCAGTGCATGTAGCACTCGGCACCGGCCACCTTGGCGAACGAGGCCTCGTTGTGGCAGGCGCCGGTCTTCTCGAGCACGCTCGCGCCGCGGTAGACGAGCAGCCGCGCGGCCTCGATGCGCAGCTGCATGTCGACGATCTTGTGCCGGACCGACTGCAGCTTGGACAGCGGCTTGCCGAACTGCACGCGCTGCTTCACGTAGGCGCTGACCTCGTCGACGATGGCCTGCGACGCGCCGACGCCGATCGCGCCGTGGTACAGGCGCTCGTTGTCCAGGCCGCCGAGCACGCACTGCCAGCCCTTGTTCTCGGCGCCGATCAGCGCGTCGGGCGGCAGCACCAGGTCCTTGAAGTGGGCCGAGAAGGTGGGCACCGGCCCGAGGCCCATGGTCTCGATGCGCGTCAGCTCGATGGCCGGGTTGCGGCCCGGGTCGGGGATCAGGAAGGTCGAGATGCCTTCCTGCTTCACCGCCTTGGGGTCGGTGCGCGCGGCGAGGATCAGGAAGCCGGCCGACTTGGCCTGCGAGCAGTACAGCTTCTCGCCGTTGACCACCCAGTGGCCGTCGGCGCGGCGCACGGCGGTGGTGCGCAGCGACGCGGCGTCGCTGCCGGAGCCGGGTTCGGTGAGGCCCAGCGCCATGAACACCTCGCCGCGCATCACGCGCGGCAGCACCATGTCCTTCTGCGCTTGCGTGCCGTAGCGCGCCACCAGCGGGGCCAGGATCACCGCGGCGCGGCCCCAGGCGGTGGTGATCGCCGCAGACGCACGCGCGAACTGCTCGACGAAGGCGAGCATGCCCATCGGGTCGGGCTTGTCCAGGCCGCTGTAGGCCTCGGGCAGCAGGAAGCCGTAGTAACCGAGTTCGCCGAGCTTCATGAAGAGGTGTTGCGGCGGCTCGACCTTGTCGCGCACCCATTGCAGCACCTGCTGCCGCGGCATTTCCTTTTCGACGAAGCGGCGCGTCGTCTCGGCGATCGCGCGTTGCTCCGGGCTGTAGTCGAAGTCCATCGTCTCGTCTCCGTTGCGAATTCAGGGGCGCGGCTCGTCGAGCACGCGCAGGGTCTTGTAGCCCACGCGGGGCAGCTCGTCGTGGAAGGTCACTTGCACTGGCACGTCGAGCGTGCCGCCCAGGTGCCGCTGCAGGCACTGCGCGGTCGGCGTGAGCGCGGCATCGGCCAGCGCGGCGGGGCGCAGCAGCCGCACTTCCAGGCTCGGCGTTGCGGCCGCGCGGCGCACGAGCGCGAACTCGAGGTTGCGGCCGTCCTCGCTGCGCGACAGCGCGGTCTCCACCTGGAACGGGTAGACGGCGGTGTCGCCCACCGGCACGCGGTTGGCCACGCGGTCGAGCAGCGTGAAGCGCCGCGTGGTGCGCCCGCAGCGGCACGCGCCCGGGTGGACGCGCACCATGTCCTCGGTGCGCCAGCGCAGGTGCGGCGTGGCGCGGCGGTAGAAGTCGGTGATGACCATCTCGCCGACGGTGCCGTCGGCCGCGGCGCAGCCGGTGGCAGGGTCGATCACCTCGACGAGCGTCATGTCCTCGCCGTGCCAGTGTTCGCCGTCGTGCGCGTCGCATTCTCCGGAGAACAGGTTGAAGTCCGAGCCCTGGCCCGACAACGTGGCCACCTCGATGCCCTGCTCGGCGCGGAACTGCTCGCGCGCTTCGGCCCCGAGCGCCGCGCCCATCAGGATCGCGCGCTGGTACGGCAGTGCCCGCGCGCCCGGCGCCGGCAGCGTGCGCGCGTGCTGCGCCATCGCACGCAGCGTCGAGACGCCGGCCTGCAGAAAGCTCGGTGCGAGGGCACGTGCGGCGTCCACGTAGCGCGCCACCTGCGCGGGCTCGTGGTTGTCGCGCACGATCCAGCGCACGCCGACGCGCTGCGCCGCGAGGCGGAAGATGTCGGCTGCCGGCGTGAACGGTGTCACCAGCAGGTGCAGGACGTCGGCGGGCCGCATGCCGGCCGCCCAATACAAACGCGCCAGCATCTCGGTGTTGCGGTCGAGATCCTGCGCATCGAACGCCTGGTAGGTCTGGCGCCCGCTCGTGCCCGCCGACGGCCCGCCGAGCACGAGCGTCTCGCGCGGCACGCACAGGTGAGGCAATGCGCTTGCGTGGCGGTCCATCGCCGCGCGCAGGTGGTCCTTGGTGGTCAGTGGCACCGCGGCGGCGAAGTCGTCGAGCGTGCGCACCGCGCGCGGATCGACGCCGGCAAGCCGTTCGCGGTACATCGGCGAACGTTCGCCGGCCCAGGCCAGCAGCGCCTGCACGCCGCGCAGCTGCAAGGCGGCGCGCGCCTCGGGCGCCATGCACTCGGCGGCGGCGTCCCACATCGGGCGCGTCGAGTCGCTCGTCACGGCACCAGCCGAAACACCGGCAGCGCCACCTCGCGCGGCGGGAAGCTCACCTGCACGCGGCGGTCGACCGCCATGTCCGCCGGCCGGCCCTCGACTTCGGCGAACAGGAACCAGTCCTCGTCGAGCCGCACGAGGCCGATGGCGTAGGGCGCGCGCGCCTGCCACACCGCCGACGGTGGCCGGTGCACGACCGAGAAGCTGTAGAGGCTGCCCGCGCCGGACGACTGCTCCCACAGCGGCACGGCGCCGGCGTCGCACATCGGGCAGATGGAGCGCGGCGGGAAGATCGCGCCGCGGCAGGCCGGGCAGCGCTGGAACAGCAGCCGGCCCTCGCGCACGCCGGCCCAGTAGGGCAGCGCGTCCTGCGTCACGCGCGGGACCGGGAAGCTGTCGACGTAGTTCGCCGATTCGCCTTGTTCGAGCATCGCGGGGCTCCTTCGCTACGCTGCCTCGGTGTCGAGGATCACGGCGCTGTGGCAGGCGAGCATGCCGCCGGCCGAGTACGTCATCGCGCGCTTGGGCGCGTTCGCGGCCTTCAGGCCGAGCGGTTCACCGCGCAGCTGGCGCACCGTCTCCACCAGCGAGTCGGCCGCCACCGAGATGCCGGGCTGGCCGAAGCCCATCCAGCCGCCGTTGGTGTCGACCGGGAAATCGCCGCCGGGCCGCATGCGCCCGCTGCGCACCAGGTCCATCGCGCGGCCCTTGGGCGCGAAGCCCAGGTCCTCGAGCTGCACGAGCACGGTGTGCGAGAAGTTGCCGGCGAGCTGCGCCATCTGCATGTCGGCCGGCGTCATGTCGGCCATCGCGTAGGCCTCGCGCGCGGCGTGCGCGGCGCCGGTGGTGGTGATGGCGGGCAGCGGGCCGAGCGGCACGGTGCTGCGCCGCAGGTTGATGCGCTCGCACAGGTACTCGTGCGTGGTGCAGGTGCCGAAGCCGCGGATGTAGAGCGGCCGGGCCGTCTGGCCGGCCCGCTTGGCGCGCTCGGCGCTGGTGACGACGAAGGCCCCGGCGGTGCCGCCCGGGCCCCAGGTGGCGCACATCCAGCGCCGCAGCGGCGAGGAGATGTAGGGCGAGCGCATCACGTCGTCGACCGTGATCAGCCCGTGCCGCCGCTTGGCCGCCTTCGGGTGGTGCACGGCCCATTCCTGGCGCTGCACCGCGACCTCGGCGAAGTCCTCCTCGGTGACGCCGAACTCGTGCATGTAGCGGCAGGCGAGCTGCGCGTAGATGGTCGGGATCGTCGGGCCGTAGGGGAACTCGAACTGCGGGCAGGCGTCGGTGGCCGCACCGACCGCGGTGGCGTCGATGAACAGCTCCACCGCGTCGGCCTGCACGCACAGCACGACATCGGCCGCACCCGCGGCGATGGCCAGCGCCGCCTGGCCGAGCATGGCGTTGACGCCGGCGCCGTGGAAGGTGAGCTCGGTGGTCATGCGCACCGGCATCTGCAGGTGCGAGGCGAAGATGTTGTTCCACTGCGGCCGCCGGTCGGCCCACGGCGAGCGGCCGGTGAGCAGGATGTCGACCTCGTCCTTGCGGATGCCGGCGTCGCGCAGCGCCGCCCAGGTGGCCTCGGTGGCCAGCTGCAGCGGGTCCTTCACGTTCTGCTTGTCGGCATAGGCGTCGCCCATGCCGAGCACGGCGGCGACGCGGCCCAGCGAGCGGTCCAGCGATTTCAAGGGCGTGCTCCTTCGCTTGCGCCGGTCAGTCGCACGGCAGGCCGAGCTGCTTGGCGATGACGCGCAGCTGGATCTCGTAGGAGCCGACGGTGACCGGCGCGACCAGCGCGTCGAGCGCCATGCGCATCGCCGGCAGCTCCTCGGTGATGCCCCAGCCGCCGCCGATGTGCAGCGCGTTCTGCGTTACCCGGTACACCGCCTGCGTGACGAAGAGCTTGGCCGACGACACGTCGAGGATGATGTCCTTGATCGGCGCGCCGCTGTCCCAGCGCTGCGCGGCGTGGTAGGTGTACAGGCGCGAAGCCTCGACATCGACATGACCCTGGGCCAGCATGAAGGCGATGCTCTGATTGGCGCCGATCGGCTTGCCGAACTGCTGCCGCACCTTGGCGTAGTCGAGAGCCCAGGCCAGCGCGGTCTGCATGTGGCCGAGCCAGCGCGCCGCCACCATCACCCGCTCGCGGTTGAAGCCGGCCATGATGGCGCCGAAGCCGGCGGTGAGGCGGCGCGCCTCGGGCACGCGCGCGTCGTTGAACATCACGCGGTAGGTCGGCACCGGCCGGTTGGCATAGGTCTTGATCTGCGAGGTCTCGACGCCCGGCGTCCTGCGGTCGACGGCGAAGAAGTGCATGCCGTGGCGGCCCTGGCTCGGATCGGTGCGCGCCAGCACGAGCATCGTGTCGCAGTCGCCGCCCAGCGTGATGAAGGACTTGATGCCGTCGAGCACCCAGTGGTCGCCGTCGCGGCGCGCGGTGGTCTTGAGGTTCTGCACGTCGCTGCCGGCCTCGGGCTCGGTGACGGCCAGCGCGAGCAGGCGTTCACCGGCGATGTTCTCGCGCACCATCGCATGGTGCAGTTCGTGGCCGTGCTCGGCCAGCAGCGAGCCGGTCACGCCCTGGATCAGCGCGACGATCGCCAGGTTCGGGTTGGCCTTGGCCTGCTCCTCGATGGAGATCGCCTCCTCGGTGACGCCGAGGTCGGCGCCGCCGAGCGCTTCGGGGATGTGCAGGCCGATCAGCCCGGCCTTCGCCGCGGCGACGAAGAACTCGCGCGGGAAGCGCGCCTCGATGTCGGCCTGCTGCCAGCGCGGCTTGATCTCGCGCTCGGCGAACTTGCGGCACATGTCGCGGAAGGCGGTGCGGTCGACGCTGTTGGGGGGGACGCGGCGTTCGGTGCTCATGGGTTGGGAGGGTCGATGCAGGAAGGAATCAGGCCCGAGCCGGTGCGCGCGCCACCAGGACGCTGGCCGTGCCGCGCTGCGCCAGCGCACCGTCGGCGGCGAGCACGCGCAGCTCGAGCTCCACCGCGCCCGCACTGCTGCCCTTGGCCGCGGTCACATCGAGCACGAAGCAATCGACCGCCACCCGGTCGCCCACGAACACCGGGCCGTAGAAGCGCCAGCCGCCCACGCCGAGCATCACTTGCAGCGCCGGGCCGAACACGTCGCCGAGGGTGGCGAGCACCTTGGCGATGACCAGCGGGCCGTGCGCGATGAGGCGCCCGTAGCGTGTCGTCTTCGCGTAGGCCGCGTCGACGTGGATCGGGTGGCGGGCGTCGAGCAGGTCGGCGTAGCCCGCGACCAGTTCGGCGCTGCAGTCGAAGGCGGGCAGCGCCAGGCGCATGCCGGGGCGGATGGCGTCGAGCCAGAGCGCGGAGGTGGCGCTTGTCATGTCGTGGGCAGGCGTCGCAGGCCGGTCATTCCGGCTGAATGCCGAATTCCTTGATCAGCCGCAGGTAGCTTTGCGACTGCTCGCGCATGAAGTCGGCCAGCCCCTGCGGGGTGGACGGCGTCGCCTCCAGTCCCATCGAGAGCAGCCGGGCGCGCAGGTCGGTGTTGCCGAGCACCTTGACGACTTCCCGGTTGAGGCGCTCGATGGACTCTTTCGGCATGCCGGCCGGGCCGAGCAGGCCGAACCAAGCCGGCATGTCGGCAATGCCGCGCAGGCCCGATTCGGCGATCGTCGGCACGTCCGGGAAGATCGCCGTGCGCTGCGGCGCGGTGGCCAGCAGCGCGCACCTTGCCGCCCTTGACCTGCGTCGACGCGGTGACGACGTCGGTGAACATCCATTGCAACTGGCCGCCGATCAGGTCGACCAGCGCGGCCGGCGTCGACTTGTAGGGAACGTGCGTCATCTGCACGCCGATGGACTTGGACAGCATGCCCCCGTACAGCAGGCCGCCGAGGTTGCCGCTGCCGTAGTTCAGTTTGCCGGGGTTGGCGCGTGCATGGTCGGCGAGTTCGCCTACCGTCTTCCACGGCTTGTCGGCCGCCACCACCAGCACGTAGGTGGTAACCGCGAGCCGCGTGATGGGCGTGAAGTCGCGGAACGGATCGAAGGGCACGTTGCGCTGCACACCGGCCGGGTTGGCGACGATGGAGTTGGTCGCTGCCACGAGGGTGTAGCCGTCGGGCGCCGACTTCGCGACGGCGTCGAGGGCCAGCGAAGTGAGCGCGCCCGGGCGGTTGTCGATGACCACGCTCTGGCCGAGCGCGGCGCCCAGCGGTTCCGCCACCAGCCGCATCAGCGTATCCGTGGCGGAGCCCGGGCCGAAGGGCAGCACCAGGCGAATGGGCCGCTCCGGGTAGGCGGCGTGCGCCGGCCGCGAGGCCGCCGCCAACGACAACGCGAGCGGCAGGGCCAGCACGGAGCGGCGCTTCGGGCCCGATGAAGGCACTGTCATTGGCGTCTCCTGCAGGCGGGGTTCGGTGGCCGTCGTCTCGCACATCGCGTGTCTATCGAACGTTTGGTAGTCACGCTTTCGCGCGTATCATAGTCCATCGCCGCCACCGCGGACACCCTCAAGCGCCGATGGACAACCGCCTGTGCCGCATGTTCGGCATCGACACGCCGATCTTCGCGTTTTCGCACTGCCGTGACGTGGTGGTCGAGGTGTCGAAGGCGGGTGGCTTGGGCGTGCTCGGCCTGGCGCGCATGGCGCCCGAGCGGGTCGACGAAGAGCTGCGCTGGATCGACGAGCGCATCGGCGGCCGGCCCTACGGCGTCGACATCCTGATGCCGTCGTCCTACGACAGCACCGGCGAGGGCGAGGCCAAGTTCGACCCCGAGGCGCTGTTCCCGCCCGAGCACCTGGCCTTCGTGCGCGAGCTGCTGGACAGCGCCGGCGTGCCGCCGCTGCCGGCCGATGAGGCGGCGCGCATCGAGCGCGAGCTCGTCTCGTCGTTCAACTTCACGCGCGCCGAAAGCGTGGCGATGCTGGACCGCGCGTTCGAGCATCCGATCGCGCTGATCGTCAATGCGCTCGGTTCGCCGCCGCCGGAGCTGGCGGCGCGTGCCCATGCGCGCGGCATCAAGGTGGCGGCGCTGGCCGGCGCACCCAAGCACGCGCTGCGGCATCGCGACGCCGGCTGCGACTTCGTCATCGCGGTCGGCACCGAGGCCGGCGGCCACACCGGCGAGACGACCTCGCTGGTGCTGTGGCCGCGCATCGTCGATGCCGTGGCGCCGCTGCCGGTGCTGGGTGGCGGCGGGGTGGGGCGCGGCCGCCAGATGGCCGCGGCGCTGGCGCTCGGCTGCGAAGGCGTGTGGTGCGGCTCGGTGTGGCTGAAGACGGTGCAAAGCGAGGTCACACCGGAGATCAAGGCGCGCCTGTTCGCCGCCGGTGCCGACGACGCGGTGCTGACGCGCAGCGTCACCGGCAAGCCCTGCCGCACGCTGCGCAGCGCGTTCACCGATGCCTGGGACGCGCCCGGCGCGCCGCCGACGCTGCCGGCGCCGCTGCAGGCCATCCTGTGGTGGGGCCAGGGCCGCACGCGCGCGGGACTTCCTCACCTACCCGGTCGGCCAGATCGTGGCCGACCTGCGCGAGGAAACTTCGGTGCGCCAGGTGGTGCAGGACATGCTGGACGAACTGGCCGAGGCCAAGCAGCGGCTCGACCGGCTGCTCGGTTGAGACGCTGAAGGCTGAGACAAGGAGACTCGACGACATGGCGGAACGACGATCCGGGCACGGCCCGCTGGCCGGCCTGAAGGTAGTGGAGTTCGCCGGCATCGGGCCCGGGCCGATGTGCGGCATGGTGCTCGCGGACCTGGGCGCGGAAGTGCTGCGCCTGGACCGCATGCTGCCCAGCGGGCTGGGCATCGAGCGGCCGCAGAAGCTGGACCTGCTCAACCGCGGCAAGCGCACCGTGTCGGTCGATCTCAAGTCGGCCGAGGGTGTCGCGTTCGCGCAGCAAGTGGTCGCGTGCAGCGACGCCCTGATCGAAGGCTTCCGTCCCGGCACGATGGAGCGTCTGGGCCTGGGCCCCGAGCCCTGCCTGGCGCGGCACGCCAAGCTGGTCTACGGCCGCGTCACCGGCTTCGGCCAGAACGGGCCGCTGGCACCGGTGGCCGGCCACGACCTCAACTACATCGCGCTGTCGGGCGCGCTGCACGCGATCGGCCGGGCGGGCGGGCCGCCGACGCCGCCGCTGAACCTGGTGGGTGACTTCGGCGGCGGCGGCCTGCTGCTCGCCTTCGGCATGCTCGCCGCGCTGTGGAACGTGCAGCGCGGCGGCGCCGGGCAGGTGGTCGACGCGGCGATGGTCGACGGCGCGGCGATGCTGATGACGTCGATGTTCGGCCTGTACGCCAGCGGCACGCACGACGGCCCGCGCGGCAGCAACTTGCTCGACTCGGGCGCGCCGCACTACGAGGTGTACCGCTGCGCCGACGGCGGCTATGTGAGCGTGGCACCGATCGAGCCGAAGTTCCGCACCGTGCTGTTCGAGCGGCTCGGGCTGGCGGCCGACGCGATCGACTTCGACGACCGCGCGCGCTGGCCCGAAGCCAAGGCGCAGCTGGCGCAGATCTTCGCCACGCGCACGCGCGCGCAGTGGTGCGAGCTGCTCGAGGGCAGCGACGCCTGCTTCGCGCCGGTGCTGTCGCCGCAGGAGGCGCACGAGCACGCGCACAACCGCGCCCGCGCCACCTTCATCGAGCCCGGCGGCGTGCGCCAGCCCGCGCCGGCACCGCGCTTCTCCGGCACGCCGACCGGCGA
>MEGM01000031.1 GCA_001725505.1 Rubrivivax sp. SCN 70-15 | reverse complement strand
GCTGCAGGACAACGACCTCACGCGCGCGCTGTTCGACGAGATCAACGCCCACCTTGCCGAGCAAGGGCTGCTGATGCGCGCAGGCACGATCGTCGACGCCACCATCATCGCCGCGTCCAGCTCGACCAAGAACGAGGGCAAGACGCGCGACCCCGAGATGCACCAGACGAAGAAGGGCAACCAGTGGCACTTCGGGATGAAGGCGCACATCGGCGTGGACGCCGAGTCGGGCCTGGTGCACGCGGTGATCGGCACCGCGGCCAACGTCAACGACGTGACGCAGGCCGGCGCGCTGCTGCACGGCGATGAGCAAGACGCCTTCGGTGATGCGGGCTACCGCGGCGTGCACAAGCGCGAGGAGGCCCAGGGGCCACGCTGGCACGTGGCGATGCAGCCGGGCAAGCGCCGCAAGCTGGACCTCACGCGCGAGTGGGCGCGGCTGCTGGAGCAGGCCGAGCAACTGAAGGCCAGCGTGCGCGCGAAGGTCGAGCACCCGTTCCACGTCGTCAAGAACCTGTTCAGGCACCGCAAGGTCCGCTACAAGGGTCTGGCGAAGAACGAGGCGCAGCTGTTCAGCCTGTTCGGGCTGGCCAACCTCGTCATCGCCAAGAGGCGGCTGATGGCGCTCGACGCCCGAGGTGCGTCTTGAGAGCGCAGAACGGCCTCGAAAGAGGCCTCGAACACCCCGCTACGAGCCATGGCGCAGGCAATGGCGGCACTCGCGGTGCCGCGACTGCGAGTGCATCGCTCCGATCCGGCCGTGGGGCTCATTGTTCAGCGAGTCCTTAGCAAATTCAGAACACGTGACGAATGCCGGTGGCGAGGCCGCTGACCTTTTCGTTCGCTACGATCACGTCGCCGCTGCCGCTGAAGTTGCCGTTGCCCCAGAGCGGCGCTATGCCGAGATCCTTGTTGTCGGCGTACCCGAACAGGGCGTAGAGGAACGTCCTCTTCGACAGTGCGTAGTCCGCGTTGAGGACCAGCAGCTTGCTCGAAGTCGCCGTGCCGACCTTCTCCTTCACGGTCCAGTACTGGGCCGCAAGGGTCAGCTGCGGAGTGGCTTTGACGCTGCCGCCGACGGTCCACATCGTGGAGTCCACGAAACCGACGATGCCATCCTTGTTGTCGACCTTGTCGGCCCCGGCATGGAGCTTGAAGCTTCCGAAGTCGTACGAGCCCGAAACCATCGTCCAGGTGACAGTCCGGCCGGCGAGATCCTTGTCTCGTTGCATGCTCACCGCGACCGCAGCGGGGCCGTCCATGTAGCGCACGTTGCCGCCGACATCGCGGCCCGTCGCAGCCTGGCCGAGCGCCACATGCACCGAGAAGTCCACCGGCCCCAACTTCGGGCTGTCGTAGCGGATCTGGTTATTGTTCCAGAAGTCGTTGCCAATCCCCTGCGAGAGCAGGGTCACGCCCATGCCGGTGTTGATGCCGGACGGCGTCGCGCTCAGCGTCGGGGCCTGCTTGATCACCGCCCCCGTGTAGTTGCGTCCGAGCGTGACCTCGCCGAAGCTGCTCCCCAAGCCGACGAACGAGTTGCGGCGCCAGAAGGACGCTGTAGTGGCCGCTGCGCATCCGGCTGCCGCATTGCATGCGCCCGAGCTTGCCCCGCCTGTGACGCTCCCGTTCGAGGGGTCGAGGGGCGCCTCCAGGTTGAAGAACGCGTACATCCTGCCGCCGAGGTCTTCCGACCCCCGGATGCCGAACCGTGACGAACTGCCCGCGTCGGTGTCTAGCTTGAACAGGCGACTGTCGGTGGCAGTGGTCCGGCTGAAGGCCGCCGTCGATTCGTCGAGCAGCCCGTACATAGTCACGGAAGTCTGTGCGTTGGCGCTGACCCCCACTGACGCGGCAATGCCGCCAAGAATGAAACCTAGCAAATTCATTGTGCTGTCTCCAATCTAGCCAAGTTATGAGTTGATCATCCGTTCGGCTCACCGTTCTCACCAACATTGCGGCATCCGAACCTAACTAATGGTAGGTTGTACTCGAAGAAGGTTCGTAGATGTTTTCCCGCAACTCTGCCTGCTGCCGACGCTTTGCAGGCCGTCCCCGTTCCAAAAGATCATTGGTTGGCAGCGACGAGGACAATTCTCCATAGAGAATATCCCGGTGGACATTCGGGCGTTGGTCCTGTCAACTTTCCTAACGAACGACCGACAGCCATTCCGACAGATGGATTCTCGCGACTCGCCCAAACCGCCACAGAAGCTCGTGGCAGCCCTTTCCAGCGGGCTTGCGATCGTGCGCTATCTCTTGACCGCGGGCGCTCCTGTCGGCGTGAGTCGGATCGCGCAGCACCTCGACTTGAACTCGAGTACCTGCTTCAACCTGCTCAAGACCTTCGTGCACGAGCGGCTCGTCGTTTTCGAGGAGTCCACCAAGACGTATCGGGTCGGCCTCGGGCTCGTCGAACTGGCCAAGGGGGCGCTCGACACGGCGTCGCACGCGCGCCTTGTGCAACCGCACCTGGCTCTCGTCGCGGCCACGCACAAGGTCACGGCCACGCTCTGGCACCGCGAGTCTGCAGACTGTGTCGTCCTGGTGGCGCGAGCCGACAAAGACGCGACGATGCGCGTTCACATGAGCATCGGCCAACGCCTGCCCACGTTCATCTCGGCGCTGGGGCGCGCGATGGCGGCTCACGCGGGCCTGTCGCGTGACGAACTGCGTCGCCGCTTCGACTTGCTGCGCTGGGACGATCCTCCCTCGTTCGATGCCTACCTGCGCACCGTCGATGAGGCGGGGCGCCGGGGCAACGCCGTCGATGCCGGCTGCTACGTGCGCGGCGTCACCAGCGTCTCGGCCGCCGTGCTCGATTCGTCCGGCCGGCTGGTGATGTCCATCAGCGGAAAGGGTTTCTCGGCGCAACTGCCGCGCGTGGCCGTGAAGGCGCTCGGCGAAGAACTTCGGGAGCGTGCGTTGCTCGTGTCGCGCGCGCTGCCGGGTGACGGCGCCAGGCAGGCACGGCGATGACCGCAACCTGCAGCCCCGTCCCGTGCAACCTCACCGCCCGCCAGCCGGGCCCGTCCACATGACCACAGCACCTTCTGTCCTGCGCGAGCGCCACGGCGCCACGCTCGTGATCCGGCTCAACAAGCCCGAACTCCACAACGCCTTCGACCTGGAGATGCGCCAGGGCATCGCCGAGGCCGTGTACGAGGCGCGCGACAGCGCCGACGTGCGCGCCGTGGTCATCACCGGTTCGGGCAAGGCGTTCTGCGCCGGCGGCGACCTGAAGTCGCTGTCGTCTGAGATGCGTCCCGTGTTCGCCGACCGCGACCGCATCCGGCGCCTGCACGTCTGGTTCCGCGAGCTTGTCAACCTGGAGAAGCCGGTCATCGCCGCGGTGCACGGGCCGGCCTTCGGCGCTGGCTTCATCCTCGCGCTGGCGAGCGACTTCGTGCTCGCGGCGCCGAGCGCGCGCTTCTGCGCCGTCTTCACGCGCGTCGGCCTGGTGCCCGACCTGGGCGCGTTCTACCTGCTGCCGCGCATCGTGGGGCTGCAGCGCGCCAAGGAGCTGGTGTTCTCGGCGCGCGAGGTCGAGGTGGAGGAGGCGCGCGCGCTCGGAATCGTCTACGAGGTGGTGCCCGAGGAGCAGCTGCTCGACGAGGCGCTGGCGATGGCGGCGCGCTTCCACGGCGCTGCCACGCAGGCGATCGGCATCTCCAAGAACATCCTCAACCGCTCGTTCAACCTCGACCAGGACACGCTCGCCGAGCTCGAAGCGGCCGCGCAGGCGATGGTGATGAAGACCGACTACCACAAGGACGCGGTGTCGCGCTTCCTGAACAAGCAGCCGCGCGCGTTCGAGTGGCCGGCCAAGCGCGTGCCGGGCGGCGGCCGATGAGCGCGCCGCCTGCTTCGTCGGCGCCGCCTTCGCCGCTCGCGCCGCCCGAGCGCGAACGTCTGCTCGCCCTGTACCGCACGATGCTGCTCGTGCGCCAGGCCGAGACGGCGCTCACCCGGCTGTTCGCTGACGGCGAGGTGCCCGGCTTCATCCACCTGAGCATCGGCCAGGAAGCCATCGCTGCCGGCGTGGCCGCGGCGCTCGGCCCGGCCGACACGCTCGCCACCACGCACCGCGGCCACGGCCACGTGCTCGCGCGCGGCCTTGCGCTCGACGCCTTCTTCAAGGAGGTGATGGGGCGCGCCGGCGGCATCTGCGCCGGGCGCGGCGGCTCGATGCACGTGGCCGACACGCGGCTGGGCATCCTCGGCGCCAACGGCATCGTCGGCGCCGGCATCCCGATCGCGCTGGGCAGCGCGATCGCGCAGGCGGTGCTCGGCCGCGGCGGGCTCGCCGTGTCCTTCTTCGGCGACGGCGCGATGGCCGAGGGCGTGCTGCACGAGACGCTCAACATGGCGGCGCTGTGGAAGTCGCCGCTGCTGCTGGTGTGCGAGAACAACGGCTGGAGCGAGTTCTCGCCCACCTCGCGCCAGTTCGCGGGCCAGCTCGAACGGCTCGGTGCGGCCTTCGGCATCGCCCACGAGAAGGTCGACGGCAACGACGCGCTCGCGGTGGCCGACGCCGCCGCGCGCGCGGCGGCCGCCATCCGCGCCGGCCAGGGACCGCACCTGCTCGAAGGCCTGACGCACCGCGTGCGCGGCCACTTCGAGGGCGATCAGCAGAAGTACCGCAGCGCCGACGAACTCGACGCGGGCGCCCGCGGCGACCCGCTCGAACGCGCGCGCGCCGCGCTGGCGGCCTCGGGCGTGGCCGCAGACGTGCTCGACGAGGCGCTGCGCGACGTGGACCGCCGCATCGCCGCGGCCATCGACGCCGCGCGCGCCGACGCGATGCCCGAATTCGCCCCGGCGTTCGCCGACGTCTACACGCCGGAGGCCGCATGAGCGCGCCGGGCCGTTCCCAAGCGCTCATCCCGGCGCGCGCAGCGCGGAGGGCAGGCCAGTGAGCGAGACGAGCGGCGAGATGAAGTACATGGCCAGCGTCGCGCGTGCGCTGCGCGACAGCATGGCCGCGGACCCGAGCGTCGTCGTGATGGGCGAGGACATCGGCGCACCCGGCGGTTCGTTCAAGGCCACGCGCGGCCTGCTCGAGGAATTCGGCCCGGCGCGCATGATCGACACGCCGATCTCGGAAGCCTCCATCGTCTCGGCCGCCGTCGGCGCGGCGCTGTCCGGCCTGCGCCCGGTGGTCGAGATCATGTTCATGGACTTCACGACGCTGGCGATGGACGCGCTCGTGAACCAGGCCGCCAAGGCGCGCTTCATGTTCGGCGGCCAGTGCAGCGTGCCGATGGTGCTGCGCACGCCGCACGGCGGCGGGCTGAACGCCGGGCCGCAGCATTCGCAGTGCCTCGAGGCCTGGCTCGCCCACGTGCCCGGGCTCAAGGTGGTGTGCGCCGCCACGCCGCAGGACGCCTATACCCTGCTGCGCGCCGCGATCCGCGACCCCGACCCGGTGATCTTCGTCGAGCACAAGGGCCTGTACGGCAGCAAGGGGCCGGTGGACACGAGCGCGGCCGACGCCATCGGCCGCGCCCGCATCGTGCGGCCAGGCCGCGACGTGAGCATCGTGACCTACGGGGCCACCATGCACGCCGCGCTCGACGCGGCCGGGCAGCTCGCCGCCGAGGGCGTGGAGGCCGAGGTGATCGACCTGCGCAGCCTGCAGCCCTGGGACCGCGCCACGGTGCTCGGCTCGCTCGCGCGCACGCATCGGGCGGTGGTCGCGCACGAGGCGGTGCAGGCGTTCGGCGCCGGGGCGGAGATCGCCGCTACGCTGGCCGACGACGGCTTCGACGACCTCGACGCGCCCATCGTGCGCGTCGGCGCACCGTTCATGCCGGTGCCGTTCGCCAAGTCCCTGGAGCAGAACTACCGCGTCGGCGCCGCCGGCATCGTCGCCGCGGTGCGGCGCACCCTCGAATGAGCACACCCATGTCCAGCATCCTCAGCGACAAGCGCGGCCCGGTCGGGTTGCTCACCATCAACCGGCCGAAGACGCTCAACGCGCTCGACGTGGCCACGCTGCACGAGCTCGAGGCCGCGCTCGCGGCGTTGGAGGCCGACGCGACGGTGCGCGCCATCGTCGTCACCGGCGCCGGCGAGCGCGCGTTTGTTGCCGGCGGCGACATCGCCGACCTCGACAGCCGCCAGGGCCTTGCGCACTATCAGCAGTTCGCCGAGGTGATCCACCGCGTGATCGCGCGCTTCGAACGCTGCGACAAGCCGACGCTCGGCGCCATCAACGGCTGGGCGCTCGGCGGCGGCACCGAGCTGCTGCTCGCGTTCGACATCCGCCTCGTCGCCGAGGAGGCGCGCCTCGGTCTGCCGGAGATCACGCTCGGCCTGTTCCCCGGCGCCGGCGGCACGCAGCGGCTGATCCGCCAGATTCCGCTGTGCCGCGCCAAGGAGCTGATGTTCACCGGCGACCAGATCAGCGCCGCCGAGGCGGTGGCGCTCGGCCTGTGCAACCGCGCGGTGCCGCGCGAGCGGCTGCTCGACGAGACGCTGGCGCTGGCCACGCGCATCGCCGAGAAGTCGCCGCTCGTGCTCAAGCTGCTCAAGCGCACGCTGCGCGACGGCCTGGAGATGCCGCTGCCGCAGGCGCTGGCGCACGAGCAGGCGATGATCGGCCTGGTGCTCGACAGCCGCGACGCGCACGAGGGCTGCCGCGCCTTCCTCGAGAAGCGCAAGGCGGACTTCAAGGGCGAGTAGGCCGATGCGCCACGCCTGGCTGATGCCCAAGCTCGGGCTCACGATGACCGAGGGCGTGCTCGTCGAATGGACGGTCGCGCCCGGCGCACGCTTCAAGGCCGGCGACTGCGTGTTCGTGGTCGAGAACGACAAGGCCGCCAGCGAGATCGCCGCCGAGCAGGACGGCTTGATGGGCGCGCCGAGCGTCGCCGTCGGCGAGACGGCGCAGGTCGGGGCCGAGATCGGGTACTGGGAGGACGGCGTGGATGCGGCACCCGCGGCTGCGCCCCCTGCGCTGCCGCGACGGCCGGTGACCCCTTGGGCCCGGACCCTCGCCCGGCGCCACGGCATCGACCTCGGCGGCGTGGTCGGCTCGGGGCCGCGCCGCGGCGTGCGCGGGCGCGATGTCGAGGCGGCGCAGGCGCGCTCGGCGAGCCTGCCTGCATCCGGTTCGGCGGAGCCGAGGGCCTTGCCCACGTCGCCGCCGCCGTCGGCCCCCGCGGCGCCGGCCTCGGCCACCGCGCCCGGCCGCATCGTGGCGTTCAACGCCACGCAGCGCGGCGTCGCGGCGCGGCTGGTTGCCAGCAAGCAGCAGGCGCCGCACTTCTACCTCACGCGCGAGGTGGAGGTGACGCCGCTGCTCGAGCTGCACGCCCGGCTGAAAGGCCAGCAGGGCGAAGAACCGCGGCTGACGCTCAACCACTTCATCCTCGCCGCCACCGGTCGCGCGCTGGTCGCGCTGCCCGACCTGAACCGCGTCTGGTGCGAGGAGGGCACGCTGCTGCTCGACCGGCCCGACGTCGGCATCGCGGTGCACACCGAGCGCGGCCTGGCCGTGCCGGTGCTGCGCGACACGGGCCGCCTCGCGCTCGGCGCGCTGGCGCGCCAGGCGAACGCGCTCGTCGAGCGTGCGCGCACCGGGCGGCTGGCGGCCGACGAGATGGGCGGCGGCGCGATCACCGTCTCGAACGCCGGCATGCACGGGCTGGCCGCGATGGCGTCGATCATCGTGCCGGGCCAGTCGATGATCCTCGGCGTGGGCGCGGTGCGCGAGCTGTTCCGCCCCGACGCGCAGGGCGCGCCCAGGCTGTGCCGCGAGATGGCGTTGACGCTGTCGCTCGATCACCGCGTGCTCGACGGCGTGGCGGGCGCCGCGCTGCTGGCGGCGCTGGCCGACGCGCTGGCCGCGCCGACGCGGCTGCTGTTCTGACTGGCGCGACGCGAAACGATTTCAGGAGCATGCGATGGACTTCCGACTCACCGATGAACAGAAACTGATGATCGAGGCCGCCCGCAAGGTGGGCGACCGCTTCGGCACCGAGTACTGGCGCAAGCAGGACGTGGCCAAGGCGTTCCCGAAGGAGTTCTGGCTCGCGGTCTGCGACGCCGGGTTGTGCGGCGCTGCGCTGCCCACCGCGGTGGGCGGCACGGGACTGGGCATGCTCGAGCTGGCGCTGGTGGTGGAGACGCTCGCTGCCTGCGGCGGCGGCGCCACCGTCGGCCAGCTGTTCATGATCAACCCGATCTTCGGCGGCGTTGCGCTGTCCAAGTTCGGTACGCCGGCGATGAAGGCCGAGCTGTTGCCGAAGATCGTGTCCGGCGAGATCAACTGCTGCATGGCGCTGACAGAGCCCGACGCCGGCACCAACACGCTCGAGCTTCGCAGCTACGCGGAAGGCGACGGCGACGGCTGGCGCCTGAACGGCCGCAAGATCTGGATCACCGGCGTGCCCGACGCGGCCAAGATGCTGGTGGTGGCGCGCACCAAGAAGCTCGCGGAGTGCAAGTCGCGCAGCGACGGCCTGTCGATGTTCATGATCGACGTCGAGCGCAAGGGCCTCACACACACCGCGATCGACAAGGTCGGCACGCGCACGCTGGCCTCGAGCAGCGTGTTCTTCGACGATGTACGGATCCGCCCCGACGAACTGGTGGGCACGCTGCACCGCGGCTGGCACGAGCTGCTCGACGTGCTCAACACCGAGCGCATCGTCACCACCGCCGCGCTGGCCGGCACTGGCGAGCTGGCGATCCGCCTCGCGGTGGCCTACGCCAACGAGCGCAAGGTGTTCGGCGGCAAGCCGGTGTCCAGCTACCAGGGGTTGCAGTTCCCGCTCGCGCAGTGCCACGTCGAGGTCGAGGCGGCGCGGCTGCTCAACCACAAGGCCGCGGTCAACTGCGACATGGGCCTGCCCTACGGCAGCGAGGCCAACGCCGCCAAGCTGCTGGCGGCGCAGGCGGTAGCGCGTGCCACCGAGCGCGCGATGCAGACGATGGGCGGCATGGGCTACGCCAGCGAGTTCCACCTCGAGCGGCTGTGGCGTGATGCGCGGCTGTTCCGCTTCGCGCCGGTGTCGGAGGAGATGATCCTCAACTACGTGGCCAACCACGACCTTGGCATGCCGCGCTCGTATTGAACGCGGCGCGCACCGGACGCCAGACGAGGAGGCACCGAACATGGTCAACCTGAGCGCCGCGGTGCTGCGCTGGGCGCGCGCCGAGCCGCAGCGGCCGGCGCTGCTGTACCGTGACCAGCGGCTGTCGTATGGCGCGCTCGCGCAGCGCATCGCGGGCACCGCCGGCGCGCTGGCCGTGCGCGGCATCGGCGGGGGCGACATCGTCGCGCTGCTGATGAAGAACAGCGCCGCGTTCATCGAGCTGTCGCTCGCCGTCAGCCACCTCGGCGCGGTGCTGCTCCCGATCAACTACCGTCTCGGGGTCGAGGAGGTGGCCTACATCGTCGGCCATGCCGGCGTGAAGCTGCTGCTCGTCGACGACGAGTTGCGCGCGCTCGCCGGCGGCTTCGGCAACACGGTCGTCGTCGACGAGGCGGCGCAGTCGGACAGCCGGCGCATCGGCCCGGCGGCCGCGCCGGTCGATGCGCCATGCGTGCGCCGCCCGGATGACCTGTTCCGCCTGATGTACACGTCGGGCACGACCGACCGGCCCAAGGGTGTGATCCACACCTACGCCAACTACCACTGGAAGTGCCTGGACCACATCGCTGTGCTCGGGCTGCACGGTGCGGAGCGGCTGCTGGTGGTGGGGCCGCTGTACCACGTGGGCGCCTTCGACCTGCCGGGCCTGGCGGTGCTGCAGATGGGCGGGCTGCTCGCGGTGCTGCGCGAGTTCGAGCCCGAGCCGACGCTGGCGCTGATCGAGCGCGAGCGGCTCACCGCGGCGTGGATGGCGCCGGTGATGTTGAACCGGCTGCTTGCGCTGCCCGAGCGCGGGCGCTTCGACTTGAGCAGCCTGCGCTGGCAGATCGGCGGCGGCGAGCGCACGCCCGAGGAGCGCATCCGCGAGTTTCGCTCGCTGTTCCCGGCCGGCCGCTACATCGACGGCTACGGCCTCACCGAAAGCTGCTCGGGCGACACGCTGATGGAGGCTGGCCGCGAGATCGAGAAGATCGGCTCCACCGGCCGCGCGCTGCCGCATGTCGAGCTGCGCGTGTGCAACGACGAAGGCCGCGCGCTGGCGGCCGGCGAGGCCGGCGAGATCTGCCTGCGCGGGCCGAAGGTGACCTCCGGCTACTGGCGTGACGAGGCCAAGACGGCGGCCAGCTTCCATGCCGGCGGCTGGTTCCGCACCGGCGATGTCGGCTATATCGATGCGGAAGGCTTCCTGTTCCTCACCGACCGCAAGAAGGACATGATCATCAGCGGCGGCGAGAACATCGCGTCGAGCGAGGTCGAGCGCGTGCTCGACCAGCTGCCGCAGGTGCTGGAGGCCGCGGCGGTGGGCCTGCCCGATGCGCAATGGGGCGAGCGCGTGGTCGCGGTGGTGGTGCTGCGGCCGGGCGCCGCGCTGGCGCTCGACGAGCTGCAGGCCTTCTGCCGCGGCAAGCTGGGCGGCTTCAAGCTGCCGCGCCAGCTCGTGCTGCGCGAGACGCTGCCGCGGCTGCCTTCAGGCAAGGTGCTCAAGCGCGTGCTGCGCGCGGAGCTGACCGCTGAACCGGGAGAACGACATGCGGGTTGATTTCGGCGGCCGGGTGGCCGTGGTGACCGGGGGCGCGAGCGGCATCGGTGAGGCCTGCGCCCGCGTGCTCGCCGAGGCCGGCGCGCGCGTGGTGGTGGCCGACCGCAACGTGGACGCCGCCCATGCGGTGGCCGCCGCGGTCGGCGGGGTGGCCTTGCCGCTGGACGTGGGCGACGACGCGTCGGTCGATGCCGCGCTGGCGGCTGTGCAGGCGCAGTGCGGCACGGCGACGGTGCTCGTCAACAGCGCGGGTGTGCTGCAGCGCACGCTGCCGCCGGAGGAATTGACGCTGCGCGAGTGGGATTTCGTCGCCCGCGTCGACCTGCGCGGCACCTACCTGTGCTGCGCCCGCTTTGGCGCAGCCATGGCGCGCGCCGGGGGCGGGGCGATCGTCAACATCGCCTCGGTGGCCGGCATGGGCTCGGGACCGCTGCATTCCTACGGGCCGGCCAAGGCGGGCGTCATCAACCTCACCGAATGCCTGGCCGCCGAATGGGGGCCGAAGGGCGTGCGCGTCAATGCGGTGTCGCCCGGCTTCACGCACACCCCGGCGCTGGAGAAGGGCATCGCGACGCGCACGCTGGCGCCCGACGACATGACCGCCAACTGCGCGCTCGGCCGGCTCGTGCAGGCGCGCGAGATCGCGCACGCGGTGGCCTTCCTGGCCTCGGCGCAGGCCGGCGCGATCACCGGCGTCAACCTGCCGGTGGACGCCGGCTACCTCGTCGCCACGCCGTGGGCGAGCTACGGAGGGCTGCGGCGCGGGTAGAGCGCATGGATCGATTGACGAGGTTATCGAACGTTTGTTAGTCTCGTTCTCCGGGATCGCGTCCGCCGGTCCGCCAGCAAGGAAGACAGCATGAGAATCGGCAGCGTCGAATTCGAGAAGAAGGGCCGCATCGCGGTCCTGACCCTGGACGAGCCCACCAAGCTGAATGCGATCTCGCTCGGCATCCGCCAGGGCGTGAGCGAAGGCCTGGCGCGCGTCGACGCCGACCCGGAGATCCGCGTCGGCATCCTCACCGGCCGCGGCGACAAGGCGTTCTGCGCCGGTGCCGACATCAGCAGCTTTCCCGAGACGGCCGAGCAGGCGCGCGACTTCATCGCCGGCGTGCTGCCGGTCCTCGAGGCGCCTGAGCGCTGCCGCAAACCGCTGATCGCCGCGGTCAACGGCATGGCCTTCGGCGGCGGCTTCGAGCTGGCGATCGCCTGCGATTTCATCCTCGCCTCGGAGCGCGCCAAGTTCGGCGTGCCCGAGATCCAGCTCGGCTTGCTGCCCGGCTTCGCGCTGCTGCGCCTGCACCGCATCGTCGGCCGGCCCAAGGCCAAGGAGCTGAGCATGCTCGGCGAGCCGTTCGATGCCGCCGAGGCGGTGCGGCTGGGCATTGCGCTGCGCACCGTGGCGCCCGACAAGCTGATGGACGAGGCGATGGCCTTCGCCGAGAAACTCGCGGCCAAGCCGCAGATGGCGGTGCAGATGGCCAAGTCGTTCTACAGCCAGGGGCTGGGCGGCGACGACATGCGCTACGCGATCGACGCCTTCCCGTTCCTGTTCCAGACCGACGACGTCAAGGAAGGCGTGGCGGCGTTCCGCGCCAAGCGCAAGCCGTCGTTCAAGTGACCTGACGATATGGCTGCCTCCCGCTTGCTGCACAACGCCTTCTGCGACGCCTTCGGCATCGAGGTGCCGATCTTCCTGGCCGGCATGGGCGTGGGCGGCCGCGCGACGCCGCCGGCGCTGGTGGCCGCCGTGTCGCAGGCCGGAGGCTGCGGCGTGCTCGGCTGTTCGGCGCTGTCGCCCGAGGAGACGCGGCGGCGCATCCGCGAGGTGCGCACGCTGACCGAGCGGCCCTTCGGCGTGGACCTGCTGCTGCCGGCGCGCATCGCCGATGCGCCGCCGACGCGCTCGCGGGTGCGCGACGAGATCCGGCGCCGCTACCCCGCGCACGCGGCGTTCGTGCAGGAACTGATCCGCCGCTACGGCCTGCCCGATGCGAAGCCGGCCGACGAGACCGTGGTGGACATCGACTACGCCAAGTCGGTGCTCGAGGTGGTGTTCGAGGAGCGCGTGCCGATGTTCGCGGCCGGCCTGGGCGACCCCGAGTTCCTGCTGCCGCGCGCGCGCGCCCAAGGCATGAAGCTGATCGGCCTGTCGGGCTCGGTGCGCAACGCGGTGCGCCAGCGCAAGTCCGGCGTCGATGCCATCGTCGCGCAGGGCACCGAGGCCGGCGGCCACACCGGCACCGTGGCGTCGCTGCCGCTGATCCCGCAGGTGGTCGATGCGGTGGGGCCGACACCGGTGATCGCCGCCGGCGGCATCGCCGACGGCCGCGGCATCGTCGCCGCGCTTGCGCTCGGCGCGCAGGCGGTGTGGATCGGCACCGCGTTCCTCGTCGCCGACGAGTGCGCGCTGTTCGATTCGTGCAAGGACCAGATCGTCGCGTCCGACTCGGAAGCGTTCCGGGTCAGCAAGGTGTGGACCGGCAAGACGGTGCGCGCCTTCCACGGCGAGATCGCGCAGGCCTGGGCCGACTCGGGCCTGCCCACGCTGGAGACGCCGCACCAGCGCATCCTGATGGAGGACTTCCTCGCCGCCGCGCTGGCGGCCGGGCGGCACGACCTCTTCTACAACATCGCCGGCCAGGCGGGCGGCTTGGTGCGGGCACGGCGGCCGGCCAGGGACATCATGGCCGAATTGGTGGACGGTGCCGTCGAGCAGCTGCAGCGGCTGCGGCACGAGTTCGCCGCGGCGTTGGCCTGAACGCACCTGAACGCAGCAAGGAGCCCATGGGAACCCAAGCCATCATCCGCGGCGTGCACGACACGGCCGTCGGCCCGCTGCCGGAGAGCACCTGCATGTCGCTGCACGTCGAGGCCAGCCTCGGCGCGCTGGCCGACGCGGGCCTCGAGGTATCGGACATCGACGGCCTGCTCACCGCCTATTCGTTCGCGTCGCCGCAGCTGATGCTTGGCGGCGTGCTCGGCGAATACCTCGGGCTGCGCCCCAAGGTCAACGCGTCGATCTGCATGGGCGGCATGACCGGCGGCCTGCTGGTGCGCCACGCCGAGTCGCTGGTGCGCTCGGGCATGTGCCGCCACGTGCTGTGCGTGACCGGCGACAACCGCCTCACCGGCATGGGCGAGAAGGTACAGGCGGCGCTGGCCGACGTGGGCCACACGCAGTACGAGCAGCCCTACGGAATGAGCGTACCGGCGGCCTTCGCGATGGCCGCGCAGGTGTACTTCCACGAAGGCTGGCTGAACGGCGAGCACCTCGCCGCGGTGGCGGTGAACCAGCGCGCCAACGCCGCGCTGCACCCGCAGTCGCACATGAAGAAGCCGATCACGATGGACGACGTGCGCAAGTCCAAAGTGATTGCATCGCCGCTGCGCATGCTCGACTGCTGCCTCGTCTCCGACGGCGGCGCGGCGGTGGTGGTGAGCGCGGCCGAGACCGGGCGTGACGCGCCCAAGCGCGCCGTCGAGGTGCTCGCCACCGGCGAGGGCCACACGCACGAGCACATCTTCGCCGCGCCGTCGCTGGTGGACTTCGGCTGCCGCGAGTCGGTGGCCGACGCACTGGGCCGGGCCGGGCTGAAGCATGCCGACGTCGACTGCGCCCACATCTACGACTGCTTCACAAGCACGCTGCTGATCACGCTCGAATCGATGGGCTTCTACGGCCGCGGCGAAGCCGGCCCGGCGGCGCTGGCCGGCGAGTTCGCGATCGGCGGGCGCTTCCCGGTCAATACCAACGGCGGGCTGCTGTCGTACGGCTCATCGGGCGCCGCGGGCGGCATGTTCCACGTCGTCGAGGCGGTGCGGCAGTTGCGCGGCGAGGCCGGGCCGCGCCAGGTGAAGGATGCCGAGGTGGCGCTGGCGCATACGCTCGGCGGCATCTTCTCGGGCCATTGCTCGATCTTGATGGGGAGAAGCTGAGATGGCCGAAGTGCGAGCCAAGCCGGTGCCACAGCCCGACGGCATCAGCCGCCCGTACTGGGAAGGCGCGATCCTGGGCGAGTTCCGCTACCAGCGCTGCCAGGCCTGCGGCAAGGCGCAGTTCTATGCGCGCAATGTCTGCGTGCACTGTCACGGGCGCGAACTGGCGTGGCAGGTGGCCGCCGGCGGCGGCCGCATCGCCAGCTTCTCGGTGATCCACCGTGCGCCGATCCCGGCGTTCGCCGGCGATGCGCCCTACGTGCTGGCCCTCGTCGATCTCGACGAAGGCTTCCGTTTCATGTGCAACGTGCTGCGCTGCGACCCGGCAAGCGTGCGCATCGGCATGCCGGTGCGCGTGTGCTTCGAGTCACGGCCCGGCAGCGAGCAGAAGATGCCCCAGGTGGAACCCGCATGAGCGAAAAACCCATGTTCAGCTACGCCCACTACGAGCCCGGCAAGCATTACGGCTCGCGCGATTTCGCGGTTGACGCGGCGACCATCGCCAAGTGGCGCGAGGTCTACCCGAATGACGCCGATCCCGGCGTGATGCCGGCCGGCATGCTGGCGATGATCGTGATCGACGCGGTGCTGACGCTGAACTCGCCGCGGCCGCCCGGCGGCGTGCACGGCGGCCAGACCTTCGACGTCCGGCGCATGCCGCGCATCGGCGAGACGCTGCGCACCGACGTGTCGTGCCTCGACAAGGAGATCAAGAAAGAACGCAAGTGGGTGCGCATGCGCACCGAGACGCGCGAGGCAAAGTCGGGCGAACTGCTGTTCACCGGCGTCATGACCACCCTCGTCGCCCAGTGAGGACCCTGTGATGCAAGCCCAGCTGAAACCCTCGAGCAAGCACGTCGACTTCGACACCATCATGAAGTACGCGGCGGTGACGAACGACTACAACCCGATCCACGTCGACAAGGAGTTCGCCGCCAGGAGCCCGATGGGCGGCATCATCGCGCACGGCACGATGTCGGTGGCACTGATCTGGCAGGCGCTGCGCAACACGCTGGGGCTGGAGGCGCTGAACCGCGTCCACCTCGAGATCCGCTTCGTGCAGCCGGTGCGCATCGACGACGACGTGACCGGCGGCGGCGAGCTGCGCGCCGCAAGTTCGCCGCCGGTGTACGACGTGTGGGTGCGCAACGCCAAGGGCCAGACCGTGATCGCGGGCACGGCCATGGTGAAGGCCGAAGGGAAGGCGGTATGAGCCTGAAGGGCAAAACCTGCATCGCGGGCATCTACGAGCACCCGATCCGCCGCGCCGACGACAAGTCGGTGGCACAGCTGCACGCCGAGGTGGCGCGTGGTGCGCTCGCCGATGCCGGGCTCACGCTGCGCGACGTCGACGGCTACTTCTGCGCCGGCGACGCGCCCGGGCTCGGCGCGATGAGCATGGTCGATTACATGGGCCTGAAGCTGCGGCACGTGGACAGCACCGAGACCGGCGGCTCGTCGTACGTGGTGCACGTGGCGCATGCGGCGGCGGCCATCGCTGCCGGCCGCTGCGACGTGGCGCTGATCACGCTCGCCGGCCGTCCCAAGGCCGAGGGCATGGCCACTGGCACCGCGCCGCGCAACTACGGCGCCTCGCCGGACGTGCCGTTCGAGCTGCCCTACGCGCCGACCACCGTCAACATGTACGCGATGGCGGCGATGCGTCACATGCACGAGCACGGCACGACGAGCGAGCAGCTCGCCTGGATCCGCGTGGCCGCTTCGCACCATGCGCAGCACAACCCGCGCGCCGTGGTGCGCGACGTGGTCACGGTCAAGGACGTGGTCGGCTCGCCGATGATCGCCGACCCGCTGCACCGGCTCGACTGCTGTGTCATCAGCGACGGCGGCGGCGCCCTGGTGGTGGTGCGGCCCGAAATCGCTCGCTCGCTCAAGCGCCCCATCGTCAAGGTGCTCGGCACCGGCGAGTTCGTGCGCGCGCAAATCGGCGGCAAGGTCGACCTGCTGACCACCGGCGCGGCCTGGACCGGCAAGGCCGCGTTCGCCGAGGCCGGCGTCAAGCCGGCCGACATCCAGTACGCGTCCATCTACGACAGCTTCACCATCACCGTGCTGCTGACGCTGGAAGACCTCGGCTTCTGCGCCAAGGGCGAGGGCGGCCGTTTCGTCAGCGACGGCAACCTGATCTCCGGCACCGGACGGCTGCCCTTCAACACCGACGGCGGCGGGCTTTGCAACAACCACCCGGGCAACCGCGGCGGCATGACCAAGGTCGTCGAGGCCGTGCGCCAGCTGCGCGGCGAGGCGCATCCGAAAGTGCAGGTGCCAGGCTGCCGGCTCGCGCTGGCGCACGGCACCGGCGGTTCGCTCGGCACCCGGCACGGCAGTGCCACCCTGATCCTGGAGCGCGAATGAGCATCACCATCGGCCGGCGCAGCATGCCGTCACCCACCGTCGACCCGGAAACGCGACCCTTCTGGCAAGCCACGGCCGAAGGCCGGCTGCTAGTCAAGCGCTGCGATGACTGCGGCGAGCACCATCACTATCCGCGCGATGCCTGTCCGTTCTGCGGCAGCGAGCGCACGCAGTGGCGCCAGGCGAGCGGCAAGGGCACGATCTACAGCTTCAGCGTCATGCGCCGGGCCGAGGTGCCGTACGTGGTGGCCTACGTCACGCTCGAAGAGGGGCCGACCATGATGAGCAACATCGTCGACACCGATGCCGACGCCGTCCGCATCGGCCAGCGCGTCGCGGTGAGATTCCAGCCGAGCGACGGCGGGCCGCCGCTGCCGGTGTTCGCTCCGGCCTGACGAAACAGCCGCAGGATTTGAAGAGGTATCAGAACTTGGGCAGCGAGCGAGTCGAACGCACCGAAGACCGGCCGCGTCGCGCAGATGCGGTCGGACTGGGCCGAGCAGTCAGAGGTCAACACGGATCTGCGCCAGGCCGCTGATTACCGAAAGAGG
>MEGM01000030.1 GCA_001725505.1 Rubrivivax sp. SCN 70-15 | reverse complement strand
GTTGCGGGCCAGACCCGGGTCTTCGGCCAGGTCGTCGCGCCCGATGCGCCGCATCAGGCGCACGAAGATGCCGTCGCCGTTGCCGGCGATCAGCACGTACTCGCCGTCGGCGCAGGGGTAGGCGTTCGAGGGCGCGATGCCTGGCAGGGCGCCGCCCGCCGGCTGGCGCACGGCGCCGAACACCGAATACTCGGGCAGCAGGCTTTCGCTCAGGTTGAACACACTCTCGTACAACGCGGTGTCGATCATCTGCCCCTGGCCGCCGCGCGCGTCGCGGTCGTACAGCGCCAGCAGCACGCCCATCGCGCCGTGCAGGCCGGCGATCGTGTCGCCCAGCGACAGCCCCGCGCGCACGGGCGGGCGGCCCGGTTCGCCGGTCAGGTAGCGCAGGCCGGCCATGGCTTCACCTATCGCCGCGAAGCCCGGTTCGTCGCGCTTGGTGCCAGTCTGGCCATAGCCCGAGACGCGCAGCATGATCAGGCGGGGATTCAGCGCATGCAGGGCTTCCCAGGACAGGCCCCATTTCTCCATGGCGCCAGGGCGGAAGTTTTCGATCAGCACGTCGGCCTGCTCGGCCAGCTTGCGCACCAGTTCCTGCCCTTCGGGCTGGCGCAGGTCCACGCACACCGATTGCTTGCTGCGCGACTGGGCTTCCCACCAGACCGAGGTGCCCTCGTGCAGCATGCGCCACTTGCGCAGCGGGTAGCCCTGGCCGGGAGGTTCGATTTTGATGATTTCGGCGCCGAAATCGGCCAGTGTCTTGGCGGCGAACGGGCCGGCGATCAACTGGCCCAGTTCGAGGATGCGGATGCCTTCGAGGATTTGCCGTGGCATGGGAGGTCTCGTGGGGAAATGGCTTGGCGACAGTGTGGCCCGAAACGCCAGGAGGAGGAAATGGCCGATCGGGCAAGCGGGGTTTGCCGGAATGCGAAAGCCGGCGGGATGTCAGGCCGGCGCGGCGGCGGCCCGCAAGTGCGACACCAGCAGCCGCGCCGGCGCGGTCAGCGCATCGGGCGCACGCACGCCCAGCAGCAGGCCGCGCCTGGCCCAGCCGTCTTCCAGCGCGATTAGCTTCAGGTTCATGGACTTCGCATGCGGGGCCGCCGCGAGGCGGGGCAGGATCCCCACACCCATGCCGGTCGAGACCATCCGGCAGATGGCATCGAAGCTGCGCACCTGGATGCGCGGCCGGATGGGCCGGTCCAGCCGGCTGCTTTCCTCCCGTATCCGGTTGGCGAGCGAGGTCGCGTCCGGCAGGCTGACGTAGTCGTAGTCCAGCGTGTCGCGAAAGGCCACCGCGCGCTGGGACGCCAGCGCGTGCGTGCGCGGCGCGATCAGCACCAGTTCATCCTCGCGGTAGGGGTAGGTTGTCAGGCCCTCGGCGGGCGTGCGGTCGGCGAATACGCCGACGTCGGCGCGGTTCTCGTTCACGGCGGCCACGATGTCCGCGCTGTTCTGTTCTTCCAATTCGATGCGGATGCCGGGATGGCCGGCCATGAACCCCGCCAGGTCTTCCGGCAGGAACTGCGTGATGGACGAGGTGTTGGCGGCGATGCGGACCTGGCCCACGGCGCCGCTGGCATAGTCGGACATCCGGCCGGCCAGTTGCTCCACGTCCTGCAGGATGCGCAGCGCGTGCTGCAGGCAGGCGCGTCCGGCTTCGGTCAGCTCCACGCCGGAGGCCCGCCGGTAGAGCAGGGGCGTGCCGACCGCTTCCTCCAGGTCGGCGATGCGCCGGCTGGCCGCCCCCACGGCCAGGTTGGCCTGGCGGGCGCCGGCCGAGATGCTGCCGTGGCGCGCGACGGTAGCGAACAGCGACAGCGTGACCAGATCGAAGCGCGAAAGGTTGACCAAGCATGGGCTCCGCAGATGTGGCAAGGCCTGCGCCAGTGCCGCGAGGGCACCGGAGGCGCAGGCCTCGGGGGGCGGCCCCGGAGGGGGCCGGCCGGTTTCAGGCTGCCAGCAACTGGCGCAGCACGAAGGGCAGGATGCCGCCGTGGTTGTAGTAATCCACCTCGATGGGCGTGTCGATGCGCAGCAGCACCGGGACCTGCTTGCTGGTGCCGTTCTCGTAGTGGATGGTCAGCGTGACGTCCTGCTGGGGCTTGATGCCGTTTTCCAGCCCGGTGACGTCATAGGTCTCGCGGCCCGTGATGTTCAGGGACTGGATGCTGTCGCCTCCCTTGAACTGCAGCGGCAGCACGCCCATGCCCACCAGGTTGCTGCGGTGGATGCGCTCGAAGCTGCGCGCGATGACCGCCTTCACGCCCAACAGCTGCGTGCCCTTGGCGGCCCAGTCGCGCGATGAACCCGTGCCGTATTCCTCGCCGCCGAAAATCACCGTGGGCGTGCCCTCGGCGACGTATTTCATGGCCGCATCGTAGATCGACAGCTGTTCGCCGCTGGGCTGGTGCAGGGTGATGCCGCCTTCCACGCGCGTGCCGTCGGCATTGGGCGGGATCATCAGGTTCTTGATGCGCACGTTGGCGAAGGTGCCGCGCATCATGACCTCGTGATTGCCCCGGCGCGAGCCGTAGCTGTTGAAGTCGGCCTTCATCACGCCGTTGGCCTGCAGGTACTTGCCCGCGGGCGAGCTTTCCTTGATCGAGCCGGCCGGCGAGATGTGGTCGGTGGTGATGGAATCGCCGAACAGGCCCAGGGCCCGGGCGCTCTTGACCACGGCATTGGCCGCGCCCGGCTTCATCGTGAAGTCCTCGAAGAACGGGGGTTCGGCGATGTAGGTCGACTTGGGCCAATCATAGATCTGTCCGGCCACGCCCTCGATGTCCTGCCACAGCTTGCCGGGATTGGTCTTGACTTGGGCGTAGTTGCTCTTGAAGGCCTTGGGGTCCAGGGCGTACTTCATCAGCTTCTCGACTTCCGCCTGGGTCGGCCAGATGTCGCCCAGGTAGACGTCGCCCTTGGTGCCGCGGCCCACCGGTTCGGTCATCAGGTCGCGCTTCATGGTGCCGGCGATGGCGTAGGCCACGACCAGCGGCGGCGAGGCCAGGAAGTTGGCCTTGATGTTCGGGTGGATGCGGGCCTCGAAGTTGCGGTTGCCCGACAGCACCGCGGCGCAGACGAGGTCGTTCTTCGTGATCGACTCGTTGATCTCGGGTGTCAGGTCGCCGGCGTTGCCGATGCAGGTCGTGCAGCCGTAGGCGGCGACGTTGAAGCCGAGCTTTTCGAGGTAGGGCAGCAGGCCGGCCTTGTCGAGGTATTCGGTGACGATGCGCGAGCCCGGGGCGAGCGAGGTCTTGACGTGCTTCTTCACCTTCAGCCCGGCCTCGACCGCCTTCTTCGCGAGCAGCCCGGCGGCGAGGAGCACGCCCGGGTTGCTGGTGTTGGTGCAGCTCGTGATCGCCGCGATCAGCACGTCGCCGTTGCGGATCTCGGTGCCGTCCGCGCACTTGAACACCTGGCCCAGCTTCTCGGCCGGCTGGTTGAAGCCGTTGTCGGCCGGCGTCGCGCTGAAGAGCTGGCCGAACTTGGTCTTCACGTTGCCGAGCTCGATGCGGTCCTGCGGCCGCTTCGGGCCCGACAGGCTGGGCGCCACGGTGGAGAGGTCGAGCTTGACGAGGCGGGTGTAGTCGATCTCGCTCGCCTTGGGCACGCCGAACATCTTCTGCGCCTTGAAGTAGGCCTCGAAGGCCTCGATCTCGGCCTTGGTGCGGCCGGTGCCTTCGAAGTACTGAACAGTCTTCTCGTCGACCGGGAAGAAGCCCATCGTCGCGCCGTACTCGGGCGCCATGTTGGCGATCGTCGCGCGGTCGGGCAGGCTCAGCGTGCGCGTGCCTTCGCCGCAGAACTCGACGAACTTGCCGACCACGCCCTCCTTGCGCAGGATCTCGGTCACCGTGAGCACGAGGTCGGTCGCGGTGACGCCTTCGCGCAGCTGGCCGCTGAGCTCGAAGCCGACGACGTCGGGGGTCAGGAAGTAGACCGGCTGGCCGAGCATGCCGGCCTCGGCCTCGATACCGCCGACGCCCCAGCCGACGACGCCGATGCCGTTGATCATCGTCGTGTGGCTGTCGGTGCCGACGAGCGAGTCGGGGTAGTACACGCCGTCCTTGCCCTTGTGCACGCCGCGCGCCAGGTACTCGAGGTTGACCTGGTGGACGATGCCGAAGCCCGGCGGCACGACGCCGAAGGTGTCGAACGCGCCCATGCCCCACTTCATGAACTGGTAGCGCTCCTGGTTGCGCTGGAACTCGAGCTTCATGTTCAGGTCGAGCGAGTTCTTGTGGCCGTAGTGGTCGATCATCACGCTGTGGTCGACGACCAGGTCGACCGGCACCAGCGGCTCGATCGCCTTCGGGTTCCTGCCCAGCCGCTGGGCCACGTTGCGCATCGCCGCCAGGTCGGCGAGCAGCGGCACGCCGGTGAAGTCCTGCAGCACGACGCGCGCGACGACGAACGGGATCTCGTCCTTGCGCTCGGCGGTCGCGCCCCATTGCGCGAGCTGCGCCACGTGCTCGGGCGTGACCTTCTGGCCGTCGCAGTTGCGCAGCACGCTCTCGAGCACGACGCGCATCGACACCGGCAGCCGGGCCACGCCCGGGTAGGTCCTGGCCAGCGCGGGCAGCGAGAAGAACTTGCCTTCGCGGCCGGAGGCGGTCTTGAAGGTCTTGAGGGTCTTGGCAAAGGCGTGCGGCATGGAAACCTCGGGGTTGGTGGTGACGGCGGGCCCGTGCGTGGCGTCATGCGCCTTGCGGCACGATGACCTTCAGGCCCTTGAAATAGTCGCGGAAGAAGCCCGCGTCGCGGCTGATCAGGCCGCTGCACTGGAGCAGCGCGTGGGCGCCGATCAGGAAGTCGGGGACGGTGCGCGGCGAGACCGGAACGCGGCCCTCGCTCTTCATGCGCTGCTTGTAGCGGCGCTGCATCTCGCCGGCGCGGATCGCCGACCGCGCCTCGATCGCCGAGAAGCGGATGCCGGCCTCCTCGAGCGTGTCGACGATCTCGGCGCCGAAGCCCAGGCCGGCGACGACCTCGCTGATGACGACGTCGCAGACGACGACCGGGCCGCGCGCGAGCGCCTGGCGCAACGTGTCCTCGACGGTCTCGGCGCGCGGGTCGTCGCCGAGCAGGTCGATCAGCACCGACGAGTCGATCGCGATCATCAAGGCTCGACCGGATCGCCGGGCGCGCGCCCGCGCAGCTCGCGCATCACGTCGTCGGTGCTCACGCCGGCGGGCAGCTTGAAGCGCCCGCGCAGGCGCGAGATCGCGTCGTCGACGTTCTTGCGCAGGATGATGCGGCTGCCGTCGAGTTCGACCTTCAGCTGCGTGCCCTTGACCAGGCCGAGCGCGTCGCGCACGGCCTTGGGCAGGGTGATCTGCCCGCGTTCGGCAACGGTCGCTTCCATCACAGGCTCCGAATGATTCGGTATGCATCGATCATACATACTTCGATCCGCCGGTTCAAGCCGCCGGCGCCGCCGCGCGGCTGCGCCGGCCTATGATCCGCGCCCCACCCGACACCTGTGCCATGTTCAAGAACGCCTTCGTCTACCGCCTCGCCCCGGGCGCCGCTGCGCCGACCCTGACCGACCTCGAGGCGCGCCTCGCGGGCGCGAGCTTCGTTGCCTGCGGCGCCACCGAGCGTGAATCCGCCGGCTGGGTGCCGCCGCGCGGCGACAAGCATGCCACGCTGGCCGAGAGCGTGGGCGGCCAGATCGTCCTGAAGCTGTGCAGCGAGACCCGGGCCGTGCCCGGCGGCGCGGTGAAGGCCCGGCTCGAGGAACGGCTGGCCCAGATCGAGCAGCAGACCGGCCGCCGGCCCAAGGGCAGGGGCGCGCGCGAGATCAAGGACGAGGTCGTGCACGAGCTGCTGCCGCGCGCCTTCCCGAAGCGCTCGACGACGCCGGTCTGGCTCGACCCGGCGTCGGGCTGGGCGCTGGTCGGCGCGGCGAGCGCGAAGAAGGCCGATGCGGTGGTCACGGCGCTGGCGGAGGCATTCGCCGGCGGCCTGACGCTGCAGCCGCTGCAGACCGCGCTCGCGCCGGCCACCGCGATGGCAGCCTGGCTGGCCGAGCGCGAGGCGCCCAGCGGCTTCAGCATCGACCGCGACTGCGAGCTCAAGCAGCCCGACAGCGAGAAGGCCGCGGTGCGCTATGCGCGCCACACGCTGGACCTGGTCGAGGTCGGCGAGCACATCCGCCAGGGCAAGCTGCCGACCCAGCTCGCGCTGACCTGGGCCGGCCGCGTCTCGTTCGTGCTCACCGAGGCGCTGGCGCTGAAGCGGATCAAGCTGCTCGACGTCGTGCTCGAAGGCCAGGACGCCGACAAGGGGCGCGGCGACGACGGCTTCGACGCCGACGTCGCGATCGCCACCGGCGAGCTGCGCCAGCTGCTGCCCGACCTGGTGGCCGCGCTCGGCGGCGAGCAGGTGCCCGGCGCGGCGGCCGGCTGAGGCTCAGCGCACCAGGCCGGGGTAGAGCCGGACCGCCAGCGCCATCAGCAGCGCGAAGACGGCGGCGAGCACCAGGAAGTCGACGCCCCAGCCGATGAAGGCGGGCTCGCCCGGCACCATCAGCCCGCGCAAGGCATCGACGAGGTAGGTCAGCGGGTTGAAGCGGGCGACCGCGCGCAGCCACGGCGGCATCAGGTCGAGTGGGTAGATCGCGCTGCTGGCGAAGAACAGCGGCATCGTCAGCACCTGGCCCACGCCCATGAAGCGCTCGCGCGTCTTGACGACGCAGGCGATGATCAGCGAGAAGGTCGAGAACAGCGCCGAGCCGAGCACCACGGTGCCCAGCACCGCGGCCACTGCGAGCGGATCGTGACGCACGTCGACCTTCATCACCCAGGTCAGCAGGTAGATCACGCCGGCCTGCACCAGGCCGCGGAAGCCTGCCGACAGAGCCTTGCCGAGCACCAGCGCGCCGCGGTAGGCCGGGCTGACGAGCTGCTTGTGCACGACGCCGAGGTCGCGCTCCCAGATCACCGCGATGCCGAAGAAGATGGCGCTGAACAGGACGCTCTGCGCGAGGATGCCCGGCGTGATGAAGACGAGGTAGCTCACCGGACCGGCGTGGATGCCGCGCACGCGCGCCATCACCTGGCCGAACACGGTGAGCCAGAGCACCGGCTGCACCGCGCGCGAGGCCAGCTCGGTCGGGTCACGCAGCAGCTTTCGCAGCTCGACGTCGGCCACCGCGGCGGTCTCGACGGCGAAGCGGCGCAGTCCCATCGCTGTCAGCCCAGGCGTCCGGCGGTGGCGCGCGTCTCGCGCGTGTCGGCGAAGCGGCCGCCCTGGGCGATCGTGCCGCCGCAATGGTGCGCGAACACGTCGTCGAGCGTCGCGGTCGGCGAGATCGCCGCGCGCAGCTCGGCCGGCCGGCCCGACACCGCCAGGCGCCCGGCGTGCAGCAGCGCGAGCCGGTCACACAGGCTCTCGGCCTCTTCCATGTCGTGCGTCGTCAGCAGCACCGTCATCTCGAAGTCCTGGCGCAGGCTGCGCAGCCGGTCCCAGACCGCGTGCCGCGCGAGCGGGTCCAGGCCGATCGTCGGCTCGTCGAGGAACAGCACCGCGGGCCGGTGCAGCATCGACTGGGCGAGCTCGAGGCGCCGGATCATCCCGCCGGAGTAGGTCCGCACGAGCCGGTCGGCCGCGTCGGCCAGGCCCATGAACTGCAGCGCGTCGGCGATCCGGCGCCGGCGCTCGCCGGCGGCGATGGCGTACAGCCGGGCCGAGAAGAGCAGGTTCTCGCGCCCGGTGAGCATGCCGTCGGCCGACAGCATCTGCGGCACGTAGCCGATGCGCCGCCGCACCTCGGCCGGCGCGGCGAGGATGCTGACGCCGGCGACGAAGGCCTCGCCCTCGCTCGGCGGCAGCAGCGTGGTCAGCATCTTGATCAGCGTCGTCTTGCCGGCGCCGTTCGAGCCGAGCAGGCCGAAGATCTCGCCGCGCTCGACCGTCAGCGTCATCCGATCGACCGCGGTCACGCTGGCGAAGCGGCGCGTGAGCCCGCGCACGTCGACGGCGCGATCGCGGGCCGCGTCTGCCGGCGGATCCTGGGCTCGGGGGAGCGTCATCGCCGTGCGCCCCGGGTCAATCGACAGGCACGAAGTCGATGAAGCCGCGCTCGACGTCGGCGAGCACCAGCTCGACGCGGACCTGCTGCCCGACCTCCAGCGCGCGCCGGCCCGCGTCGAGCTTGCCCTCGGCCGGCGGCGCGACGATGCGCACCCAGGTGCCGGTGTCCGACGCGCCGGTGACGAGGGCGTCGAAGCGCTCGCCGATGCGCGACTCGAGCAGCAGCGCCGCCTCGGACTTGCGCACCCGGCGCTCGACCTTGCGCACCGCGTCCTCCTGGCGCGTGCAGTGCTCGGCCAGCGCGGCGAGCTCGGCCGCGCCGTAGGGGGGCCGCTCGCCCGCGAGCAGGGCCTTGACCATGCGCAGCGTGACCAGGTCGGGGAAGCGCCGGTTCGGTGCGGTCGAATGCGTGTAGTCGCGCAGCGCGAGCGCGAAGTGGCCGATCGGTTCTCGGCCGGCACGCTCGACGACGTACTCGCCGGGGCCCATCAGCTTGACGACGACCAGCGACAGGTCCGGGAAGCGCAGCGGATCGGCGCGGTGGCGCGCGGCGAGGAAGGCCGCGAGCGCGCGCGCGTCGGGCGACGGCGGCAGCCGGGTCCCGTAGCGGCGCGCCAGCTCGACGATGCGCAGCCAGCGATCCGGCGCGCGCACCACCCGGCGCAACGACGCCACGCCGGCGTCGGCCAGGTGCCGGGCGCTGCACTCGTTGGTGGCGATCATCAGCTCCTCGATCAGCTGGCGCGCGCGGTTGTGTTCCTGGAGCCGGACGTCGACGACGCGCTCGCCGTCGAACAGCGCGCGCGGCTCGAAGGTCTCGAGCTCGAGCGATCCCCGCGCATGGCGCACTGCGCGCAGCCGCTGCGCGACCTCGTCCTGCGTGCGCAACTGCGCGTCCATCCCGGCGACGCGGCGTGCCGCATCGGGCAGCGCGCCGGCGCCGGCCAGCCACGCGGAGACCGCGTCGTAGGCGAGCTGGGCCCGGTTGTGTACCCGCGCCCGGTAGACGCGGGCATGGTCGATCGTGGCGTCGGCCATGACGACCATCTCGGTCACGAGCGCGAGCCGGTCCTGGTCCGGGTTGAGCGAGCTGAGGTCGGTCGACAGCCGCTCGGGCAGCATCGGGAACACGCGCGCCGAGGTGTAGACCGAGCTCGTGTTCGTCCATGCATGGGTGTCGATCGCCGATCCCTTCGCGACGAGCGCGTCGACGTCGGCCACGGCGACGAAGATCCGCACCGTGCCGGCGCCGAGCGGCTCGCAGGCGGTGAGCTGGTCGAGATCGCGCGAATCGTCGTTGTCGATCGAGCACCAGGGCAGCGCCCGGAGGTCGCCGATGCGCGGGTCGTCGTCGTGCGCGGGCGCGGCGAGGGTGGCCAGCTGCCGCTGCACGGCGGGCGGGAACTCGGGCTCGAGGCCGCGATCGGCCATCGCCTCGATCGCGATGCGCACGAGGTCACTGCGGTGGTGACGGCCGGTGTGGCGCATGCGCCGTTCGGCAGACGCTGCGCCAGCGGCGTGCGGGCGCGGCGGGCGCAGCAGCGTCATGCGTGCGGCGCCGGCTTGACGCGGCCCACGGTCTGGCACAGCAGCAGCTGCTGGTCGGGCTCCAGCCCCATCGCCTCGGACAGCGCGCGCGCGTCGAACCAGGCGCGGATCACGGTGGCCAGGCCGATCGCGGCGCAGCACAGGTAGACGTTCTGCGCCATCGCGCCCGCGGCGGCGAAGGCATAGCGCTCGCGCTGCGCCGCCGGCACCAGCTTCATCTGGCCGTGGTCGGCGACGTAGACGAGGTCCAGCGGCGCGGTGTCGACGAAGTCCTGGTACCCGGTCACGCGCCGCACGTCGCTGGCGGCGCAAGGCTGGAGCGCATGGCCGGCCGGGTCGTAGCGGAACAGGCCTCGAGCCAGCGCGACGTAGAGCCGGACCTCCTGCGCGTTCATCGCGCTCGGTGTGGTGCGCCCGCCGAGCTCGGGCCGGTTGATTCCGGCCGCAGCCCAGAGCAGGTCGGACAGCGTGGCGTCGTCCAGCGCCGCCGCGTCGAACTCGCGCCTCGACTCGCGCCGCTGCAAGGCTTCCATCAGTGCCATCCCGCCGCCGCGCCGCGGCGGCGGCAGCGCGATCGCGTCGGTGCCGGGCACCGGTCGGGGCTTGAGTTGCCCCATCAGGCCGAGCGCGAGCTTGGTCAGGGTCGTCATCGTGCTGCCTCCGTTCGAGCCCGTCTGCCGGCAAGCGTAGGCCGGGCGCACCTGGCGACATTGACCCCGGTCAAGCGTGGGTCGCTGCGGCGCGCGTCAACGGGGCGCCGTGGCCGCCGTTCGCGCCCGGCTCACTCCGGCGCCGCGCCGGCGTCGGGCCGGATCAGCGCCAGCAACTGCGGCAGGCGCCTGGCGACGGCGCGCTCGGCCTCGCGTTCGATCGCGCGGTAGATCGCCAGCGCCTGCGTGCCGACGGCCGTGAGTTCCGCGCCGCCTCCGGCGGTGCCGCCGCGCTGGGTCTGGACGAGCGGCTCGATGAAGTCGCTGTTCATCGCGGCCACCAGCGACCACACGCGCTGGTAGCTCATGCCCAGGCGGCGTCCGGCCTCGGCGATCGAACCGGTCTCGGCGATGCTCTGCAGCACGTCGGCCTTGCCCGGCCCGATCGCGACCGCGTGCTTGACCTGAACGCGAAAACGCGTCCTGGCCTCGAGGCCGGAGCTGCTCGGCGTGGGCTTCATCGTGGGCGGCATTCTCGCCCGTCCGCGCGCAGTCGCAGGGTGCCGCCTGCGGATCGATATACTCCAGCATGGATATCGCTTCGGGAAGATATCGATCGGATCCGGTCGCACCCGAGAACCCGCAAGCCTGACGGGAACCCGCCCATGCTCCTGCAACGCCGCCGCGTCGTCGCGACTCTCTCGGCCCTGGCACTGACCTGCGCGGCCGGCGCGCCGCTGCGCGCGCAGACGCTGCTCATCGTCGCCGCCGCGGCCGACCTCAGGTTCGCGATCGCCGACGTGGCGGCGAAGTTCGAGAAGGACACCGGTCAGCAACTCAAGTTCGTGTTCGGCTCGTCGGGCAACTTCAAGACCCAGATCCTCCAGGGCGCGCCGTTCCAGATGCTGATGTCGGCCGACGAGGACTACGTCTTCCAGCTCGCCGATGCCGGCAGGACCGAAGGCCGGGGGCGCCTGTACGCGATCGGGCGCATCGGCATCCTGGTGCCGACGGGCTCGCCGCTGAAGGCCGACGGCGAGCTGCGCGATCTGGCCGCGGCGCTGAAGGACGGCCGGCTGCACAAGTTCGCCATCGCGAACCCCGAGCACGCGCCCTATGGCCTGCGCGCCAAGGAAGCGCTGCAGCACGCCGGGCTCTGGGACGCGATCCAGGGCAGGCTGGTGCTGGGCGAGAACATCGCGCAGACGGCGCAGTTCGCCACCTCGGGGTCGACGCAGGGCGGCATCGTCGCGCTGTCACTGGCCATGGCCCCGGCGGTGGCCCGGCTCGGCCGCTTCGAGCTCATCCCCGACGCCTGGCACGAGCCGCTGCGCCAGCGCATGGTGTTGCTCAAAGGCGCATCCCCCGCGGTGCGGGCGTTCTACGCCTACCTCTCGACGCCCGCTGCGCAGGAGATCATGGCGCGCTACGGCTTCGCGATGCCCCACGACTGAACGCGACGATCGATGGACTGGCAGGCGCTGTTCCTCTCGCTCGAGCTCGCCGCAGCCACGCTTCTCGTCCTGCTGCCGCCCGGCCTGTGGCTGGGCCGCTGGCTGGCCGGCACGCAGTTCGCCGGCAAGGCGTGGATCGAGGCCGCGGTCGTGCTGCCGCTGGTGCTCCCGCCGTCGGTGCTGGGCTACTACCTGCTCGTCTCGCTCGGGGGGGCGTCGCCGATCGGCGCCTGGGTGCAGCGGACCTTCGGCCTGCAGCTGACCTTCAACTTCCTCGGTCTGCTCATCGCGTCGGTCGTCTTCAACGTGCCATTCGTCGTGCAGGCCGTGCAGCGCGCCTTCGAGGCCATCCCGCGCGAGCTCGGCGAAGCCGCGGCCGTCAGCGGCCTGTCGGTCTGGCAGACGCTCTGGCGCGTCGAGCTGCCGCTGGCCTGGCCGGGCCTGCTCTCGGCGGCGGTGCTCGCTTTCGTCCACACGCTGGGCGAGTTCGGCGTCGTGCTGATGGTGGGCGGCAGCATCCCCGGTGAGACGAAGACGATCGCGATCGCGATCTACGACCGAGTCCAGTCCTTCGATCTCGCCGGCGCGCACCAGATGTCGGCGCTGCTGCTGGTCTTCTCGCTCGGCGCGGTCGGGGTCTCGTTCTTCGCGTCGGCCAGGCTGGCGCTGCGGCGATGAGCGAACCCGACGACGACGCCGATGCGGCGCTGGTGGTCGAGGTCGAGCAGACCTCGCCGATGCCGCTGCGTGGCAGCCTGGGCTGCGGCGCGGGCGAGTTGCTGGCGCTGGTGGGCCCCTCGGGCGCCGGCAAGACCTCGATGCTGCGCATGCTCGCCGGGCTGCTGCGGCCGGCGCAGGGCCGCGTCGCGGTGGGCGGCGCGGTCTGGTGCGACACCGCGCGCGGCGTCTTCCTGCCGCCGCAGCGCCGCCACGTGGGGCTGGTGTTCCAGCACTACGCGCTGATGCCGCACCTGGACGCGCTCGCCAACGTGGCGCTGTCGCTCTTGCACCTGCCGGTGGCCGAGCGCCTGATGCAGGCGCGCCACTGGCTCGACCACGTGGGCCTCAGCGCCGAGCAGCAGGCACGTCGGCCCGCGGCGCTGTCGGGCGGGCAGCAGCAGCGCGTCGCGGTGGCGCGGGCGCTGGCGCGCGAGCCCCGGCTGCTGCTGCTCGACGAGCCCTTCTCGGCCGTCGACCGGATGAACCGCCAGGGCCTGTACCGGCTGCTCGCCGACCTGCGGCGCGAGCTGACGATTCCGATCGTGCTCGTCACGCACGACCTCGACGAGGCGCGCATGCTCGCCGACCGCCTGGCGGTGATGGACGCCGGAGAGGTGCTGCAGCAGGGCTCGCCGGAGCGCATCCACCATGCGCCGCGGAACGCGCGCGTCGCCGACCTGGTGGGCATCCAGAACCGGTTCCACGGCGTCTGGCTGGGGCCGGCCGCGAACCCCGGCGAGGGACTGCTGCGCTGGACCGGCGCGTCCGGCGTCGACGCCGGCGGCCCGGTGCTGACGGTGCGCGACAAGGGCAGGGTGCCGCCGGGCCAGGCGGTGACCTGGGTCGTCCCCAGCGACGGCATCGGCGTGATCGATCCGGCGGCGATGCAGGGCGGCGATTTCGACGCCGAAGTCAGCGAGGCACGCCACCTGGGCGAGATCACGCTCGCGACGCTGAACCTGAGCAGCGTGCCGGGTGCACGCATGGTGCTCACGCTGTCGGGCGCGCAACGGCGCGGCCTGGCCGTCGGCGCGCGCGTCGGCGTGCGGCTCGATCCGAAGCTGGTGCACGTGATGCCGCATCGCACCGGCTGAAGCGGCGCACCGCTGCCGCGCCGACCGGAAGAGAATCGCGGCATGAGCACGAACAAGCCCCCCGTCCCCCCCGGACCGACCCCGCCACAGCTGCCCTGGAAGCCGGTCAACCTCTGGCTGATGCTGTTCGCGCTGGTGGCGCTGTTCTGGATGCGCGACCTGTGGGTCACGTCGACCGAGGTCAAGCCGATCCCGTACAGCGAGTTCCTGCAGTACCTGAAGGGTGGCGAGCTGCAGTCGATCTCGATCGGCAGCCAGTTCATCACCGGAACGCTGAAGAAGCCCGAACCCGACGGCCGCACGCGCATCGTGACCACGCGCGTCGCGACCGACCTCGCGCGCGAGCTCGAGCCCTACAACGTGCGCTTCGAAGGGGTGGTCGAGAACACGCTGCTGCGCGACCTGCTGTCGTGGGTCGTGCCGGCGCTGCTGCTGCTCGCGTTCTGGAGCTTCATCGGCAAGCGCATGGCGGGGCAGGGCGGCTTCGGCGGGCTGCTGTCGGTGGGCAAGAGCCGGGCGAAGCTGCATTCGGAGACCGACGTGCAGGTGAGCTTCGACGACGTCGCCGGCGTCGACGAGGCCAAGGCCGAGCTGCGCGAGTCGGTCGACTTCCTGAAGGACCCCAAGGCCTACGGCCGGCTGGGCGCGCACATGCCCAAAGGCATCCTGCTCGTCGGCCCGCCCGGCACCGGCAAGACGCTGCTCGCGCGCGCGATGGCGGGCGAGGCCGGCGTGCCGTTCTTCAGCATCACCGGCTCGGAGTTCGTCGAGATGTTCGTCGGCGTCGGTGCGGCGCGCGTGCGCGACCTGTTCGAGCAGGCGCGCGCGTCGGCGCCGTGCATCATCTTCATCGACGAGCTCGACGCGCTCGGCCGCGCGCGCGGTGTCGGGCCGCTGACCGGCGGCCACGACGAGAAGGAGCAGACGCTGAACCAGCTGCTCGCCGAGATGGACGGCTTCGACGCGAGCACCGGCGTCGTGATCCTGGCCGCGACGAACCGGCCCGAGGTGCTCGACCCGGCGCTGCTGCGCGCGGGCCGCTTCGACCGCCAGGTGCTGGTCGACCGGCCCGACCGCAAGGGCCGCGCCGACGTGCTGCGCGTTCACCTGAAGAAGGTCACGCTGGGCACCGACGTCGACCCCGACGCGGTCGCCGCGCTGACGCCGGGCTTCGCCGGCGCCGACCTCGCGAACCTCGTCAACGAGGCGGCGCTGCTGGCCACGCGGCGCGGTGCCGACGCGGTCGCGATGCCCGACTTCACCGCCGCGGTCGAGCGCGTCGTCGCCGGTCTCGAGCGCCACCAGCGCGTGCTCGGCGCGAAGGAGCGACACACGGTGGCCGTGCACGAGATGGGCCACGCGCTGGTCGCGATGACGCTGCCGGGTACCGACCCGGTGCACAAGATCTCGATCGTGCCGCGCGGCGTCGGCGCGCTCGGCTACACGATGCAGCGCCCGAGCGAGGACCGCTACCTCGCCAGCCGCAGCGAACTGCGCAACCGGCTCGCGGTGCTGCTCGGCGGCCGCGCCGCCGAGGCGCTGCTGATCGGCGAGGTCTCCACCGGCGCCGCCGACGACCTCGTCAAGGCCACCGACATCGCGCACGACATGGTCACGCGCTACGGCATGGCGAGCGAGGTCGGCCAGGTCGTCTACGAGCGCCAGCGCCCGAGCTTCCTCGACCTGCCCGATGCGATGGCGCTGGACCGCGGGCTGTCCGAGGACACCGCGCGGCGCATCGACGCCGCGGTGCGCGCCTTCGTCGACGAGGCCTTCGCCCGCGCCACCGCGGTGCTGACCGAGCGCCGCACGCTGCTCGAGCAGGGCGCGGACCGGCTGCTCGCGCACGAGACGCTGACCGAGGCGGATCTGCTGCCGGTTGCCGAGGCCGCGCGCCAGGGCTCGGTCCCGGCCTGAAGGGCTGGCCGGCCCTGCGGTCGGCTTCGACCCGACCTGCGATCTATCGATCGGCAATGATGGGCCGCTGCCCCGGCCCGTCGCGGGCCTTCGTGGTCCGCGTCCGCGAGCGCCGCTGCGGCAGGTCGCTGGCGGCACCCGCGTTCTCCGGGCCACCGACTCACGCTGAACCTCGCGCACGCGCGGCGCTCCCAAACCCGAGAACGACCGCTTCGGTCGAGCGACTCCTCGTTCTTCGCCGGTCGATCGCAAGCCGGTATCAAAACGGCCCGCTCGCGAGCCAGCGCTCGATCTGCGGCCGGCGGTCGTTGCCCCAGAAGGGTTCGCCGTCGACGATGAAGAAAGGCGCACCGAACACGCCGGCGGCGACGGCTTCGTCGTTGGCGCGCTTGAGCCTGGCCTTCCACGCCACGTCGCTCCATACCGCCTCGGCGGCGGCCGGGTCCAGCCCTTGTTCGGCGGCCAGCGCCTTCAGCGCGTCGGGCTCGTGCAGCGGCACGCCGCGCGTGAACACCGCGCGCAGGCCGGCCAGCGCCCAGGCGGCCGCGGCCTCGTCGCCGCGCGTCTCGGCCAGCCACCAGAACAGGCGCGCCGCGTTCTGGGTCGGGATCGGGAACACCGGCGGCGGCTGGTAGGGCAGGCCCTCGAAGCGCGCCGAGCGCGCGAAGTCGCGCAGCACGTACTCGCGCTTGATCGGGTGGGCGACGGGTGGCTTCAGCTCGGCCGCCTGGAAGGTCGCGCCGAGCAGGATCGCGTGTCGGCGCACGCGGCGCGACGTGCGCGCGGCGACCGCGTCCACCCATTCGTTGGCGATGTACGAGTAAGGCGACGAGAAGTCGAAAAAGAAGTCGATGGGCGCTTTCATGGCCGAAGGGTAACCCCAGCCGGCGCGCCCGGCCACGCGCCGGCCGTAGCATCGGGTCATGCCCTGGCTCGACCTCACGATCACCGCGCTGGCGCTGGCCGCCGCCCTCGCGCTGCGGCCCTGGCGCGGCGTCGGGCCCGGCGGCCCGCCCTGGCCCTGGCTGGCCTGGTGGGCCGTGCTGCCGCTGTTCTGGGGCGCCGACCGCTACGCCGCGACGCCGGTGCTGCAGCCGCTGTCGGGGGCCGCGCTGCTGATGCTGATGGCCGGCTGGCCGCTCGCGGTGCTGGCACTGGTGCCGGTGGCGCTGCTCACCGGCTGGCTCGGCGACCTGGGCTGGGTCGAGACGCTGCAGCGCGGCGTCTGGCTCGGGCTCGTCCCGGCGAGCCTGGCGATGGCCCTGGGCGCGGGCATCCGGCGCTGGCTGCCGCAGCACCTGTTCGTCTACATCCTCGGCCGCGGCTTCTTCGCCACCGTCGCCGCCGGCATGCTGGCCGGCGCGCTGTCGGCCGCGCTGCACGGCGTGCCGGCCGGCCTGCGCGTCGAGGACGTGCTGCTCGCGCGCTGGCTCGCCGCCTGGGGCGACGCCTTCCTGGCCGGGATGATGGCCGCGATCTTCGTCGCCTTCCGCCCCGAGTGGCTGGCGACCTACGCCGACCGCCTCTACCTGCCTTCGGCGCGGCCCTGATCCGCGCCGTCGGGCCAGGCGCCGGGGTACAGCGACTCGAGCGCGGCGCGTGCGGCAGCGTACAGGCGCGGCGCGAGTGCGGCGGCCAGTGCCTCGGCTTCGCCGGCGTTGTCCTGGCGCGTGCTGCGGCCGCGCCACAGCGCCGCGATCGCGTCGCGCTGCGGCGCCAGCGCCGTGGCGACGACCTCGCGCCAGTGCGGCGGCGCCTCGCCCTGCGCCCATTCGCCGCGGCCGCGGCCGAAATGCGCCACCGCCAGGTAGCGCAGCAGCGCCGCGTCGACGAGCGGCATCAGCGCGTCGGCGCTCCAGCCGGCCCAGCCCGCGCCGGTGCCGCGCACGACGTTGATGCCGCGCGCGAGGCCGGCCGCGCCGAGCGCGCCGAGCAGCCCGCCGGCGAGCATGCCGCCGCCCAGCGTCAGGCCGCCGGCGAGCAGATCCGCCTTGAGCCCGGTGATCGCGCCGCTGAGCATGCCGCCGACGATCGCCGCGCGCCCCTCGCCGACCGGCTGGCGCAGCTCGACCTGGGCCGCGACACGACCGAGGATCTCGTCGAGCACCTCGCGCCGCGCCGTTCCGGC
>MEGM01000029.1 GCA_001725505.1 Rubrivivax sp. SCN 70-15 | reverse complement strand
CGGTTGAACAAGGTTCGCGCCCATCGCGTCCTTGTTGTGATCCGGCCGGCGGGGGACGGGCGGGCTGCACCGCTTGCGGTCGCAACGCAGTGGAGAACCGGGAGGGGACAACAATTTGGCCCGCGAGGAATGCGCCGAACGCAGTGACAAAGCAGGGGAAATTGTTTTCGCTGGACGGTTGCGGCCATGAAGCCCGAGGCGAAGCCGCGCCACCGCCAGGATTCACAACAACACAAGGACGCCTTGGGCCGAACCACTCCGAAAGGAGACAGGGCCGACTCGGCATCCCCGCATGAAGGCTGCATTGGCACGCCCCTGACAAGGGCAAGAGCCACCCCCAACCGACCCGGGCGAGAACGCCTCGCCGCACCTTGCGGCGCTGGGCTTGAAGTGTGGAATGAAAGCGCCATGGCGAGGCCGGGTATCGTGTCCGTGAACCGTCCTTCGTGACGTGATGGGCGAGACCCGCCAGCGTCGAGGACGGCACGCATTCACACAACCTGCCGCAGCAAGCCACGGCGCATCTGCCTTACCCTGCCCATTGCGACGGGCGCTGTTCTGGCCGATCCGGCGCATGCTGGTTCGGCGGTATCAAGGGGCGCCAAGCATCGCGCGGCGGGGATGGGCCTAGCGCCGATCCCCTGGAGGCAAGCGCAGCGCGCAGCGCTGCAAGCGCGAAGGCGTGAGGGATAGCCGCCGAATGGCCGTGACGGCGAAGTCGGCGCGGGGCACAGCCCAATAGCCCGGCGGCGCTGTGCGCCGACACGCCCAAGCAGTCCGGCAAGCCAAGGGCTATGCTGCCGTCATGGAACGATGATGGGAGATTCAGGATGAAATATTCCGGCGCGTGCCACTGCGGGGCCGTTAGCTTCGCCTTTGAAACGCATATTGATGAACTGATCCGCTGCGACTGCTCACTGTGCAGCAAGCGCAATGCCTTGATGGCCACAGTGCCAAGAGAACAGTTCAAGATCACTCGCGGCGAGGATGCGTTGCGCCTGTACCGTTGGAACAGCGGCGTGGCGCATCACTATTTCTGCGGCACTTGCGGCATCTATGTTTATCACCAGCGCCGCAGCAATCCGGCGCTTCTGAGCGTCAACGCTTGTTGCGTGGACGGCTTGGACAGTCAGGTGCTGCCGACAAGGCAGGTCGATGGCAAAAGCCGAACGATGGTAGCAGCCCGAGCCGCTACCGAGTGACATGGGCCCCAACGCCGCGCCTGAGCCGTAGCGAAGGCGGCGGCGTTCTGATTCGGCTGTTGGCCTTGAACACCGGGCGGAATGTCGGTCAGGTCGGCGCGGGCTGACCAGCCCGAGGGCGGGCGGTAGCCGCGCACGTCGCCTTCGCCGTGCCAGCGGCGGGCGCGTACCGTGCCGGAGGTGTAGATCGCCGCCATGCGTGGGCGGGTGGTGGTACGGGTCATGGGTCTTCTCCTTCCAGCGAAGCGCCCCGGTTCAAAGGCCGGGGCGCTTGCTATCGGCGCAGGTCAAGCAGCCAGCGCCACGGCGGGTTCATCCGCCATTGCCTCGGCATCCTCCGGGGCGTCGTCCTGCTCCTGCGGTTCGGCCTGCGTGGATTCCTGCGTGCTTTCGGCCTTGAAGATGGCAGGCATCCAGCCCGTTCCGTTCGCCAGCCGTTCGGCCTCGCTGGCGATATCGGCCTTCTTGAGCTTTGCCAGCCGGTTGACTGAATCGGGCGCGAACTCTCCCAAGGCATCCAGAATCGCGGCCTTCGGAACATGCTTGAAGTAGCCTTCTGCGCTTGGCTTCCACCATTCGGCCATGTCGAGGCCCACGGCCTGCGCCAGTTCCGCACCCGGCTGGTGGGTTGTGGCACGCGGCGTCACCACGTCCACCGTCCCCGCCACGCACACGGCCAGCAGCTTGACCAGTTCGCCTTGCTCCGTCGCCAGCAGCGCAGCGAACAGTTCGGCGCTGTCCTCGGGCAAGGCATGCCCGGCAATCTGTTGCATCTCGCGCAGCGCCACGGCGGCGGGTGATTCCGGCCAGTCCGGGGCCATGCATTCCAGCCGATCTTGCACCGTCAAGCGCACGCCCAGCGGCAGGCCGTGCCCATAGTGGCGTTCCTGCAGAACGGTTTGCACCATGCCATGCACCAGCACGGCCAGTGCCACTTGCGGATGCCGGGCCACTTCGATTTGCAGTGCGGCGGTGCGGTGGGCGCTCAAGCGTTGGGCCAGCCGATCAGAGATAGCGGCCTTGGGCGCTTCGTCGCTCTCGCTTTCGTCGTCGTTCTCAGCATCCTCTCCGCCGAACCCTTGGCGCAGGCGTTCCAACGTGCGCAGCGCCTTGGCTTCGGCTTCGCGCATCAGCCCGTGATGAATCACGGCCTGCCCGTTGCGGTCGATGGTGACGATGGCACCGGCTGCGGCCTTCACGTTCGGGGCATAGTCCAGCAGGCCATCTTCCACCGCCTGCAACTGTTGGCCCAAGGCTTCGCCTTCCTCCTTCAAGGCATCGGCCTTGTCCTCGTCGTCGGCATCCATCGCAGCATCTACGGCTTCGCCAACGACCCGCATCTTCTCTTGCAGCTTCTCGATGCGCTGCGCCTCGCGCTTGGTCGGTTCGCGCCGCTCCCTCGGGGCACGCTGGAAGGCTTGCAGGTCGGCATAGGTGGCGGCGGGCGTGGCATCCACCCATGCCCAGCCTTCGGCCTTCACCTCGGCGGCAATGCCTGCCATCCGGTCTTGCGCCAGCCTTTCCAGCAATGCGGCATCGTTGAGGTACACGCCCGCATCGCCTTCCGCGAACAGGTCACGGCGAACACCGCCGCCCGCCTGCTCGTAGGCGTCCAGCCCGACGAAGCGCACCAGCGGATGCCGGTAGGCGTCAATCTCGCGCTCGGTGAGGCGTTCGCGCAGCGCGGACGGGCTACGCTGCCACTGTGGCGCATCGTAGAACGCCGCGTCTTGTGAAGCATGATCGTCAGTCACGGCCAGCGCCATGAGTTGGTCGAGCGTGACGGCATCGGCCCGGTAGTCGGCCATAAGGCGCGGCGATACATTGGCGAGCTTCAAACGACGCTGCACCACCAGCGGCGTAACCGAAAAATCCGCCGCAATGTCCTCGATGGGCCGGCCTTCGGCCACCAGTGCCGCAAAGGCTTCAAACTGGTCTGCCGGGTGCATGGCTTCGCGCTGCACGTTCTCGGTCAGGCTGGCGGTGCGCGCCGTGCCATCGGCCACGCGCAGACAAGGCACGTCCCAATCCTTGGCGATGCGGTGTTTCTTCGCCAGCAGCTTGAGGGCTGCAAAGCGACGGCCACCGGCCACCACCTCGTAATGCTCGCCATCGGCGGATGCAATCACGATCAGGTTTTGCAGCAGGCCCACGCGCTGGATAGAAGCGGCCAACTGAGGGACGGACATGCGCGGTACGGTCTTGCGCACGTTGCGGCCCGTGGGGCGCAGCACCAGCCGCGACAGCGGCACCAGAATCATGTGCTTGCTCGGGTCGGCGGCTTGCAACACATTGGCGGCGCTGCTGGCTGCGGTGGTGACAGCGTGGGTTTCGGTTTGGTTAACGGCGTTCATGGTGAATCTCCGATCAAGTGAAACAAACAAGGAAATGGAGGGGAACCGCCCCTCCGGCGGGGGGAAGGTTTCAGGCTTTGAGAGCGCGCATGCCATCGGCCAGCAGCCACAGGGCGCGGTTCAGGCGAATGTCGGAATCAATGCCTTGCACGGGGCGGGTCTGCTGCCTGCGGCCATTGGCGGCGCGGCCATGTAATCCGCCTTTGGTCAGGTTCTCTTGGGTGCGGTTAAAGACCGACCACAAATCCGGGCGACGATCCTCAAACCGGCGCGGCATCAGGATTTGCGATTCCGTGACAGGTGCGGGCTTGTCCGGGTCGTCGTACTTGAGGGCCAGTGCAGCGCGGGCGAACACTTCCGATTCGCCATCGTCCAAGGTGATGCCGCGCATCAGGTCGCGGGATTCCTTCACGCGGTCAAAGCCGCGCAGCACCTCGAAAGCGCCTTCGATGACTTGGCCCGCCACGTCGCCTTTGTGGGGTACGCGCACGTCCGCAAAGGTGTCGCCGCACACCAGCCCATTGGCACAGACGAATCTGAAGGCACCCGCCAGCATCTGATAGCTGCTCGTGCCATCGTGCGAGTTCAGCAACACGATTTCGTTAGCCTCCGCGCCGTTGATCTGGCTGGCATGGCGCAGGCGCATGAGGTGTTTCGTGTGCTCGCGCCGCCCCTCGTTGCGCACGCGGGTCTGGCACACCATGAAGGGCTGAAACCCTTCTTTGCGAAGCTCGGTCAAGACCGTGGCCGTGGGGATGTAGCTGTACCGCTCCGAACGGCTCTCATGTGGGGCGTCCGCAAAGATGGAGGGAGCCACGCGCCGGATTTGGTCATCCGACAGGGGAGAGTCGGAACGCAGCGCGGGGGAATGGTTGGCGAAACGGGATGCGAGTTGCATGGTCTTTCTCCTGACAAAGTTGGCTGTTGAAGAAACCGCACACCGGATTCCTAGATTCGAAGCCCAGCCTTTCGGCTGTTCGGTGCGGTCGGCACGAAGAACCCGGTTGGCCTCGTTGCCACCGTCTTTCCTGAGTTCATCGCCCGCGACGAAAGGGAGCGCGCGGACGCGGGCCGTCAAGGAGACAAGCGCGGGGTTGGTGCGGCCCGCAGGCGCAGCCGAGGACACGGCCCTGCGCGCCTTGACGGCACACGGCCGCGGGCTACAGTCGCGAGCAAGGTGATGAGTTCAGGAAAGATGGCTGGACAAGGCAACGGCCCCTTCCACCGCCGACCGCACGGCAAGCGCAAGCGCGCAGGCCCGAAGCTGGAAGCCGGGCCGGAGGCGTCAGCCGAACGGAGTGAGGGAACGATGGAAGCCCGAAGGGGGCGAGACGCCGCAGGTGGCTCGATGCGCCAGCACGACAGCGCGACCGGCCATCTCCCAGGTGGCCGGGGACGCCCAGACTTCAATGCCGAAGAAGCAATAAGATCAGGACAAGGACATGCAAGGCATCGTGGATCGAAGCACCAGCACGACCGCGCCATCTCCCAGGTGAAGGGAACCAGCAAGGCAGCCCCCAATCGCCCCATGTTGCAAAGGCAAGCGCAGCCACAGGCTCGGACAGCGATCCGGGTCGGAGACGTCAGGGATCAAAGCCGGATGGTCGGGATGCGGCACAAAGCCCGGGGTGCAGCCCGCGAGCCCGGCGGTGGTACGCCGGAACGACCGCATATCGATTGCCAGTTAGTTATTCCACAGGGATCAGCACTGGACCGCACCCCGTACTTGGCACCAGTTCGACATACAGGGACTGTCGCCCGACGATGACGGCAAGCATGGGCCGCTTGTCTCGACGCTGCGCTGACAGTCGGTTCCATTCCGATCTGTCGAGACCAGAAGGATGAGGATGATCTTCAGGGTGGGTATGCCATTCGCCCAAATAGCGGACTGTTCCTTGACTCGCCGTCCATCGAGACAAGGCGATGGCTTCGTGTCCAAACGGCATCCGCTCGAACAGGTAGCGAAACCGCTTGTCCCAAGCCGTGGGAACCGTCGCTTGCTCAATGAGCAAGTGGCCTCCATGTACAGAACCAAGCAAAAGCCCGCCTGCTTCGCAGTCGGCATCACTGCCCTGAATATGCTGACTGAATGTCTGCAGTGTTCCTGCAGAAAAATGAAGCAACCTGCCTTTGTCGCTAGTTGCCCAGGAGCCTAGGAATTGCATAGCGGGCAATCCCGATCTCGCAGAGGATCGCAGTCAGGCGTGGCCAGCTCATGGGTCTGGTCGATCAGCCGGGTCCGCAACGCAGGAGAGTGGACGCCGTTGATCCAATCAAGGGCCATCTCGGCCCCCAAGCTGGCTGCCTGCACCGACACCGAAGCCGGAAAAGGCACGTACAAGCCCTCGCATCCATGGCCCGCCAGGATGGTAGGAAGAGGATCAAGGGTCGAGCGAAGTTCGCCCCTGCGGTGGCTGTGCCACAGACATCGGTAGCACGCACCAGATGCGTTCGTTCTCAGGAGCGCACGCACAGCCGTTCCCGGCCCTTCGATCCAGACAGAAAGCATGGGCGTGAGAGCCCGATAGCGGCCGCACAGCCAGTGCCCCAGAGATTCTTCGCCAGTGGCATCGATGAGCAGGTCCAGTCGCCCCAACTGGGCCTGCCTGACATCCACGGGGAGCGCATGAACGTCGACGCCTGGCGACAAGCGCTTGAGTTCCTTCGCCATGGCCTCGGCCTTGTTCGACAACAGGTCCGGGAATCCGAGGCGATGCCGCCCGATGTTCTGCGGAAGGAGGCAATCAAAATCCACCAGCGTGAGTTTCCCTCCGCATGAGCCTGCCCCGGCCTTGACCAGCATGTCCGAGAGGTATCCGCCGATGGTGCCGCAACCCACAAGTGCAATTCGCTTCCCTGCCAGCGTTTTCGACTTGGGGATGTTGCGCTGGGCCAGATACCGGTCATCAATCCGGATCACCGAGACGGGCATCACCTTCAGCCCAAAACCCGAATCCCTGCGATCAGCGAGCTTGGTCTTTTGACTCACTTGGTGGTCAAAGAGCACGGCAAAGCCGTAGGTCATCAGTGGCGATTCGATGATGATCAGGACTCCATTTGCTTTTTTGTTTTGCCCCTCCTTGATTCGTTCGTGAATCTTGCGCCGACACCGAGGGTCGAGGGTGCTTTGCCAAGCCAAGATATCCCCCACTGTCTTCGGTGGCCAGTGGCTGGTCAGCGGTCGGGGTTGTGCGGTGGTCTTAACTCGGTAGGTCAGTACCGTTTTATCGGTGACCTCGTAGCCCAGTGAATGCAACTTTCTTGTTGTTCGATCTTCGTTGTCGGTGATGAACCAGAGCGGATTCCCATTGGCTTGCGCAACGATACAGTTTTGCCGCCCTAGATCTTCGCCTTGCATATCCACAAAGCAAAGCCAACCGTGCCAGTAGGCAAAGAATTCTTCCGCGAGATCTTCGATCATCTCGCCCTTCAGTATCTGCCCGATCACCGCGGCCGCGCGTTGCAGGCACGCCAAGGACTGCCCTACAGGGTCGTAGATGTCCAGCACGACGGTTCCCTTGGCCAGATAGCAAAGGCCACCATCCGCGCCAAGATGAGGAACTGCATTGGGCAGTTCAGGCGGAATTTCGAGCAGCCGAATGCGGGGCAGGTCGAAGAAGGTGGGGTCGAGTTGAACCTCACACGGACAGCCCTTGTCCGCGCCGGGCGGGGTCAACAGCCCCCGCAGCTTGAACCAGCCGTCATCCGTCTTGCCGACAAACTCGAAGCCTTGCTGCTTGAAGGCCTCGATCACGTCTGCAACTGCCGCGACGCTGCTCATCCGGCCTTCGTTCGTCCGACCAGTTCGCTCGGGCCAACTGTGGCTGGCGCTGCGGCGATGGTGGCGGCAATGGATACCACCTTGACCCGATCCGGCTCATTCGGAAAGCGCGGGCCGAACTCGCCTTGCATCCAGATGCAGGCCTGCGAAGGGCTGCCGGCGTCGGTTGCGCCGCGCAGCACCTTTTCCAATGCTTCGAACGCTTTCGCAGCATCTTCGACGCCCTCTTTGCCAAGGCGTGCAGTAAGCGACTCCGACTCATCCACCGGGTTGTTTACCCCTGCGCGCAGCCGGGCTGGCAATGCCGCGACGATATCCAACAATGCCAGGTCGTCGCGCCGATCCCGCTTCTCGAACAGTGGAGCCACAGCGGCCATCAACAGAATCGAAGCCGGCCCGCCGCTGGACCACCGCCAATCGCGGAACGCCTTCAAGTAGCGGATCACGCGGCGGAATTGTTCGCCCTTGGCTTCCACCTCGCCCAGAAACCATTCCTTCACAGGCCTGGGGTCAGAGGGCATCCAGTTGCACTCGCGGTGAGCCAGGAGCACTTTGTCAGCGGGCAATGCCGTCCAGGCATCCCGCTCTGCCATATTCACCGCTTCCGTCAGCGAGTCATAGCCGTATCGCTCCATCGAGGCTTTCGCGAGTGTGACGAATTCTTCGTCGGGGATGGCGTACAGCGGAATGTCGATGTGGGCATAGGCCGCAATGACAATCCGGATGCATGTCGGCTTGTCGGTAACGAGCTTCCAGTGCTTCTCCTCGACCAACGGCTTCAAAGCTTCTTCCGCAGCGGCGAAGAACACCGTTGTTGCCCTGCTGGGCCGCTTCGTCTGGGAAACGAAGCTCAATGGGAGGTAGCAGCCATCATCGACATCTGCCTGTTGGGGGCGTTGTGCCGGAGCGTTCAACGTCTTGTATGCCCACGACCCTTGGGTGAAGAAGCGCGGCTGCGGCACGTCTTCTGTGTAACCGCGCTCGTTCAGCACACGCGGGATGCCGGTGCGCAGGCAATTCCTGACATCATTGCGGGCGCTGGCGATCCAGGCACGTTGATCAGGCGCGAGGTCCAGCTCGTCATGCATGCAGGATTCGTCGTCTACGGTGGTGAAGAAAAGTGGACTCAGGTTCAGCATGCAGCCTCCGGAACATTCTTGTTGGGGCCGTGATAGAAGGTGGGTGCGCCGGCCTGGTGCGCTCGAAATGGTTGAAAAAGAGGATCGCCAAGTGCACGCTGTGCTGCATGGTTGCCGCGGTCCTTGAGCGTATTCGTGGCGCCGATGGAAACCCGGTCCAGCGCCTTCACGTCCTTGCTTTGATCAGGCGTGGCCTTGTCGTCGATTTGGAAGTAGTTGTTCCCCAACGACTGGCGTAGCATGTAGTCCACCGACGATTCCTGGGCGGAGATGACCAGGTCGAACAGCCCCCCGCGCCACTTGCCGAAGCCACGGTCGAGACTGGCGCCACCACGGACAGTTGCACCGATCGTCATCGTGCCGATCGACAGCACGCGAACCAGCGCACCCTGCTTCGGTGCGAGGAACGTATTGACTTCGTGCAACCCGAACAGTCCAGGCGCGTTGCCTACCAATCCACCATCGGCGAAGACGCCACGGTCGTTGCGCGCCAGCGGAAAATACACGGGCGCGGCGGCGGTCGCCAACGCCACATCGACGATCTTCATGCGGTGGTCCATCTCAAAGGAGGGATGGTGAGGCGTTTTGAAGAACTGGCCACGCCCTGTCGAGTAGTTGACGGCCGGAACGAGAACACGATGCTTCAGGCAGCCAATCGTGGCGTCCTTGAAGCGCTCGGTCAGCACGTCCTGTAATCCTGCGGAGTCGTGCTTGGCGGTCAACCAGAATCCCAGAAGCCGCCTTGCGAGACTGCGGCAACCAAAAATACGGCTACCCTGCTTTTCGAACAAGGCTTTGAGTTCAATGGCCGGGATTTCCGCAGCCAGCCCCAAGGCCAGCATTCCGCCTGCGGATGTGCCGCAGATCAGGTCGAAGTGCGAAGCGATGGGGCGGCCCAGCACGGCTTCGAGCTCGGCTAGGACCGTCGCTGTGTACAGGCCGCGATAGCCGCCCCCAGACAGGGCGAGCACATGGTAGGTGGGCACGCCCGTCATGGCTCTCAGCCCTTCGGCGGGAAGGAGTCGTTGCCGTGGCTGTCCTTGTCACGGATGCGGCCATCCGGACGGTGGATGACCAATTCGGACTGCTGGTTACGCGCGATGTCCCGCCCCGCGTCAATGGCCTGCTGCTGCGTGTCGTGCACGGAGGTTGCCCGCTGATTGCCGGCACCCTTGACGGCCCAACCGTCCTGGTGAGGAACTACATGTTGATTTTTGCCTGTCATGGCGAATTTCCTAAAGTTGAACCATCGAAACCCCGGCCAGTCGGCCGGGTTGCCAATGACCACCTGTTGAAGCAAAATACGTTGCTCTTGCAGACAACGGGTGAGTCAAGCCAAATCAACCTGCTGGAGTCGTAGAACTCACTTCTGTTGTCTGACTGGACAACAATGTATCAGAGTTGGTGCCAGGCTGCAAATGGTGGGCTTGGTGCCGCAAAAGCAACTGCTGCGGAGCGGACGCATAGCGGCGTTCGCCGTAGCCACAAGGAACGGAACGGATGTCACAAACAGGCCTGGGCGTCGCCCTCAAGACGCTGCGCGAACGAAGAACCCTATCGTTGCGCGAAATCGGTCAGCTCTCTTCGGTGGACCATGCCTATGTCCACCGCCTCGAGTCAGGCGAGAAGACCAACCCGTCGCCGGATTTGGTCGAGAAGCTGCTGAGAGTTCTCAAGCCAGGTGAAAGAGATGCCGCTCTGGTGATGTGGCTTGTTGACCATGCGGAAGCCGATCCCCGCCTTGTCGAGTTCGTGCTGAACGATCCTTCAATCAGCATCGACATCTTTTCGGCTGCAGCAGGTGTGAGACATCGTGGAAATACAAGGCCCGATCCCGCGACACTGATCGCCCGGATACAGCGAGCATTCGAGGACGAGGACGACTGAACATGGATGAAGCGGATGTCATGCAGAAAGCACGAGCCTTTGTTGCGAAGGTCGATGCGTCCGGCATCCGAGAAGACCTAACGCCCTATGTGGTCGAGGCCAACGCCAAGGTCAAGAGGGAGGAGCTTGGTGAGGGGGAGTCTGGCTACACGATCACCAAGCCGAATGGCAGGCATGTGATCACGGTGAATTCGTTGGAGACAGAAGAGCGCCAGCGCTTCACCATCTGCCACGAAATCGCGCATATCGTCCTTGCGCTGGAATCGAGCCACGAAGAGGTGCCGTCCTGGTCCTATGCGAAGCGGCATCCGAACGAAATCGCCTGCGACACGTTTGCCGCTGAATTGTTGATGCCGTATCAGCAATGGCTATCGCTTGTGCCCAAGGAAGAACCTTCGCTGGAACTGATCCAGCGCATGGCGGACTTGTTCAACACATCCTTTCCCGCTGCGGCGTCGCGGTTCGCCTCCCTCAGCGACATCCCGTGCGCCTTTGTCACCATGGAGCGCGGTGCCGTACGGTACGCGGCACGCTCCACCAGCTTGCGACAGGCTGGCGCTTGGATTTCTCCCAGATCTGCCATCCCTGTCGGCTCCGTGGCTCACCGCCTCCGGTCTTCAGGCCGCAGTGCTGCCGACACGGATGAGGTTGCACAAGACATCTGGTTCGACAACTGGGAAAAGGGCCTCGACCTCTGGGAGCTCTCCAAGCACTATGCACGCACCGATACCACGACCTCGCTGTTGTGGTTCGACAGCGAAGATTTGCCCGAGGTCGAAGTGAACCGTTTCGGTGTGCGCGTTGAGGACGATGGCGGCTTGGCTGAGCTCACGGGGCAACTACCTTGGCCAGGTCGGAGCAAGCGTCGCTAGCCGCGCAGGCCGACTCTGAATAGCGCGAGAGCGTTGCGACCAGCAGGGCGCAGCGGATCAACTTCTTTCAGAACTGGGCGCTGAAGTTATTGAGTCTCTGCGAGTGCGGATCGGTTTTCGCCTGCAATGTCTGCGGGATCGCAGCTCCGCTCCCGCCTCGTCTGAAGTGGTCTCTGACGGACTGCAGGCCAAGCCCCTTGAGGTATTCCCACTGCCCGTACAAATGGTCCTGCCGATTCCGCTCTTTCTGGGCCGCGCTCGGCTTCCTCGCTGGCGCTGGCAGCAAGTATTGCGCGCGGGGCTGATCAGTGTGCGAGAAGACGATGCTGCCGTAGCTCCACGGGTCTGAAGCTGAGGCGCGCCACTGATAACTGATCCGCACGGTCAGTTGTTCACTGAATCTGAACGGCACCATCACGTTGTCGTCGACATAGAACAACTGGCTTTCCTGCTCCTCTGTCGCGACACGGTGCTTCATCTGATGCACGGCATGCGTCAGATCACTCCCGGCACTGCGAAGGTCATATTCGGTGGTGGAACGCTTCTTCGCCGACTTTGTCTTCTGGTGGGCGGCAATTGCGTCCTCGAACGCCCGAAGGCGCGAAGAGACGTATGGCCCACAGCCATCCAATCGAAGAGTCCTAACGGCCCAAGGCCTTTCTTCGCGGATGCACTGATCAACGAGGTTCCTCAGCACATCCGTGTCAATCGCCTTCAGAACTTCCGCGTCGGTGCGCGGCACGTAGAGATCACCCATTTTTTCTCCTCATCAACCTCGCGAGCTTGACCTCTATGCGCCGCAGCGGCAACGCGCTGCGCGTTCAAACGTACATAGCCGAATGAACCTCAGCACGGGAATGTGGGCATTCAGTTGAAACTCGCATCAAGAGCCCGGTATCCGCGGTGGGACGGGCTTGGGGCTGCCTCGGGAGACTGATGCGAGGCATTTTGTCTTTTCTCGGTGGGGCATGGTCGATTCACCAACACCGAGAAATGCACTATTTCCGGTACTTGGCAAAAGGCACCACCGACGCCAAGGGCGAGTCAGCTCGCCGGGTTGACTGGCCATCTTCTCTAGCAATTCGCAGAGTCGCCAACTCAACCACTTCGCCAGGACTGGAAAAGTAGTTGTCCCTCAAATGGCAAAGCTTCTCAACATCACGGGGGCCAATCCCCAGATGGCGGGGGATTCCCTCCGCTGGAACGATACCCTCCCCGACAAGAAGCTCCACAGTCCGGCGAAGGAGGCGTGGACTCTCTGGCGCCCACTTGTCATCGCCTGGCTCTGCTTTAGAACCCCAACGGGCAGAGCGCCGTTTGAACAGTGCCAACTTCTCGTCGTCATTGAGCAGGCCCAAGGCGTGACAACGCATCATCATCGCTGCCACTGATGCTCCCCAGCGCTGCTTGAGGATCAGCAGATTGTCCAAGCTGGGCGGCACTCGCACCTCGCCGGCGAAAGTCTCCGCAGGAAGCAGCAACGCGGCGGCAAACCTATGCGCCTGCTTTTCCATCTGGTTGTAGCGGTCACGCTCATCCGCTCTCGGGATGTGCTTATGAAGGATCAGATGTCCAATTTCGTGCGCTAAGTCAAAACGACTGCGGAAAGCATTCGCCTTGTCTGCAGAAAGAACCACGATGGGCCGCCCGAGCAGCGCGCTCCAACTGGACAGCCCCTCAATCGCCGAGATCTCCGTCTCTTCACGGACTATGAGAATACCAGCACTCTCGGCAGCCAAAGCGAGGTTCTGGATAGGCCCGCGGCCCAACTGCCATAGCGACCGGCACTCTTCTGCCGCAGCCTCGATGTCTGCGTTGCTGATCTGTTCAGGGTCTAGGAACTCTCGCACCGGCAAGTTGACTACTGGATAGTCAACATAGTCCTCCAGCAAATAAGCCACCTCCTGCGTCCATTCCGTCCGCGCTTCTAGCTTCGACCGCGCCGCCTTGAGTGCTGACGCATTGCTGCGATATAGCGGTGTCGAGACCGCCGGGAGAGGAGCTCTCGTCAGCCATTCCGGCAGTACGTTGAGCACCGAAGCCAAGCGATCAAACGTCTCAGCCTCTGGCGATTGATCACCCTTACACCACTTCGTGACGGTAGGCGCAGCCACGCCGACCAAGCTGGCTAGCTGGCCCTTGGTGAGGCCGCGGGCGGCAAGTGCTTGCTCAAGCCGCGCGGGTTGAAGGTCATTGATTCCCTTGGTCATCGCCAGTCTTCTTTTGGGGTTGCTTCTTAAGTCTCGGAACGGCGTTGTCAGGCTGGACGGTCGTGTCGAGTTGGTCGTAGAGCTTGAGAAATTCAACCATGGTGCTGATGTAGAGCCAGGACTTCATGTCCGGGGCAGGGAGCGCGACCATGACTTGGGTGAGTTGTGCAATTCCGTTGGAATCCAGGCCGTCCACTACTCCGAGGATGAACAGCGTTCCACCGGACACCTCCCTGGCTACAGCGAAAAGGTCGCCTTGCACGTACTTGCTTTCGATCGCCTCATTCAGTTCGGCGAGCTTCTTTCGCGTGGCACTTCGTCTCATTCTCACCCATTTGTACCCGGGCACATTGAGCCTTGCGATATTGAAGATGCCCAGGCGACCCACTACCAGCCGCGTGCCACGAAGAGGACTGGGCTCTGCGCCATGTGCCTGCAGCGCCTCATGAAACGCCTCGTTAGTGAAAAAGTGCTTCACTTGGCCAGCAGCGGAAGGGCGATGACCCAGTTCGAACGCTGCGGAGTGCAAGCGACCTTTCGTGTCGCCGCCGTAGTATGCGTCCTCGCATGCCATGAGCGCATCACGGGGCACGTTCTTGATGATCAAACGCTCCAGTTCTTTGGGCCCAGAGGCCGGCACAGCGCTCATAGATAGTCCGTTAAATTGTTTCGAATAAAGGGAATTCTATATTAAAAACTTTCGTGTCTGAGTGATTTTCTGAATTTTTATAACCATGGCTTAGGGCCGTGCATCGCAACCTTGGCATAGGCTCCGCATTCCTCATGACTTCAGAGACTGAATTGTGGCTCGGGCTCTGCTCGCCTTGCTCTTGGTTCGGTCGTAGCCACACGGCTGAGGAGTGGGACCGCTTGACACAAGGCGCGTCGGATTACGCCAGCGCAGCCAAGTGCTCCACCGTCTCGGGGTATTTCTGCACCAGACGAATCAAGGTCGTGGCCTGGGCATTGGGCTTGGCCCGGCCCTGCTCCCAGCTCTCCAAAGTGCGTGCGTTCGTGCGCAGGTACATCGCGAACACTGGCCGCGACATGTTCAGACGCTCGCGCAGTGTCACCAGTTCATCGGCGGAAACGGTCGCCAGTGCGCCTAATTGCACCTTGTGCGATCGCAGAGTGGCCTTTCCCTGGCGTTCGGCGGCCAGGGCATCGAATCCTTCGACCAGTTCGGCAAATACATCACGCGTCATGATTTTGTCCTCGCTTGCAGTTCTGCATCCAGCAACCGTTTGAGCGCCTTCTTCTGCGATGCGCTCAAGTCGTCCTGCACATCCTTGCCATAGAGCGTGAACAGCCAGAACTGCGCGCCGCCCAGCCACCAGTAATAGATGACCCGGATACCACCGCGCTTGCCTTTGTGCCGCCGTTCATCGGCAAACCGGACCTTTCGCAACCCTCCAGTGCCTTGAATAACGTCGCCAGCTTCCGGATGCTGCATCAACATCACCTGCAAGGCACGGAACGCCTCGTCATCGAGGTACTCTGCCCGGTGACGCTCGAAGGGCGGTAGTTCAACAAAGAGTGCAGTCATAGTATACGTTAGTTGCGTATAAATTGGATAGAGGCAAATTCCCGCGTCGTGCTGGGCAGAACAAGGCACTGCGCTAGCTGGGCTGAGACTTTTTGCCTGCCGCCGCGCCCAGCAACACCATGCCGGACTTCCTGCCAATGGGAAACCCGCTCGGGCGTAGGTGGGCGTAGTCGCTCACCTTTTGCTGCTCTCAAGCGCCAACTGCCGCTGCCACGCTCTTGGCCGACTCCACGCCGGTGATCGTCTTGCGCCGGTTCGCCACCAGCTCGGCGGCTTCCCGCACCGATTTGTCCTCGGTGTGGACATAGCGCATGAACATCGCCACGGTCTTGTGCGCCGTCAGCGCCATGCCGACCTTGACCGGAATCCCCGAGTTGGCAATGTCGGTCGCTGAACGGTGTCGGATGCCGTGCGTGCCCACATGTTCGGCACCTGCAGCCTTGAGCGCACGGCTCCAACCGCCGTAATACTCGCCTGTGGTCAGGTGCTTCCCCGGATGGCGCGGAGACGGCAACACGTAGGGGCAGTCTTCCTGGTGCGGGGCCGTCGCCAGCAGCCGGTAGGCTTCTTCACTCAAAGGCTTGGACATACTGCCGGTCTTGCTGTCGGGCCAGACCACGCGGCGGTTCTCCAAATCGACCCAATCCCATTGGAGTGCGACGATTTCGCCTCTGCGGCCCGCGAACTCGAACTGCAACCGGATCGCCAAGGGGATGACGTAGTTCTCCAGTCCCTCGGCCTCAACACGCTCAAGGTGCCGGAACAGCAAGCCCATTTCTTCATCGCTGATGAGGTGCGTGGACTTCCCGTTGGGGTACATCGGGACATGGCGGCACGGGTTGGTGCCGTCAGGCCGGTGGCCCCACACCTCGGCCAGGTTGAACATCTTGCGCAGGACGCTGAACGTGCGGTTCGCGTCGGCATGCTTGTGCGCCATCTTCTTCATCGCCCCGGCAACGTCCGGGCGTTTCACGTCCTGCACCTTCATGCGGCCCAGCAACGGGATGATGTTGCGGTCGATGACACTCCGGTAGCCATCCTGCGTGCTCGGCTTGTTGCGCTGCTTGGAGTGGTCCTCCATGAACTTCACGCACAGCTCGGCAACGGTGGGGGCCTTGCGGGCCTCGGCTTTGGCGGCACTAGGGTCGCCGCCCCGGCGCACCTCGGCCAGCCATTCCTGGGCTAGGGAACGGGCCTGCTCGACGGTCAGTTCTCCGAACAGGCCTAAGGCGGGCTTGCGGCGCTCGCCAGCGTTCGTGCGGTACTGGAGCATGAACACCTTGCGGCCCGCTGGTGTAATCTTGCACAGGAAGCCGGGCACCAGGGCGTCCCGGAGTTCGACGGCCTGCGCCTGGGGCTGTGCCGCATCGACAGCGGACTTGGTGAGCTTGATTTTTGCCATGATGACTCCTCGAAAGACCCGTTTTGCAGGGGCCACATGGGAGCCATGAGGTCACAAGCCGGGTCGGGTTTCAGAAAGCACCGGCATATGATGAACGCGCCTAAGTCATTGATAAACCTGCTGTATCGGGCTTCGGCGTAGTCCAGCGTAATGCGGCACTGGAGTCATGGTGAAATAAAAAAACCCGGCTGCAAGCCGGGCCGTGCGCAGGCGCGTGGGTGTTTACGGCTTGCCGCCGGTCGGGAAGGGCCACGCGGCTTTCGGACTGAGCGTGGTCTGCACGGCAGGCGCTGCAGGTGCTGCCTTGGCCACGGGCTTGGCGGCGGCTTTCTTCGGCGCGGCGGCTTTCTTGGCGGCCGTGCTGGCCTTGGCGGCTTCGGGCGCCTTTGCTGCTACCTTCTTGGCTGCAGGGGCGGCTGCCTTCTTGGCGGGTGCTGCCGTTTTGGCGGCTGCGGGTGCGGCCTTCTTGGCTGGCGTCCTCATTTTTGTTCCGTTCGTGACCTTGGCGCAACCAAAAGCCACCTTAGAAGGGGGGAGTGGCGAGGTTGTCATAGTCCCGAACACGCGTCAGTTCTTGATCAAGAATGGGAACCGAATCTCTCTGTGGGAAGTCAACTACGATGCCAAATCCCACCTCAACGAGCTCGAACTGCAAGACACCAAGCCCATCCCTTAGTCTTTCTTCAAAAGCTCCTTCAGGACTCGCTCGACATCCTCCGCTTCGTGGGTATCCACCAGGATCACTCCTATCTACGCCAAATGAAAACGACTCCTTCCTCCATCTGCGGGTCCGGAGAAAGGAGTCGTCGCTCTTGGTTAGTTGATGCCGACCGCTTCGACCGTATATCGAGCGTGTCGCAAGTGGTGCTCCAGGCTGAACAGCTCTTCGACTTCTTCCGGCGTCAGTCGGGTGGTCACATCCTCGTCGGCGGCGACGCTGGTCTTGAAGTCCTCGCCGTCCCATGCCTTCGCGGCATTTCGCTGAGCCACCTTGTACGCGGCTTCTCGGCTCATGCCTTTGGCGATAAGAGCGATCATAACGTGCTCGCTGAACACCAGGTCGCCCATCTTGCGCAGGTTCTCCATCATGCGCTCAGGGAAGACGTGCAGACCGCCCAGGATGGTGGTCAGGCGGTTCAGCATGAAGTCGGCCAGGTGACAGGAGTCGGGGAAGACGATTCGCTCAAGCGAGGAGTTCGTCAGGTCTCGCTCGTGCCAGGTGGCAACGCTTTCCAACATCGCATGGGCGTTGGCTCGGAGCAGTCTCGCCAAGCCACAAACCGTCTCGCTGTTCCAAGGGTTGCGCTTGTGTGGCATCGCGCTGGAACCCGTCTGTCCGCTGGCAAAGGCTTCTTGAACTTCCAGGATCTCGGTTCGCTGGAGGTTGCGAAGCTCGGTCGCGATGCGCTCCAACCCGGCGCCCATCAGCGCGAGGGCGTTCAGGAAGGCGGCGTGCGAATCTCGATTGATGATCTGGGTCGAAGCGGGGGCTGGGCTCAGGCCGAGTAACTCGCAAACTCGCTTCTCCATGTCTGGTGAAGTGATGGCGTGAATTCCGACGGCGCCGCTGACCTTGCCCTGCGCCACATCTGCCTTCACCGCTTGAAGTCGCTCAATATTTCGGCTGAGCTCTGCGTACCAATTGGCGCACTTTGAACCGAAGGTGATGGGCTCCGCGTGGATGCCGTGGGTTCGACCAATACAAGGCGTGTCTTGGTGCTCTTTCGCGAGTCGGCCAATCTCCTTCTGGAGGTTGGCGGCGGATTCGAGCAAGACGTCGCAGGAGTCGCGAAGCATCATGCCGAGAGCGGTATCAATGACGTCGTAGCTGGTGACGCCCATGTGGACGTAGCGACCGTTCGGACCGATGTTCTCGCTCAAGTTACGAACGAACGCCATCAGGTCGTGGCGAGTCTCTTTTTCGATTTCGTCGCAGCGGGCGATATCGAACTTGGCCTTTGACTTGATCTCCGCCATTGCCTCGGCCGAGATCGCACCCATTTCGGCGTGAACTTCGCAGATGGCGATCTCCACGTCCTCCCATCGCTGGTACTTGGCCTGACGGCTCCAAATCGCGTTCATGGCAGGGGTCGTATATCGATCGATCATCGCCTAGGAAGATACCCCTCGACAGGGGTTGTTAAGCCCCACGGTAGGAAGAAGGGCGGGAGTGTCCGCGGCTCAACCGGGCACTCTTCTTTCCGTCCATTGAGCGATCTTCAATGGACGGACCTATTGGGGGCTAGGCTTCTAGCTGACCGTAGAAGACTTCGGTTGTGTAAGTGAACTTCACTCGGTCGCTTTCTTGGTATTTCGTGTAGATAGCGCGAAGCTCCGTTAACATTGACTCAAAGCTCGGATGTCCTTCTTGCGGCACGTAGGAAGACGAGAGGACTCGACCGAGGAAGGACTCCCAGTCGAACATCTGTTCATTGGGGAAGGTCGCCATCTTGTATTGGCCAGAACCAAAGAAAGCGTCATG
>MEGM01000028.1:17618-28054 GCA_001725505.1 Rubrivivax sp. SCN 70-15 | reverse complement strand
TCGAGCAGCGTCTGCACCTCGGCCCGCGTGACGCCGTCGGTGCCGAGGAAGGACATCTCCTTCAAGATCGCGTGCGCCGGGCGCAGCGAGACCGGCGCCGCGTTCAGGTTGCCCACGAAGACGTGCCGCGCGCCCACCGCCATGCCCTTCAGCACGGCCGCCCAGGCCATCTGCCCCACGATGTTGAAGACCACGTCGACGCCCGCGCCGCCGGTGAGCCGGCGCGCCTCGGCGGCGAAGTCGAGGTCGTGGCTGACGATCACGTCGTCGGCGCCATGCTCGACGAGGAAGTCGCGCTTGGCCGCCGACGTGGTGACGGCGATCGTGCGCGCGCCGAGCATGCGCGCCACCTGCACTGCGTGGATGCCGACGCCGCCGCTGGCGCCGGTGACGAGCACCGCCTCGCCCGGCTGCACCGCGGCCACCTTCTGCAGCCCGTGGTACGCGGTGCCCAACGCGCACGGCACCACCGCCGCCTGCTCGAACGACACGCCGTCCGGGATGCGCACCAGCACGCGCTCGGCCACCGCCACGTACTCGGCATAGCCGCCGGGCACGGCCTCGCCGTACAGGCCGGCGCCATTCTCGCACAGGTGGTCGCGCGCCCGCACGCACTGCGTGCAATGGCCGCAGTGGTCCTTCATCAGGATCGCCACCCGCGTGCCGACCGGCAGCGCCGACGAGCAGCCGGGCCCGAACGCGGCGATCTCGCCGGCCATCTCGTGGCCGATCACGCCGGGCAGCGCGGTGCGCGGAAAGTGGCCCTGGCGCGCCATCACGTCGTGGTAGCACACGCCGCAGGCGCGCAGGCGCACCAGCACTTCGCCGTCGCGCGGCACGGGTTCGGGCAGGCGGGCGGCGCTGAACTGCTCGGGCCCGCCGTAGCCCTGGAGAACGATCGCCTGCATGGTGACTCCGGCTGGTACGCCACTGCGGATGCGACCGCGCCGTGGCACTTTCAGGTATTCTAACAAACACTCGTTCGATTGATCGTCGACCGACATACACCACTGAGGAGCGACATCCATGTTCAACGGCAAGGCCCTTGCGGGCAAGGTAGCGATCGTCACCGGCGCGGGCCAGGGCATTGGCGCGGGCATCGCGCGGGCTTACGCGGCGCAGGCCGCGAAGGTGGCGGTGGTCGACTGGAACCTCGAGACGGCCGAGCAGGTCGCCCAGGCCATCGGCGCCGCCGGCGGCGAGGCGGCGGCGTTCAAGTGCGACGTGGCCGACCGCGCCCAGGTCGACGCGATGGTCGCCGCCACCGTGGCGCGCTTCGGCCCGGTCGATGTGCTGGCCAACAACGCCGGCATCACGCGCACCGCGATGCTGCACAAGATGACGGCGCACCAGTGGCAGCAGGTGCTCGACGTGCACCTCTCCGGCAGCTTCAACTGCCTGCAGGCGGTGGTTGGCGGCATGATGGAGCGCCAGCGCGGCTGGATCATCAACACCATCTCCACCGCCGGCATCCTGGGCACCATCGGCCAGATCAACTACGGCTCGGCCAAGGCCGGGCTGATCGGCTTCACGAAGTCCGCCGCGCGCGAACTGGCGCGCTACAACATCGTCGTCAACTGCGTCGCGCCGGGCGCCGCCACGCCGATGACGGAAACCATCCGCACCGATCCGCGCTTCAAGGAGACCTACCTCGCGCGCGTGCCGCTGGGCCGCTGGGCCGAACCCGAGGAGATCACGCCGGTGTGGGTGTTCCTCGCCTCCGAGGGCGCGAGCTACATCACCGGCCAGCTCATCGGCGTGGACGGCGGCATGTCGATCCACTGACGGGGCAACGCGATGCCATCCGATCAGTCGTCCGCGGCAGCGGCCCCCGGTTCACGGCCCTCGCTCGGCCCGCTTTTTGATCCGCGCGCCATCGCCGTCTACGGCGCCTCGTCCGACCCGACGAAGATCGGCGGCCGGCCGCTGGATTTCCTGAAGTCGAGCGGCTTCGACGGACCGCTCTACCCGATCAACCCGAAGGCGGCGCAGATCCAGGGGCTGCCGTCGTTCGGCAAGCTCGCCGCGGTGCCGGGGCCGGCTGACCTGGCCATCGTCGCCGTGCCGGCGCCGGCGGTGCTCCCGGCGCTGGAGGACTGCGCGGCCAGCGGCGTGCGCGGCGCCGTCGTGCTCAGCTCGGGCTTCGCCGAGGTGGGCGGCGAAGGCACGGCCTGGCAGGCCGGCATCACGGCACTCGCGCGGCGCAGCGGCATGCGCGTGGTGGGGCCCAACTGCATGGGGCTCATCAATGTGCGGCGCCGCCTGCTCGGCACCTTCACGCCCAGCGCCGCCGGCTTCGGCCTCGTGCCCGGGCGCATCAGCCTGGTCAGCCAAAGCGGCGCGTTCGGCGGCTACTGCCTGTCGCTGATCCGCCAGCGCGGCCTCGGGCTCAACCTGTGGATCACCACCGGCAACCAGAGCGACGTGGACTTCGCCGACTGCGTCGAACACTTCGCGCGCGACGACGCCACGCAGGTGATCGTCGGCTACCTCGAGGCCGCGACCGACCGGCAGCGCCTGTTCGACGCGCTGGCGCTGGCGCGCGAGCGCGGCAAGCGCGTGGTGGTGATGAAGGTCGGTCGCTCGGAGGCCGGTGCGCAGGCGGCCGCCTCGCACACCGCGTCGCTGGCCGGCTCGGACGCGGTCTACGACGGTGTCTTCCGCCAGTTCGGCGTGCAGCGCGCGCGCAGCATCGACGAGCTGTTCGACATCGCCTACGCCGCGGCCTCGCCCGCACCGCTGCCGCGCGGCCGCCGCGTCGGGCTGCTCACCGTGTCGGGCGGCGTGGGCGCGCTGATGGCCGACGTGGCCGACGAGGTGGGCCTGGACGTGGCACCCATGCCCGAGGACGCGCAGCGCCGGCTCAAGGAGAAGCTGCCGTTCTGCGGCCCGCGCAACCCGGTGGACATGACGGCCCAACTCGTCAACGACCTGTCGCTATTCGAGAGCAACTTCCAGATCATGCTCGAGGAAGGCGGCTACGACTCGATCATCGCCTTCCTGTCGAGCGTGGGGCAGGTGTCGACCCTGAGCACCGCGCTGCTCGAACAGTTGACGGCCGTGCTGCGGCGCTTTCCTGACCGCACCGTGATCATGTCGACGCTCGCCTCGCCCGAGGTGCGCAAGCTGTACGAGGCCGCGGGTGTCACCCTTTTCGACGAGCCGACGCGTGCGGTACGTGCCGTCGCCGCGCTCGTCGCCTTCGGACAGCGCCGCGTCACTGTGGCGCCGCCGCCGCTGCCTGCGGGTGCCCTGCCGCCGCCGGCGCGCGCCGTCAACGAGGTCGACGCCAAGGCGGTGCTCGCCAGCGCCGGCATTCCGGTGGTGCGCGAGCGCGTCGCCGCCGGCGCCGACGATGCCGTGCGGGCCGCTGCCGAAATCGGCTGGCCGGTGGTGCTGAAGATCGCCTCGGCCGACATCGCGCACAAGAGCGAGATCGGCGGCGTCATCGTCGGCCTGCGCGACGAGGCCGAACTGCGCGAGGCCCATGCGACGCTGCTGGAGCGGGCGCGCACGAAGGCGCCGGGCGCGAAGGTCGACGGCGTGGTGGTCGCGCAGATGGCCGAACGCGGCGTCGAGACGGTGCTGGGCGTAGCACGCGACCCGGTGTTCGGCGCGGTCATCATGTTCGGCCTGGGCGGCGTGTTCGTCGAGGCGTTCAAGGATGTGGCGTTCCGCGTCGCGCCGTTCGGCATCGACACAGCGCGCGCGATGATCGACGAGGTCAAGGGCCGGGTGCTGCTCGAAGGCGTGCGCGGCAAGCCGCCGGCCGACGTGGACGCGCTCGCCGCGGCCATCGCCGCGCTGTCGGTCTACGCCGCGCGCCACGCCGACGCCATCGACAGCATCGACATCAACCCGCTGCTGGTGCTGCCGCGCGGCAGCGGCGTGCTGGCGCTGGACGCGCTGATCGTGCCGGCCGCGGGCGCGTAGCCCCGCCTATACCAGGTCGTCGACGCGGCCCCGCCGCATCATCAGCTTCTCGCTGAACTCGAACACCTGTTCGGCACGCTGGTTGTACAGGCGCACCCGGCCGTGCATGATGCCGCGCTTGCCGTCGGACAGGTTCTTCTTGCCCTCGATGGTGATCTCGGCGCGCAGCGTGTCTCCGGGGCGCACCGGCACCGTGAACTTGAAGTCGGTCAGCTCGAGCGCGGCGATGGTGGCCGGGCCGAGGATCTCCTCCATCATCCCCGCGGCGATGGTCGCGGTGAGCAGCCCGGGGCAGATGCGGCCGCCGAACGAGGTGTGCTTCTTGGCGAACTCCTCGTTGATGAAGATCGGCAGCTTCAGCCCCGCGAGGCTGGTGAACAACACGATGTCGGTTTCGGTGACGGTTCGGCCGTAGCTCTTGAACACGTCGCCGGGGTTGAGGTCGTCGAGCGAGCGGTTGGACATTGGCGGACCCTGGTGAAAGGTTGGGTTAGGCCTGAGCGACAAACTAACGGTTGGTAGAATACTCCAGCAACGATTGCTTGACACCGACCATGCTGTTTCTGGACCCCCGGCTGGACCTTCCCGCCATCGGCGCCGCCACGGCCGGGTTGCGTCGGCAGGTGCGCGAGTTCATCGCCGAGGAGACCGGCAACGGCGGCTTCGCACCGATCTGCAATTCGTGGACCGAGGGCCTGGACCCGGCGTTCAGCCAGCGGCTGGGCGCGCGCGGCTGGATCGGCTACCACTGGCCCGTGGCCTATGGCGGCCGCGGCGGCAGCGCCTTCGACACGCTGACCATCAACGAGGAGCTGCTGGCCGCCGGCGCGCCGGTGGGCGCGCACTGGATCGCCGCGCGCCAGAGTGCCCCGCTCCTCATGCGCTTCGGCAGCGAGGCGCAGCGCCGCGAGTTCCTGCCGCGCATCGCCGCCGGCACTACGTATTTCGCCATCGGCATGAGCGAGCCCGACGTCGGCTCCGACCTCGCCTCGGTGCGCAGCCGCGCGTCGCCGCGCGACGGCCGCTGGGTGCTGGAGGGCCGCAAGGTATGGACCAGCGGTGCCCACATCGCGCACTTCGCGATCGTGCTGTGCCGCACCGAACCGCTCGACCCAAAGGCGCGGCATGCCGGGCTGAGCCAGTTCATCGTCGACCTGCATGCGCCGGGCGTGACGATCCGCCCGATCCGCATGCTCGACGGCAGCCACCACTTCAACGAGGTCGTGTTCGACGGCGTCGAGCTGTCGCCCGAACGGCTCGTCGGCGCCGCGGGCGACGGCTGGAAGCAGGTGACCAGCGAGCTGGCCTACGAACGCAGCGGCCCCGAACGCTTCCTCAGCACGATGCCCATCGTCGAGCGCTGCCTGCGCCTGGTGCTCGACGCCGCGCCGGCCGCCGGCGACATCGCCGCCGGCCGGCTGCTCGCGCGCCTGATCACCCTGCGCAACATGAGCCTGGCCATCTGGGGCGCGCTCGAGACCGGCGGCTCGCCCATCATCGAGGCGGCGATGGTCAAGGATCTGGGCACGAACTTCGAGCGCGACTCGCTGGAGATCGTGCGCGAGGCGATGTCGGCCGACGAACGCCTCGCCGGCGACGCGACGCTGGCGACGCTGCTCGCCGGCGCGTGGCCGCTGGCGCCGACCTACAACCTGCGCGGCGGCACGAACGAAGTGCTGCGTAACATGATCGCCAAGCACCTGCAAGCCCGATGAGCGACCTCGCCCGCCCCCTGGCCGATGCGGCCGACAGGCTGTTCTCGCGCAGCGAGCCGGCCGTGCTGGCCGCGGCCGACGCCGGCCAGTGGCAGCAAGCGATGTGGGATGCCACGGTGGATCTCGGGCCCGCGCAGCTGCTGGTGCCCGAGGACCAGGGCGGTGCCGGCGGCGACTGGCTCGACGCCTGCACGTTGCTTGAGCGCGCGGGCGCGGCGGGCGTGCCGCTGCCGCTGACCGAGGCGGTGCTCGCGGGCTGGCTGCGCGCGCGGGCAAGTCTCGGCGCGGACGCCGCCGGGCCGGTGGCGTTCGCGTTCACCACCGCCGATCTGTCGCGCGCGCCCGTGCACGTCGCCGTCGACGAGGCGGCGGTGCCGTGGGCTCCGGAGGCCGCGCGCGTCGCGCTCGTGGGCGGCGGCGCGGACGATGACGCGAGGCTGCTGTGGCTGCCGCGCGCCGACTGCCTGGTGCAGGCGGCGGAGCGCCGCGTCGATCCCCTCGGTCGCGTGGCCTGCACGACACCGGGTGCCGCCGCCGCGTGCCGGCCGCTGCCGGGCCTGTCGGTGCTCGACATCCGCGCGCGTGCCGCGCTGCTCACCGCCGCCGAGATGGCCGGCGCGCTCGGCCGCGTGCTCGAGCTGTCGCTGGCCTACACCGCCGAGCGCGTACAGTTCGGGCGCGCCATCGGTCAGTTCCAGGCGGTGCAGCACCAGCTCGCTCAACTCGCCGAGGAAGCCGCCGCGGCGCGCGTCGCCGTCCAGGCCGCGGCACTGAGTGAAGGCACGCCGTGGTTCACGGCCGCCGCCGCCACGGCCAAGCTGCGCGCCGGCGAGGCGGCGGGCCTGGCCGCGCGCATCGGCCACCAGCTGCACGGCGCCATCGGCGTGACGGCCGAACACGCCCTGCACCGCAGCACGCTGCGCCTGCACGCCTGGCGCGACGAGCACGGCTCCGAGGCCGACTGGGCCCGCCTGCTGGTGCATGCCGTTCGCACCCGCGGCATGCGCTCGGCATGGCATGCGGTCGTAGATTGCACCTCGCGCTGAAGCGGCAGACCATGAGCGCCCTGCGCGGCATCCGCGTACTCGACCTGACGAGCTACCTGCTCGGGCCGTTCGCGACCCAGATTCTCGGCGACATGGGGGCCGACGTCATCAAGGTCGAGCCGCACGAAGGCGACCTCGTGCGCGGCATCGGCCCAATGCCCAGCCCCGGCATGGGCGGCATCTTCCAGCAGAACAACCGCAACAAGCGCAGCATCGTGCTCGACCTGAAGCAGCCGGCGGGCCGCGAGGCGCTGCTCAAGCTGGCCGCGAAGGCCGATGTCTTCGTCTGCAACGTCCGCCCGCTGGCGATGGCGCGGCTCGGCCTGTCGTACGAGGCGGTGTCCACCGTCAACCCCGGCATCGTCTACGTCGCCGCGGTCGGCTTCGGCCAGGATGGACCCTATGCGGCCAAGCCCGCGCTCGACGACCTGATGCAGGGCATGTCGGCGATCCCCAGCCTCTTCGAGCGCGCCGGCGGCGCCGAGCCGCGCTACATCCCGATGGCGATGGCCGACCGCTATTCCGGCATCGCGCTGGTCAACTCGGTGCTCGGCGCGCTGGTGCACAAGCTGCGCACCGGCGAGGGCCAGGCGATCGAAGTGCCGATGTTCGAGACGCTGGCGCAGGGCGTGCTCGGCGACCACCTGATGGGCGCGTCGTTCGACCCGCCGCTCGGCCCGCCGGGCTACCCGCGACACCTGAGCCGCGACCGGCGGCCTTTCCGCACACTCGACGGCCACGTCTGCACCTTCATCATCAGCGACCGGCAATGGCGCTCGGTGCTGGAGCGCATCGGCGAAGCCGAGCGCATGCAGGACCCGCGCTTCGCGACGCTGCAGGCGCGCACCGATCATTCGGCCGAGATCTACGCCTGGCTCGAGGCGACCTTCCGGACGCGCAACACCGCCGAGTGGCTGGAGATCCTGTCTGCGGCTGACGTGCCCTGCGGCCCGCTGCACACGCTGGAGTCGCTCATCGACGACCCGCACCTGCGCGCGGTCGGCTTCTTCCAGCGCACCGAGCACCCGACCGACGGCACGGTCGTCACGCTGCGCTCGCCCGCGCGCTGGACGCGCACGCCCCCCGCGGTCGATCGGCTCGCGCCGCGGCTGGGCGAGCACAGCGCCGAGCTGCTGGCCGAAGCCGGCTACAGCGCCGCGGAGATCGCGGCGCTGGCTGCAGCGAACGTCACCGCGGCGGCAGGTTCTGCGGGCCAATCCGCGTGAACCGCCGCATGCCGCTACACGCCGCGGAAGCTGGGCTTGCGCTTGGCCAGCAGCGCGTCCACACCTTCCTTCGCGTCTGCCATCTCCAACGTGCGCGACTGCAGTTGCGCCTCCCATTCGCCGGCCGACTTCGGATCCCACTGCAACCCGCGGTAGAGCGAGCGCTTGAGCATCTGCACCGCCACCGGCGCGCAGGCCGCGATCTCGGCAGCGAGTTCGCGAGAGCGCGTCAGCACCTCGTCCGGCGCCACCGCATGGTTGGCGATGCCCATCTCGGCGGCTTCGGCGCCCGTGAACACGCGGCCGGTGAACAGCAGTTCGGCGGCGCGCGGCACGCCAGCGATGCGCGGCAGCAGGTAGCTGATGGCCATGCCCGAATGCAGGCCGAGGCGGGCGAAGTTGGCACCGTAGCGCGCTTCGAGGTTGGCCACGCGCAGGTCGCACACCAGCCCAAGGCCAAAGCCACCGCCGATGGCGTGGCCGTTCATCGCCGCGATCACCGGCACGCGCACGTCGAGGATGGTCAGGAACGGCCGGTAGATCGCGAACGACGCCTCGTGCGGCAGCTGCCCGCCGCGGTCGAGGATGGCGCTGCGGAAGTCGGCGCCGGAGCAGAAGTTGGCGCCGCTGCCGGTGATGATCACGCAGCGGACCTCGCGGTCCTCCTTCACGCGGTCGATCACCTGCTGGAACGCGCCCAGCAGTTCCGGCGCCATCGCGTTGCGCCGTTCGGGGCGGTTGAGCATGATCTCGCAAACGAAGTCGCGGCGGCTGACGAGAACGGCGGCATCGGACATGTGGGTTCCTGTGTCGAGCCTGAACCGGCCCGCGCCCATTCTAGGCAGCCGGGGCCACGCGCGGTGACGCTGCCGCCCCTTCCCAAACCCTTTCCTCGGGAGTTGGTATGAACCCCTTGAAACTGATCGGCGGCGCGCTGGCGCTGGCGGCCCTGCTCGCGGGCGCGCCTGCACAAGCACAAACCTGGCCGACGAAGTCGATTCAGATGATCGTGCCGCAGGGCGCCGGCGGCAGCACCGACGCGCTCGCGCGGCTCGTCGCCCAGGCGCTCGGCGAGCGCATCGGCCAGACGGTCGTGGTCGACAACCGCGCCGGCGCCGGCGGCGTGCTCGGCGTCGCCGCCGCAGCCAAGGCCGCGCCGGACGGCTACACCATCCTGCTCGGGTCCAGCACGACGATGGCGGCCAACGTCTTCCTGTACGCGAACTTTCCGGTCGATCCGCTGAAGGACTTCGCGCCGCTCGCGCTGGCCGCCGATGCGCCGTTCGCCTTCGTCGTGCCGGCAGCCTCGCCGCTGAAGTCGATGCGCGACCTGCTGGCGGTCGCCAAGGCATCGCCGGGCAGGCTGAACTACGGCTCAGGCACGAGTTCGGCGCTGCTGTGCACCGAACTGCTCAAGCACGCGGCGGGCATCAACCTGACGCGCGTGCCCTACAAAGCCTCGGCCCAGGCCCTCACCGACCTGATCGGCGGCCAGCTCGACATCGTCTGCGAGCCGCTGTCGGCCAGCCTTCCCAACATTAAGGCGGGCAGGCTGCGGGCGCTCGCGCAGACCGGAGCCCAGCGGTCGGCGCTGGCATCCGATCTCAAAACCGTGGCCCAAGCCGGGGTGTCGGGCGTCGTGTACTCGGCCTGGATCGGCCTGTTCGTCCTGGCGGGCACGCCGCCCGACATCGTCGCCAGGCTGCACGGCGAACTACAGACCATCCTGAAGGATCCGACAATCCACGAGAAGATCCGCACCATCGGGTTCGAACCGCGTCCGGGCGACGCCGATGCGCTCGCGGCTCTGCAACGCACCGAGCTGAAGACGGTGGCCGCCACCGCGAAGGCGGCGGGCATCAAGGCCGAGTGAGCCTGCTTTCATCCACTCCGAACCGACCTTCGCCAGGAACTCCCGCCATGAAGCCTGCGTCTATTCTGCCTGCCCTGCGCTTCGTCGCCTTGTCCGCCGCGCTTGTCGCGGCGCCGTGGGTGTGCGCCGCGGAGCCCTATCCGGCCAAACCGCTGCGTGTCGTCGTGCCTTTCGGCGCCGGCGGAACCACCGACGTGGTCGCCAGGCTGGTGGCGGCCAAGCTGTCGGAAGCGCTCAAGCAGACGGTCAACGTCGACCCCAAGCCGGGCGCCAACGGCATCATCGGCACCGACACCGTCGCCAAGGCCGCGCCCGACGGCTACACGCTGCTGATGACGGTGGCCAGCGCGCAGACCCTCGCGACCATCCTCTACAAGGTGCCCTACGACCCGGACAAGGACTTCGCGCCGATCTCGCTTGTCGCCAACCCGGGTGGCGTGTTCGTGGTGAATGCCGCACTGCCGGTGCGCACCATGCAGGAATTCGCCGCCGAGGCGCGCACGCGCCCGGGGCGCTTCAGCTACGGCGCCGGCACCTCGCTGTTGCGCCTGATCGGCGAGCAGCTGAAGCTGGAACTGAAGGCGGACATCACGATGGTGCCGTACAAGGGCACTGGGCCGCAGCTCGCGGCGGTGGTGGGGGG
>MEGM01000028.1:0-17598 GCA_001725505.1 Rubrivivax sp. SCN 70-15 | reverse complement strand
GGCGACGCATCTCCCGTCCGGTCGACGCGGTGGTCGACCCGTTCGTCGGCATGGCGCACATCAAGTCGGGCAAGCTGCGGCCGCTGGCGGTGCTGCCGCCCAAACGCTCGCCGCTGCTGCCCGATGTGCCTACCCTCGAGGAGACCGGCATCAAGGGCGTCACCCTGGACACCTGGATCGCTTTCCTGGCGCCCGCCGGCACGCCGCCGGAGATTGTGACGCGTCTGTCGACCGAGGTGGCGCGCATCGTGGCGCTGCCCGACGTGCGCGAGCGCCTGGCTGCCCTGAACTACGACCCGATCGGCAGCACGCCCGCGCAACTGGCGCAGACCATCGAGACCGACCTCGCCAAGTGGCGGCGCATCGTCAAGCAAACGAACTACAAGCCCGAAGAGTGACCCACACAGCACCCATCGAGAACCCGCTGCTCGTCGAGACCCACCTCGGCCGCGTCGCACAAAGCGAGTGCGACCACCTCGGCCACATGAACGTGCAGTTCTACGTGGCGAAGGTGTCCGATGCGGCGTGGCACGTGATGGCCTCGATCGGCATCACGCCGGCCTTCATCCGCCAGCGTCGCCAGGCGCCGGCGGCGGTAAGGCAGGAGATCGCCTACCTGAAGGAGCTTCTCGTCGGCGACCTCGTGCGCATGGAAAGCGGCGTGCTGGAGGCGAGCGAGAAGAAGCTGACCTTCTTCCACCGCCTGGTCAAGGTCGAGACCGGGCAGGTGGCGATGACCAGCAAGGTCTACACGGTCAACATGGACCTCGACGCGCGCCGCTCGGCGCCGCTGGACGCCGCCGTGCTGGCGCGGGCCCTGGAGCGGCGCCTGCCCGCGGAGCCCGGGCCATGAGCGATCGTGTCTTCGTCACCGGCCGCGGCGCCGTCAACGTGTGGGACTGCGACCAGTGGGGCCACATGAACGTGCAGTTCTATCTGGCCAAGGCGAGCGACGCGCAGGCGCACCTGGCCGCGCGCATCGGCCTGCCGCCCTCGCGCCTGCGCGGCGAGGGCGCCGCGCTGCGCCCCATCGCCGACCGCACGCTGTTCAAGCGCGAGCTGCGCGCGGGCGACATCTACTTCGTGCGCTCCGGCATCCGCAGCGTAGAGCCCGGCGGCACGATGGCAATCGCCAGCCGCATGGTCAACCAGGACACCGGCGTCGAGGCCGCGGCCTTCGAGACGCGCTGGTGCTGGACCGACCCTGACGGCGACCCCGCCCTGCCCTGGCCCGAGGACGTGCGCTCAGCCGCGAGCGCTCTCGCCGGCGAGCTACCCGACATCGTGCCGCCGCCGCCGATGGCCGCGGTGCTGCCGCCGGGCGCGCCGCCTTTCGACCGGCTGCTGCTCACCTACCGCGGCTCGGTCGAGGCGTGGGAGTGCGGCGCCGACGGCGTGGCGCCGCCGCGTGCGCACATCGCGCGCTTCAACGACGCCATCACGCACCTGTTCCGCGCGATGAAGATCGACCGCGGCGTGCTGTTCGCCAGCGGCACCGGCTCGGCCGCGCTCGACTACGACATCACCTACCACCGGCCGATGCGCTCGGGCAAGGCCCTGGACATCCGCAGCGGCGTGCTCGCCGTGGGCGACAAGGTGTTCCACGTCGTCCACCACATCGTCGACGCGGCCGGCGGCGAACTGCTCACGACCATCGTCGTCGCGGCGCTGTTCTTCGACCTGAAGGCGCGCAAGTCGGTGCCCATCCCGCCGGCGATCCACGCCGAGGCCCTGCGCCTGCTGCAACATGGCTGACCCCGGCACGACCTGCGCGGTGGCGGGCCTGCGCGTCGTCGACCTGTCGCGCGTGCTCGCCGGCCCGCTGTGTGCGCAGATGCTGGCCGACCACGGCGCATCGGTCATCAAGGTCGAACCGCCCGACGGCGACGAGTCGCGCCGCTTCGGACCGCCGCTGGACGAGCGCGGCGACGTGGCCTACTTCGGCGCGCTCAACCGCGGCAAGCGCTCGATCGCGCTCGACCTCGCGCGGCCCGCTGGGCGCGCTGTGCTCGAACGTCTGCTCGCCGATGCCGACGTGCTGGTCGAGAACTTCCTGCCCGGCACGATGGAGAAGTGGGGCCTGGGCTACGACAGCGTGCTCGCCGCGCGCCACCCGCGGCTCGTCTACTGCAGCGTCAGCGGCTTCGGCGCCGACGGGCCGCTCGGCGGCCTGCCGGGCTACGACGCCGTGGCGCAGGCGATCTGCGGACTGATGAGCGTCAACGGCACGCCGGACTCCGGCCCGCTGCGGCTGGGCGTGCCAGTGGTCGACTACCTCACGGGCTACAACGCGATGGTCGGCGTGCTGCTCGCGCTGGCCGCGCGCGAACGCAGCGGCTGCGGCCAGCGTGTCGAGGCCACGCTGTTCGACAGCGGGCTTGCGCTGCACATCCCGCACGCGTCGAACTGGTTCTATTCAGGCCGCGTGCCGCAGCGCATGGGCAGCTCGCACCCGAACATCGCGCCCTACGACCGCTACAGCGCGGCCGACGGCGAGGTCTTCCTCGGCGTCGTCAACGACGGGCAGTTCCAGCGCTTCTGCGAATGCGTAGCCCGCGCCGACCTGGCTGCCGACGAACGCTTCGCCAGCCCGGCCTCGCGGCTCACGCACCGCGAGGCGCTGCGCGCCGAGATCGAGCGCACGCTCGCCGGCCTGCACGCCGCGCCGCTGTGCGAGAAGCTGATGCGCCGCGGCGTGCCGGCTGGGCCGGTGAACGATGTGGCGCAGGCGCTCACGCAGCCGCACGCGGTGCACCGGCAGATGGCGGTGCAGGCCGAGGGCCACCACCACCTGGGCGTGCCGGTCAAGCTCGGCGCCACGCCGGGTCGAGTCGCCGGGCTGCCGCCGCGCCTGAGCGAGCATGCCGGCGCGATCCTCGCGGAACTCGGCTACGGCGCGGCGGAGATCGAGGCGCTGCACGCCGACGGCACGGTCACCCGTGCGAGGACTTGAACGATGACCGCGGCGCAAGTGTCGTTGCGGCCGCCGGGCTGCTCATGCAGTACAGGGCTGGTGACGCAAAGCGTCTGGGCGGTCAGCGCGTGGCCACCTGCGGAACCGCCTTGGCCCGCGGCCCACGTTGGCCAGCACTTCCCTGAATCGCGGCGCGGCTGCCGGTTCGTTGCGCGGGTGCGTCGCAACGGCCAGCGCAGTTTCCAGCCTCTTGCCGCCATCGGACAGCTTTCGGAACTCCACGCCAGCGGGCGCCTGCATGCGGCTGAGGGAGGGAACGAGCGCGACGCCGACGCCGCTGCCGACCAGACTGAGGACGGTCTGCACCTGCACCGCCTCCTGAACGATGCGCGGCGTGAAGCCGGCGTCCTGGCAGGCGGCAACGACTTGGCTGCGCAGGTTCATCGCCGCCGCCGCCGAATACGCGACGAAGGGCTGCGCCGACAGGTCGCGCATGCGCAGCGTGCGCTTGCGCGCGAGCGGCGACGTGCCGGGCAGCGCGGCGACCAGCACGTCGCTTCCCACCGGCCGCAGCATCGCCGACGTCGCCTCGATCACCGGATAGCGCACCAGCGCCAGGTCCAGGTCGCCGCGCTCAACCTGCCGCAGCATCTGCGGCGTGGTGCCTTCGCGCAACTCCGGTTCCACCTGCGGAAAGCGCTCGCGGAACACGGGCAACACGCGCGTCAAGCGGCTGGCGGGCGTGGACCTGGTTCACCTGCCCTACAAGGGCACGGGGCCGGCGCTCACCGACCTGATCGGCGGGCAGGTCCAGATGATGTTCAGCAATGTCCCGTCGGCACTGCCCCACATCGCTGCGGGCAAGCTGCGGCCGCTCGGCGTCACGAGCGCCGCCCCCCGGTGCCAGCCTGCCCGAAGTTCCTACGGTCGCCGAGGCCGGCCTGGCCGGTCACTAGGTCTTGTCGTGGATCGGCCTCTTCGCTCCGGCCGGCACGCCGCCCTCGATCCTGGCCCGGCTGCACGCCGAAGTCACCCGCGCTGGCAACGCCCGCGGCCAACGAACGCTTAGAAGCCACCGGCGCCGACATCGGCACCGGTTCGGCACAAGACTTCGCGACATACTCAATGCGATCGCGCGCGCGGTTGCCGCCGCCGCGCTGACCAGCAATCCTCGAAGGAACCCCTCCGCCATGTCCACACCTGTTTCGCAAGCGCCCGCTGCCGTGCCGCCGAACATCCTCGTCGAGCGCCGCGATGGCGTGGCGATCGTTACTTTGAACCGTGCGCGTGAACGAAATCCGCTCGGGCTCGACTTTCCCGACACGATGCAGCGCATCCTCGATGGCCTGGAAGACGATCTCGACCTGCACGCCGTGGTGCTGACCGGCGCCGGCAGCGTGTTCTGCGCCGGTGCGGAACTGGGCAAGGTGGTGCATCCCGACGGTGTCGATGGCGAGGTGCAGTTTCGTTTCATCCGGGGCCTGCATAAGGTTGTCCAGCGCATCCGCGATCTGGAGTTGCCGGTCATCGCCGCGGTCAACGGTGCTGCCGTGGGCGGCGGTGCAGCGCTGGCCATGGCCTGCGACATCGCCGTGGCGTCGGAGCGTGCGAGCTATTTCTTCGCCTTCGGCCGGCTCGGTGCGGCGGCCTGCGACATGGGCTGCTCGTACCTGCTGCCGAAGATCGTCGGCACGATCCGCGCCAAGCACTGGCTGCTGACCGGTGCAACGGTGACCGCCGAGCAGGGCAAGGCGAGTGGTCTGTTCGTCGATGTCGTGGCGGGCGACCACTTGCTGCCGGCGGCGCTGGAGATCGCTGCCGCGATCAAGCTGGCAACGCCGCGTCGGGCGGCCGCCGCCAGCAAGTTGGCCATCGTTCGCAGCGAGGACGCCGACCTGCAGACCTGCGTCGGCTACGAAGCCTACGTGCAGACTTACCTCTTTTCGACCGACGACCACAAGACCCGCCTGCGCAGCTTGATGGACCAGCAGCGGCGCAAATAGGGCCGACGGTGCCCCGCACCGACCGCACGCGCTACACGCTGCGCACGGGCTGGCAGGCGCTACACGCGGCCATCGACGATCACTCGCGCGTGGGCTTCAGCCTCATGCGGGCCGAGGAGACGGCCGAACCTTCTTGTCGGCTGTATCGCGCTGCTGCCGCCGCATGGGCCTGCAAGTCAGCCGCAAGCTTGCTTTAGCCGCCACGCCGCTGGTCGAAGGCGCGGCCGTAGACCATCGAGGCGATGGTGTTGCGCAGGATCTCGGTCGTGCCGCCGCCGAGCGCGAAGCCGCGCGAATCGCGCACCATGCGCTCCAGCGGCAGCGCGCGCGTGAAGCCGGCATGGCCGTGAATCTGCAGCGCTTCGTTGGTCACGCGCTGCACCATCTCGTTGGCGTAGAGCTTGGCCATCGCCGCCTCGAGCGGGTCGGGGAAGCCGTCCACGAGGTTGGTGGCGGCGCGGTAGATCATCAGCCGTGCGGCGTGGATCTGCACCGCCATGTCGGCGATCTTCCATTGCAGGCCCTGGAACTCGCAGATCGGCCGGCCGAACTGCTCGCGCTGCTGCGAGTAGCTCTTCGCAGCCTCGTAGGCGGCCTGCGCCACGCCCAGACACATCGCGGCGTTGCCCACGCGCTCGGGGCCGAACGAGCTCATCAGGCGCTTGAAGCTGCGCGTGGAGTCCGGGTCGCCGGGCATGATCACGTTCTCGCGCGGCACGCGGCAGCGCTCGAAGTAGAGCTCGACCTCGGGCATGCCGCGACCACCCATCTTGCGCTCGGGGTGGCCGACGTCGAAACCGGGCGTACCGCGCTCGACCACGAGCGCGCCAATGCCCTTGGGCCCTTGGGTCTTGCCCCAGCGCGCGAACACGAACACATGGCTGGCGAGGTGTCCGCCGGTGCAGTAGGCCTTCTGGCCGTGCAGCACGACGTGGTCGCCGTCGGGCTTGGCCGTGGTCGTCATATCGGTCATCGCCGAGCCGGCGCCGGGCTCGCTGATGCCGATCGCGAAGTTGTGCTCGCCACTCACGCAGCCGGGCAGCCAGCGCCGCTTCTGCTCTTCGCTGGCCATGATCGCGATGGCGCGCGACGGGCCGTTGATGGCGATCTGCGCCACCAGCGCGGTGTTGAAGCACACGCGCGCCACTTCCTCCAGCAGGATAGTGCCCTGAATCACCGGCGCGCCCGCGCCGCCGTAAGCCTCGGGGATGACCATGCCCAGGTAGCCCAGGCGCGCGAGCAGGTCGCGGTTCTCGGTGGGGAACTCCTCCCTTTCGTCCCAGTACGCGGCCTTCGCGGCGAAGGCGCGCTCTGCCGTCTTGCGCACCTCCTGGCGGAAAGATTCGAGATCGGGATCGAGCTGGAACATGCGGTTCTTCCTGTGGACTTGGGAGTCAGTGTCCGACGAAATTCGGCTTGCGCTTCTCGAGGAAGGCCGCGACGCCTTCCTTGCGGTCGTCGCTCTGCAGCACGAGGTTCTGCACGTGCGACTCGAGGTCGAGGAAGGCCTCCAGGCTCGGGTGCATCGCGCCGCGGAACATGCGCTTGCCGCTGGCCAGCGCGAACGTGGCCGACTCGGCCAGCTCGTGCGCCAGCGCCAGCGCGCGCGCGTCAAGCTGGTCGTCGGGCAGCACCTCGTTGACCATGCCGAGCTGCTTGCCTTCGGCGGCCGGCACCATGCGCGCGCTCATCATCAGTTCGCGCGCGCGCAGCACGCCGATGTACTGCGTGAGGAAGTAGGCTGCGGCGCCGTCGGGCGCCAGGCCGATCTTCTTGAAGACGAGGCTGAAGCTCGCGTTCTCCGACGCGAGGATCAGGTCGCAGGCCAGCGCCAGGCTCCAGCCGACGCCGACCGTCGCGCCGCGCACCGCGGCGATGACCGGCTTGTCGAGGTTGGCCAGGCCGGCGATGACGCGGTGCGCGCGCTGGATGCGCTGGCGCCCGGAGAGCACGTCCAGGCCCTTCATCGTGCCGACATCGGCGCCGGCGCAGAAAGCGCGGCCCTCGCCGCGCAGCAGCACGGCGCGCACCTCGCGGTCCGTCTGCAGCGAGGCGGTCGCATCGGCAAGCTGCTCCATCATCTCCGGCGTGAGCGCGTTCAGGCGCTCGGGCCGGGCCAGGGTGATGAGCGCCAGCGCGCCCTCGCGTTCGACGCGGACGGTCATGATGGTCTGCTCCCCGAAGTGCGGTGGTCGAAGATGTGGGCGGCGATCACGTTCTTCTGCGTCTGCGTCGTGCCGCCGGTGAGCGTGAGCATGCGAACGTCGCGCACCATGCGCTCCAGCGGCAGCGAGCCGAAGTAGCCGTAGCCACCGAACATCTGCTGGCACTGCAGCGTCACGCGCTGCGCCATCTCGGTGGCGAAGACCTTGGCGATCGAGCACAGCGCCGGGTCGGGCTGGCCGGCGTCGATCAGCGCCAGCGCCTTGTAGCACAGGCAGCGCGCGGCCTCGATCTCGATCAGCGCATCGGCCATCAGCCAGCGCAGGCCCTGCATCTCCGAGAGCTTCTGGCCGAACTGCTCGCGCACCGTCATGTACTCGCGCGCCAGGTCGAACGCGCCCTCGGCCACGCCGAGCGCCATCACGCCCATGCCGACGCGGGTGCCGTTGTACAGCGTCAGCGGCTTGACGAAGCCGACCGAGTTCTGCGGGTCGCCCTGCGTCACGATGTTGGCCGCGGGCACACGCACATTGTCGAAGAACAGCTCGTTCTCGGCCGCGCCGCGCACGCCCATCTTGCCCTCGAGCTTGCGCACCGTCAGGCCGGGCCGGTCGCGCTCGACGACGACGGTGCCGATGCCACGCGCCCCGCTGGACGGGCCGAAGCGAACGTACACAAGGTGCATGTCGGCGCGGTCGCCGAAGGTGGTGAAGATCTTGCTGCCGTTGATGAGCAGCTCGTCGCCGTCGCGCACGGCGGCAGTCCGGATGGCGGTGCCGTCGGATCCAGCCTGCGGCTCCGTCCAGGCGATGCTGCATTCCAGCTCGCCGCTGACGAAGCGCGGCAGCAGCCGGCGCTTCATCTCGTCAGAACCGTGGTTGGCGATGATGCGCGGCGATACGTTCTGGTCGTGCACGATCATCGCGGTGAGCAGGTCGACCTTGGCCAGTTCCTCGATCACCAGGTAGGTGTCGACGAGACCGGCGCCGCTGCCGCCGTACTCGCGGTCGAGGCTCAGGCCCAGGTAGCCCAACTCGGCCAGGCGGTGCTTGTTGTCTTCCGGGAAACGCTCCTCGCGGTCCCAGCGCGCGGCACGTTCGCGGAACTCCTGCTGCGCGAGCTTGCGCGCGGCGTCGCGCAGCTGGCGCTGTTCGTCGGTCAGTTCGAAATCCACGGCCTGTCCTTCACGTTGGCATTCACTTGGTCTTCAACCCCATCAGCCCGGCGATGAGGTTGCGCTGCATCTGCGAGGTGCCGGCGGTGATGGTGGTGACACGCGCGTCTCGATAGTGGCGCTGCATGTCGAACTCCATGATGTAGCCATACCCGCCCATGATCTGCATGCCCTGGTTGGCGATGTTGGCGTAGGCCTCGGAGCCGAACAGCTTGGCCTGCGAGATCGCCATCAGCGCGTCCTCGCCGCGTTCGAGCTGCCAGGCCGCGCGCCACAGCAGCGCCCGGCTCGCCTCCACCGCGGTCTGCATGTCGGCCAGCAGGTGCGCGATCGACTGGAACGTGCCGATCGGCTTGCCGAACTGCTTGCGCTCCTTGGCATAGGCCAGCGCCAGATCGACCGCCGCCTGTGCGCCGCCGACGTAGCCGGCCGCCGTCATCAGCCGCTCGAGCTGCAGGCCTGAGAGCATGTAGCTCCAGCCCTTGTGCGCCTCGCCGACGAGGCGGTCGGCCGGCACGCGCACGTCGTCGAAGAAGATTTCGTAGGTGCCGAGCGCGCGGCGCCCCAGCGTGTCGAGCTTGCGCAGCGTGATGCCCGGCGTGTCCTTGTCGACCAGGAACAGCGACAACGCCTGCTGGTGTGGCCCGTCGGGGCGCGAGCGCGCATACAGGTTGATCACGTTGCGGTCGGCACCCGCGCCGGTGGAGAACACCTTCTGGCCGTTGATGATCCATTGATCCCCGTCCAGCCGGGCGCTGGTGCGCATCGCGCCGGCGTCCGAGCCCGCGCCGGGCTCGGTCATCGAGATCGACATCTTGATGCGGCCGTCCATCAGGCGCGGCAGCCAGTGCTGGCGCTGCGCGTCGGTGCCGTTGTGGAGGATGTTCAGGCCGTTGAACACGCAGGTGCCGTAGGCGCCGAGGAAGTCGTAGCTCTTGCGGCCGAGTTCCTCGGCGATGATCGCGAAGTCGATGACCCCTCCGCCGAGCCCGCCCACCGATTCGGGGAACGGCATGCTCAGCAGCCCCAGTTCGACAAAGGCTTCGTACAGCTCGGTCGGGTAGCGCGGCTCCTGATCGCAGCGGCGGATATACTCCGGCGTGGCGATGCGGTCGAGCATCGTGCGCACGCTGTCGCGCAGCAGGTTCTGCTCTTCGGTGAACGAGAAGTCGATCGGCATGCTGATCCTTCGCCGCGGTCTTCAGCGCGGCACGAACGGCGGCAGCCCGGTGCCGGCGGTGAGCCCGCCATCGGCCACCAGCGCCGCGCCGATGATGAACGAGGCCTCGTCGGAGGCGAGGAAGGCGATGGCCGCGGCGATCTCGTCGGCGCTGCCCATGCGCTTGAGCGGATGCGCCGCCGCCATCGCGCGGCGCACCTCGTCCGCGCGGTCGCCGGCCAGCACCTGCGTCACGCGGGTGTCGATGCCGCCGGGGCAGATGCAATTGACGCGGATGTTCTCGGCCGCGCACTCCAGCGCCGCGGCCCGCGTCAGGTTGATGACGCCGGCCTTGGCGGCGTTGTACGCCGCCATGCCGACGTCGCCCGCGATGCCCGAGACCGACGCGGTGTTGACCACCACGCCGCCGCCCTGGCGCCGCATCGGCGGCAGGCCGTACTTCAGGCCCAGGAACACGCTCGTCAGCGTCACCGCGAGCGTGCGGTTCCACGACTCGAGCGTGGTGTCGCACAGCAGCGCGGGCTCGCCGAAGCCGGCGTTGTTGACGAGCACGTCGAGGCGCCCCCAGCGCGCCAGCGCCAGCTCGACCGTGGCCTCGACGGCCAGCGGCTCGGCCGCGTCCATCTTCAGCCAGGCGACCCGATCGTCCGCAGCACCGATCGCTTCGGCGGTGGCCCGCGCGCGCGTGCCGCTCAGGTCGGCGACGACGACGCGCGCGCCCTCGGCGGCGAGCCGCTGCGCCGTCGCCGCGCCGATCCCCGAGCCGGCGGCGGTGACGATCGCGACCCTGCCTTCGAAGCGGCGAGCCAGGGCAATCACGCTCAATTGGTCTCGACCGCGCCCTTGGGCAGGAAGGTGATCGTCTCGGTGAAGTCCACCAGGACTTCACCGTGCTGGTTGACGACGCGGTGGCGCAGGTCCATCAGCGTGTAACCGCGCGAGGTGGGCGGGCGCAGCCACGCCTCTCCTTCGACGTGGATGGTGTCGCCGGGAAAAAGTGCGCCCTTGACGCGCGCCTGCACCCCGGTCATGCCACCGAAGGGCCCGTGCTCCTGCCCTTCGAGCACCTTGTCGATGACCCCGGTGACGGTGGGCGCGAGCAGCCCCATGCCCACCGAGATGATCATCGGCCCGGGCGCGAAGCGGTTGCGGTGCTTGCCCGACATGTTCTTGTGGATGTACTCCATGTCGATGAAGAAGGGCTCGTGCAGGCCGACGACGTTGACGAAGGTCACAATGTCGGTCTCGGTGATGGTGCGGTTGTGGGTGCGGAACGGCACGGTCCGCACGCCGGCGGGTGCTTCGGCGGGCATCGCTTCGGTCTCCTGTGGGGGTTGGGGCGGCGGCGCGCTACTGCGCGCCGGGCTTCAGGCATTCCGGCATCTTGGCGAGCGGAAAGCCTTCGTAGGGCTGGTTGCGGCTGCCCGACTCGAGCTTCCAGGTCTGCCGCGCGTTGGGCACGCCGCCGTCGACGCGGATGTACGAGCCGGTGATGTAGGCCGCGCCCTCTGACAGCAGGTAGACTACCGCCGAGGACACCTCGGCCTCGGTGCCGTAGCGCTGCAGCGGCGCGGTGGTCATCAGGCTGCGGAACTTGGCCTTCATCTCGGGGCCGTAGGTGTCGAAGCCGCTGCTGGCGACGAAGCCGGGCGCCACCGCGTTGACACGCACGCCGGCGTGCCCCCATTCGCAGGCCGCGGTTTCGGTGAACGACAGCATGCCGGCGCGCGCCGCCCCGCTGTGCGCCATGCCAGGCATGCCCATCCACATGTCGGCGATGATGTTGACGATGGCACCGCCGTGCTGCTCCATCCACTGCGTGTAGGCCTCGCGCGAGACGAGAAAGCCGCCGTGCAGGTTGTTGCGCACGACCGCGTCCCAGCCCTTGAGCGTGATGTCCCGCACCGGCTGCGGATACTGGCCGCCAGCGTTGTTGACGATGCCGTCGATGCGCCCGTGCGCGGCCAGCACGTCGGCCACCATCTGCCGGACGCCCGCCTCGTCGCGGATGTCGCACGAATGCAGGCTCAGCTTCACGCCCGGCGCGGCTTCGGCGATCTCCGCCTGCACCGCCTGCAGCTTCTCGATCTTGCGGCCTACCAGCGCGAGCGCCGCGCCCAGGCTGGCCAGCTCGTGCGCGATGCAGCGGCCGATGCCGCTGCCTCCGCCGGTGACGATGACGGCCTGACCGGCGAAGAGGCCAGGGCGATAGACGGAACGGTACGCAGAGGTGGTCATGGCTTGGCGGTGTTGTCGGGTGCAGGCTTGAGCATGAAGTTGCCGTGGCCGATGGCGATCGGCTTGTCGGGGCCGGATTGCCAGGCCTCGACGCGGAGGTGAGCGACGCGTTGCCCTTGCTTGACCATGTAGACGTTGGCGTAGGTGTCCTCGGGCCGGCCGGAGCGCAGGTACTCGAAGTTGAAGTTGATCGTCTTGGGCAGGTCGGTGCTTTCCATCTGCCATAGCAGGTAGAACAGCCCGGCGCACTCGATGAACCCGCCGGTGGCGCCGCCGTGCAGCGCCGGCAGCACCGGGTTGCCGATCAGCTTGCGGTCGAACGGCATGCAGGCGGTGAACTGGTCGCCCTTGATGTCCAGGCGCAGGTTCAGGAAGCGGGCGTAGGGCACCAAGTCGATCAGCGGCGCCCAATCCCGGTTGGTGCGCGCTGACCGGATCAGGTCGGTGAGGTTCATGGCTTCATGCCCTCCAGTGCTTGAACGGCCTGTTCGAGCGAAATGACGGGCCCCCCGGTGAACATGAAGATCGCCGCCGAGGTCGCGATCGGGTCGTCCGGGCTGTCGTGGTAGGCCGAGCCGCGCACGAAGGCCAGCTCGTGCCCCAGCTTGTAGCAGACCGCGCCGCCCAGGATGTCGCGGCCGGGCGTGGCGGGCTTGAGGTAGTCGATCCGCAGGTCCAGCGTGGCCATGGGTTTGAGCTTGCCCAGGCGCACGAAGATCGCCAGCCCGTAGCAGCTGTCGAGCAGCGCGGTGATGACGCCGCCATGGACGACGCCAGACTCGGGGTTGCCGACCGTGCGCGGGTCGTAGGGCGCCTTGATGACGCACCAGTCGGGGCGCACCGAGTGCAGCGCCAGCCCCAGCTCTCGGCTGTAGGCCGCTACCGAAGTGATTTGTTGCCACATGCGGGTCAGCGCAGGATCGGCGGTATCGTCGTCGGACAGGATGTTCATCGCTTGCCTTGTTTCGTCGTCTTCATCACATCCGCTTGGCGATTTCCTCGAGCATCACCTCGGTGGCGCCGCCGCCGATGGCCTCCACCCGCGCGTCGCGCACCATGCGCTCGATGGCCGACTCGCGGATGTAGCCGAAGCCGCCGTGGAACTGCTGGCAGTCGTAGAGCACCTCGTTGACCAGCTCGCCGCACAGCGCCTTGACCATCGACACCTCCTTGACGCACTCCTTGCCCTGCGCGTCGAGCCAGGCCGCGTGGTAGACGAGCGCGCGCCCGGCCTCGACCTGCGCCGCGCGCATGGCCAGGCGCTGGCGGATCGCCTGCTTGTCCCACAGCGTCGCGCCGAAGGCCTTGCGCTCGCGCGTGTAGGCCACCGTCATCTCGATGGCGCGCGCCGCCTCGCCCATCGCCGCCGCGCCGATCACCATGCGCTCGTTCTGGAAGTTGCGCATGATCTGGTAGAAGCCCTTGTTCTCCTCGCCCAGCAGGTGCGCCGCCGGCACGCGGCAGTTCTCGAACACCAGCTCGGCGGTGTCGCTGGACAGCCAGCCGCTCTTCTTCAGCGCGCGCCCGACGCGCAAGCCCGGCGTGCCCTTCTCGACGACGAAGATCGAAATGCCGCGCGAGCCCTTGGCCTTGGGGTCGGTGCGCGCGCCGACGAAGTACACGTCGGCGTGCACACCATTGGTGATGAACATCTTCGTGCCGTCGATCACCCAGTGCTCGCCGTCGCGCACGGCGCGCGTGCGCAGGCCGGCGACATCGGAGCCGGCGTCGGGCTCCGTCACCGCCACGGCGCAGACCTTCTCGCCGCGGATGATCGGCTTGAGCCAGCGTTCCAGCTGCGGCGGCGTGCCGAAATTGGCCAGGTGCGGCGAGGCCATGTCGGTATGCACGGTGACGGTCACCGCGAAGCCGCCGAAGGTGGAGCGGCCGAGCTCCTCGGCGAGGATCGCGCTGTACACCGTGTCCAGCGCGGAGCCGCCGTAGACCTCGGGGTAGCGCACGCCCAGGTAGCCCAGCTCGCCCATCGTGCGCAGCACCTCGCGCGGCACCATGCCGGCCTCCTCCCAGGCGTGTGCCTCGGGCACGACCTCCTGGTCGATGAAGCGGCGCAGGTTGTCGCGGAAGCTGCGGTGCTCGTCGGTGAAATAGATCGGCTCGTTCATGTCATGGCTCCGTCTCGATCGTGGCCAGCACGTCGCCGCCGCGCACCGAATCGCCGACGCGGCAGCGCAGTTGCGCCACCACGCCGTCGGTCGGCGAGGCGAGCGTGTGGATCATCTTCATCGCCTCGATCATCAGCACCGGCGCGCCGGCAGCCACGCGCTCGCCCGCGGCGGCGCATACCGCGGTGACGAGCCCCGGCATCGGCGCACGCAGCGTGTTGCCGGCAGCCGCGCCGCCGGCAGCCTTGCCGGCCAGCGCATGCGCGGTGCGGTCGATGCGCTCGAATGCATGGATGCCGCGCGGCCCGTGCAGCCACACGCGCTGCCGGCCCGGCGCGGCGCCGGCTTCGGTGGCGCAGGCGAAGGCATGGACTTCGCACTGGCCGTCGCGCTCGACTTCGAGGCGCCCGCCTTCGAGCCGGGCCGCGAACGCGAAGCGGCGTTCGCCCAGCTCGGCCTGCCAGCCCGCGCCGTCGCGGCGCACGAGCGCGACGTGCAGCCTGCGCGAAGCATCCTCCAGCAGCACGCGCACGCCGGCCGGCGCGGCGTCGCCGAGCACGCGCCAGGCGCCGAAGGCGAGCCACGGCGAGGCCTCGGCCGGCGCCTGTGCGCCCAGCACGCAGCCGAGCGCGGCCAGGGCCAGTGCCGTGCCGGCGTCGCCGCGCGGCTGCCAGCCGCCGGGGAAGGCACGCTCGATGTAGTGGGTGGACAGCATCGCCTCGAACGCAGGCTGCTGCACCAGGTCGGCCAAAAAGCCGAGGTTGCTGCGCACGCCCAGCAGCCGGTAGCTGGCCAGCGCGCCGGCCAGGCGCCGCGCCGCCAGCGCGCGCGTGTCGGCGCTGGCGATCACCTTGGCGAGCATCGAGTCGTAGTACGGAGTCACCACGCTGCCCTCGCCGACGCCACTGTCGACGCGCACGCCCTCGCCCGCCGGTTCGGCGTAGGAGCAGATGGCGCCGATCTCGGGCGCGAAGCCGGCGGCCGGGTCCTCGGCGCAGACGCGCGCCTCGATCGCCCAGCCGCTGCGCGTCAAATCGCCCTGCGCGAAGGCCAGCGGCTCGCCGGCCGCGACACGCAGCTGCCACTCCACCAGGTCGATGCCGACCGTCGCCTCGGTCACCGGGTGCTCGACCTGCAGCCGCGTGTTCATCTCGAGGAAGAAGGTGTCGCCGCCGGCCGCGTCGTGGATGAATTCGACGGTGCCCGTGGAGTCGTAGCCGATCGCGTTGCCGACGGCGAGCGCGTGGCGGTACAGCGCTTCGCGCTGCGCGTCGCTCAAGTACGGCGCGGGTGCCTCCTCGATCACCTTCTGGTGGTTGCGCTGGATCGAGCACTCGCGCTCGAACAGATGCACCAGGTGGCCGTGGCGGTCACCGAGCAGCTGCACCTCCAGGTGGCGCGGCTCGGCGAGGTAGCGTTCGAGCAGCACGCTGTCGTCGCCGAACGAAGCCTTGGCCTCGCGGCGCACGGTGTCCAGCGCGGCAGCGAAGTCGGCGGGCGCGCGCACCACGCGCATGCCCTTGCCGCCGCCGCCGGCCGAGGCCTTGATCAGCACCGGGTAGCCGATGCGCGCCGCCTCCTCGGCCAGCACCGCGCTCGCCTGGTCGTCGCCGTGGTAGCCGGGCACGACCGGCACGCCGTGCTCGACCGCGATGCGCTTGGACTCGATCTTCGAGCCCATGCGGCGGATGGCGTCGAGCGAGGGCCCGACGAAGGCGATGCCCGCCGCCTGGCAGGCGCCGATCAGCGCCGTGCTCTCGGACAGGAAGCCGTAGCCCGGATGCACCGCCTGCGCCCCGCTCGCCTTGGCCGCGGCGACGATGGCCGCCGCGTCGAGGTAGCTGCGCGCGGCCTCGGGCGGGCCGATGCGCACCGCCGCGTCGCAGGCGGCAACGTGGCGCGCGCCGCGGTCGGCGTCGCTGTACACCGCCACGCTGCACATGCCGAGCCGGCGCGCGGTGCGCGCGATGCGGCAGGCGATCTCGCCGCGGTTGGCAATCAGCAGGGTCTGGAACATCGCGCCGCGCGCCCTCACTGGCGCCAAGGCGGCGGGCGCTTGGCGAAGAAAGCCTCGATGCCGGCGCGGCCCTCGTCGGTTTCCCAGGCGTCGGCCAGCTTGTCGGCGGCGTAGGTCATGCTCGTCGGCAGGTCGTGGCCGTGCACGTAGCCGATCAGCTTCTTGGTCGCGGCCACCGCGCCGGGTGCGCATTGCAGCAGGTCGGCCAGCTCGCGCTCGACGGCGGCGTCGAGCTGCTCGGGCGCCACCACTTCGGACACCAGGCCCAGCCGCCGCGCCTCGGCGGCGCTCATGCGCCGCGCCGTCAGGAAGGTGCGGCGTGCGTTCGCCTCGCCCATGCGCGCCACCACGTAGGGCGCGATGTTGGCCGGCAGCAGCCCGAGCCGCACTTCGGTGAGGCAGTAGCTGCCGGTCTCGACCGCGATGGCAACGTCGCACACCGAGACCATGCCAACGCCGCCGCCGTAGGCGGGCCCGTTGACGCGGCCGATCATCGGCACCGGCAGCTCGTTGAGCGCGCGCAGCATCAGCGCCAGCTCGAAGCTCTCGGCCACGCGCTGGGCGCGCGTCTTCTTCATGTTCTGCTGCATCCAGCCGAGGTCGCCACCGGCGCAGAAAGTCTGGCCCGCGCCGGTGAGGACCACGGCGCGCAGGCCCGGCGCCTTGGAGAGCCACTCGGCTGCCTGGCGCAGCTCGGCGATCAGCGTCGCGTTCAGCGCGTTGTGCGTGTCGGGGCGGTTCAGGGTGAGCGTGGCAACGCCGCGAGCGTCGACGCTCAGCAGCAGGGTCTCGAAGGTGGGCGTGCTCATGGCGAAGGCTCTGGGCTTACATGCGGTAGACGGGAGTGGCCGTGCGCGGTGGCACGCGGCGCGTGCACAGCGCGAGCGCGAGCGCCAGCACCTGGCGCGACGACGAGGGTGCGATCAGCCCGTCGTCCCACAGGCGCGAGGTGGCGTAGTAGGGGTCGGTCTGGCGCGCGTACTGCTCGCGCACCGTGCGCTCGGTCTCGGCGATGCGCGCCTCGTCGGCCGGGCCGCGCAGGTTGGAGCGCGCGAGTTCGGTCATCACGTTGCTCGCGATGTCGGCGCTCATCGTGGCCACCTGCGCGCTCGGCCAGGTGAACAGGAACTCGGGCTCGAAGCCGCGCCCGCACATGCCGTAGTTGCCGGCGCCGTAGGAGCCGCCGACGACGAGCGTGAGCTTGGGCACGCGCGCGCACGACACGGCGTACACCATGTTGGCGCTGTGCTTGGAGATGCCGCCGCGCTCGGCCTCGGTGCCGACCATGAAGCCGGCGATGTTCTGCAGGAACAGCAAAGGCACGCCGCGCTGGTTGGCCAGCTCGATGAAATGCGTGCCCTTGAGCGCCGCCTCGGCGACCAGCGGCCCGTTGTTGGCGAGCACGCCGACCGGCTGGCCGTGGATGGCGCCGAAGCCAGTGACCAGCGTCGAGCCCCAGTCGGGCTTGAACTCGTGCAGATCGCTGCCGTACTCGACGTCCCGCTCGCGGGCGCGTTGTGATGTGGCGCAAGGCCGCACTACGGGTATCCCCATGAATGCCATTTTCCTTGCCGCGCCGGCTTATGCCCAGGACCGCGCCTCTGCGGGAAGCGGCGATGACGTCCACACCGGTGACCCCATCATCGTCACCGCGCCCTATGTCCGCAGCCTCGACATCCTTGGCAATGTCACGGTGCTCGACGGCGACGCCAAGTACCACCTGACCACCGAGGTGCCATCGGGCTCGGGTGAGCAGGTCCGCTACCTGGACGACCAGATCCACGAC
>MEGM01000027.1 GCA_001725505.1 Rubrivivax sp. SCN 70-15 | reverse complement strand
GGTGAGCGTCGCCGGGCTGCGCTTCCCGAACCGCGTCGGCCTGGCCGCCGGTCTGGACAAGAACGGCCGCTGCATCGACGGCCTGGGCGCGATGGGCTTCGGCTTCATCGAGGTCGGCACCGTCACGCCGAAGGCGCAGAGCGGCAACCCCAAGCCGCGCATGTTCCGCTTGCCGCAGGCCCGCGCGCTGATCAACCGGATGGGCTTCAACAACGACGGGCTCGACGCCTTCGTCGCCAACGTGCAGCGCAGCCGCTTCCGCGCGCGCGGCGGCCTCCTCGGGCTGAACATCGGCAAGAACGCGGCGACCCCGATCGAGCGTGCGGCCGACGACTACCTCGAGTGCCTGGGCGGCGTCTACCCGCACGCCGACTACGTGACCGTCAACATCTCGTCGCCCAACACGAAGAACCTGCGCGCGCTGCAGAGCGACGCAGCGCTGGACGCGCTGCTGGCCGTGCTGCAGGAGCGCCGCGTCGCGCTCGAGGCCCGCCACGGCCGGCGCGTGCCGCTGTTCGTGAAGATCGCGCCCGACCTCGACGAGGCACAGGTCGGCATGATTGCCACAACGCTGCGCAAGAACGGGATCGACGGCGTGATCGCGACCAACACCACCGTGACCCGCGACGCCGTGCAGGGCCTGCCGCACGCCGACGAGGCTGGCGGCCTGTCCGGCGCGCCGGTATTCGCGGCGAGCAACCGCGTTGTCGCGCAGCTGCGCGCTGCGCTCGGCCCGGCATTCCCGATCATCGGCGTGGGCGGCGTGATGAGCGGCGCCGACGCCTGCGCCAAGCGCGACGCTGGCGCCGACCTGGTGCAGATCTACACCGGCCTCATCTACAGCGGACCGGCGCTCGTGCCCGACGCGGCGCGAGCGCTGCGCGACCACTGCGCCGCCATGGCGCGGGCCGCGGCATGAGGCATCGCGCCCTGCCGCTGCTCGTCGCGGCGCTGCTGGCGCCGGGCGCAGCGGCGCGTGCGGTGACGCTCGAGACGCTCACGCTGGAACGGCCGGAGGGCCCGCGCACGGTGCTGCTCGCCGAGCCGGCCGCCGGTGCGCCGGGACTGCATCCCCTCGTGATCGTGCTGCACGGGCACGGCGGCTCGGCCCGGCAGATGCTGGGGCGCGGCCCCGGCAAGTCGCCACTGTCGCTGTGGCTCGACCGTGTCGACCGCGACGGGCTGGTCATCGTCGCGCCCGACGGCCTGCGCGGCGGCGACGGCAAGCCGGGCTGGAACGACTGCCGCCGCGACGCGCGGACCAAGCCGCCGGTCGATGACGTGGGACTGATCGGCGAGGTCATCGACCGCGCCGTCGCCGAGCACGACGCCGATCCGGCGCGCGTGTACCTGATCGGCATGTCCAACGGCGGGATGATGGCCTTCCGCGCCGCGATCGAGCTCGGCCCGCGCCTGGCCGCGTTCGCGACCGTCGGCGCGTCGATGGCCGCCGACAGCCTGTGTCCGGCGCCGACGCACCCGCTGCCGGTGCTGGTCATGGCCGGCACCGCCGACCCGCTGGTCCCTTATGCGGGCGGCGCCATCGGTCATGGGCACCGCGGCACGGTGATCGGCGTCGAGGCCTAGGCACAGGTCTGGTGCCGTCTGGACGGCCTGCCCAAGACGCGGTCCCGGGTTGAGCCGCTGCCACACCTCGACCCGGCGGACGCGACGCGCGCGACGCGCACCGTCTGGGGCCGCGACCCGAACGGCCTCCAGGTCGAGCTGCTGCGCATCGATGCTGGCGGCCACGTCGAGCCGAGCATCGCCCGGCGCGTCGGTCGCCTCTGGCGCCGCTTCGTTGGCGCGCAGAACGGCGACGTGGAAACCGTCGACGAGGCCTGGGCCTTCTTCCGCGGCAGGCGCGCGCAGCGCTGAGGGCGGCCGCTACTGCAGCAGCGGCACGCCGGTCTTGCTCTGCAGTTCTTCCAGGCTCACGTCCGGCGCCAGTTCGACGACCCTCAGCCCCTGCGGCGTGACGTCCATCACCGCGAGGTCGGTGATGATGCGGTGGACGACGCCGACGCCGGTCAGCGGCAGCGTGCAGGCGGGCAGGATCTTCAGGTCGGTGCTGCCGTCCTTCTTGCGCGCCACGTGCTCCATCAGCACGATGCAGCGCGGCACACCGGCGACGAGGTCCATCGCGCCACCCATGCCCTTGACCATCTTGCCGGGGATCATCCAGTTCGCGAGGTCGCCCTTCTCGCTAACCTGCATCGCGCCCAGGATGCTGAGATTGATCTTGCCGCCGCGGATCATCGCGAAGCTGTCGTGGCTGCCGAAGATGCTCGAGCCGGGGATCGTCGTCACGGTCTGCTTGCCGGCGTTGATCAGGTCGGCGTCGACCTCGTCCTCGGTCGGAAACGGGCCGATGCCGAGCATGCCGTTTTCGCTCTGCAGCCAGACCTCGATGTCCTTGGGCACGTGGTTGGCCACCAGCGTCGGGATGCCGATGCCGAGATTGACGTAGAAGCCGTCCTGCAGTTCGGCCGCCGCCTTGGCGGCCATCTGGTCTTGGGTCCAGGGCATGGGGGGTCTCCTTCGGAGCAAAACGGGTGCGGGTGCCCGCGGGCACCCTGGTAAGTGATGGCCGGCTAGGCCCGGACCGTGCGCTTTTCGATGCGCTTCTCGGGCGCCGCGTTGAGCACGATGCGGTGCACGTAGATACCCGGCAGGTGGATCGCGTCGGGGTCGAGCGCACCCAGCGGCAGGATCTCCTCGACCTCCACCACCGTCGTCCTGCCGGCCATCGCGACCGCCGGGTTGAAGTTGCGCGCGGTGCGGCGGAACACCAGGTTGCCCGAGACGTCGGCCTTCCAGGCCTTGACCAGCGAGACGTCGGGCACGAGCGAATGCTCCATCACGTAGGTGTGGCCGTCGAACACGCGCAGCTCCTTGCCTTCGGCCACCAGCGTGCCGACACCGGTGCGCGTGAAGAAGGCCGGGATCCCGGCGCCGCCGGCGCGCAGCTTCTCGGCCAGCGTGCCCTGCGGCGTGAACTCGAGCTCGAGCTCGCCCGCCAGGTACTGGCGCTCGAACTCCTTGTTCTCGCCGACGTAGCTGCTGATCATCTTGCGGATCTGGCGCGTCTCGAGCAGCTGGCCGAGGCCGAAGCCGTCGACGCCGGCGTTGTTCGAGATCACGGTCAGGTTCTTCGTCCCGGCGTCGCGCAGCGCGGCGATCAGCGCCTCGGGGATGCCGCACAGGCCGAAGCCGCCGACGGCCATCAGCTGGCCGTCGTGGACGATGCCGTCGAGCGCGGCCTTCGCGCTCGGATAGACCTTCTTCATGGGTGATGTCTCCAGGCTGAAGCGCGAGCCTACACCGGCCGGCACGTCGAGGTCGTTACGTAGAATTGACTACGTTCAAACGCGGAGCCGCCCGATGGAGACGCAGTCGCAGGCCGACATCGAGATGCTCGAGGCGGCACTCTCCCACGTCTTCGCCGAATGGGTGCGCGAGCTCGACCTGCGCGTGCTCGAAGCGCGCCCCGGAGAGGTGACGCTGCGCCTGCCGGTCACGCCCCGGCATGTCCACGCCGGCGGCGTGCTCTGCGGCCAGACGATGATGGCCGCCGCCGACACCGCGATGGTGCTGGCCGTGATGACGCGCCTGGGCGGGTTCAAGCCGCTGACGACGGTGCAGCTGCAGACCAGCTTCCTGCGCCCGGTGGCAGGCAGCGCCGGCGCGCTGCGTGTCGTCGCCCGCGTGCTGCGCATGGGGCGCAAGCTGGTGTTCGGCGAGGTCCATCTGCTCGACCCCGACGGCGAACTCGCCGCGCACGCGACGACCACCTGCGCGCTGCTGTGAGCGCAGAGCCGGCACTCGACTTCGGCAGCGCCTTCGATTTGGCGCCGATCGGCCTGGTGCTGTCGCGCGAGCGCCAGATGCTGGCCTGCAACCGCCAGCTGCTGGCGATGTTCGGCGCGCGGCGCGAACAGCTCGTCGGCCGTTCGTTCGAGATCCTCTATCCGTCCGTCGATGAGTTCCGGCGCACCGGCGAGCGCATCACCGCGCGCCTCGACGCCGACGGCCATTACGCCGACGACCGCGTCATGAAGCGCTTCGACGGCGAGCTGTTCTGGTGCCATGTCTCGGGCCGGGCCCTGGACCCGCGTGCCCCGCATGCCGCCGGCATCTGGGCCTTCGAGGACTTGTCGGCCCGGCGCACGCTGAAGCACGACTTCACCGCGCGCGAGCGCGAGATCGCGGCGCTGCTGATCGACGGCCTGACGAGCAAGCTGATCGGCAAGCGGCTCGCGATCAGTCCGCGCACGGTGGACGTCTACCGCGCCCGGCTGATGCGCAAGACCGGCGCGGCGACGACGCCGGAACTCGTCAACCGCCTGCTCAGCGGGACGGCGGCGTCAGACCGTTCCTGAAGCAGCGGCCGCCCTGCATCACCAGGCGCACGCCGGCCTCCGGCCGGGCCAGCATCTCCAGCGAGGCGATCGGATCGCCTTCGACGACGAGCAGGTCGGCCCAGGCGCCGGCGACGAGCTCGCCGATGCGGCCTTCCTGGCGCATCAGCCGGGCCGCGGTGATGGTGGCGCCCTGCAGCGCCTCGACCGGCGTCATCGCCGCCAGCCGCAGCGCGAACTCGCCCGACTGGCGTTCGTGCATGTGGCCGAGCAGATCGGTGCCGAAGACCACCGGCACGCCCTCGGCGCGCGCCAGGCGCACCGCGTCCAGGCCGCGGTCCTGCACCATCTCGAGCTTGGCCAGCATCGCCGGCGACCAGCCCAGCCGTGCACCTTCGTCGGCGAGCGCGGCGTAGGTCGACAGCGTCGGCACCAGGTAGCTGCCGTGGCGCTTCATCTCGCGCACCGTGGCCTCGTCGATCAGGTTGCCGTGCTCGATGCTGCGCACCCCGGCCTGAACCGCGCGCGTCACGGCACGCGGCGAGTAGGCATGCGCGAGCGCATAGAGGTTGGCGGCCTCGGCCTCCTCGACCGCGGCGCGCAGCTCGTCGATCGAGAACTGCGTGCCTTCGAGCGGATCGGCCGGGCTCGAGATGCCGCCGCCGGCCATGATCTTGATCTGGTCGGCGCCGTTGCGCACCTGCTCGCGCACGGCGCGGCGCACCTCGCCGACGCCGTCGGCGATCGCGCCGACGAGGCCCAGGCCGGCGCAGCTGCAGAACATCTCGCGCGAACCCGGACCGCGCACGCCCTTGGGCCGCATGTCGGCATGGCCGCCGGTCTGCGAGATCGGCTGGCCGGCAATGAACAGGCGCGGGCCGTCGAAGAGGCCGCGCGCCACCGCCTCCTGAAGCCCGCAGTCGGCGCCGGCGGCATCGCGCACGGTCGTGAAGCCGCGCCCCAGCATCTCGCGCAGGATCCGGCCGCTCTGGGCCGTCACCAGCGACGCCGGCTGCAGCGCCAGCCCGACGAGGTCGTGCGATGCGGCGACGACGTGCACATGGGCGTCGATCAGCCCGGGCAGCACCGCGCGACCACCGGCGTCGATGACGATCGCGTCGTCGACCGCGATCGGCTCCTGCGTCACCGCGGCGATGCGCTCGCCTTCGATGACGATCGTGCTGCCCGGGCGCATCGCACCCGCTGCGCTGTCGAACAGGTTCGCGTTGCGGACGACCTGGCGCGTCGCCATCGCCTTCAGATCGCCAGCCCCAGCCGCGCGCGCGCCGCGCCGTACTCGCGCTCGAGCCGCGCCACCAGCTCGGCGGCCGGCACCACCGCGGTGACTGCGCCGATCCCCTGGCCGCAGCCCCAGATGTCCTTCCAGGCCTTCTTCGCGTCGCCGCCGAAGCTCATCTTGCTCGGGTCGCTCTCGGGCAGGTGGTCGGGGTCCATGCCGGCGGTGCGGATCGACGGCTTCAGGTAGTTGCCGTGCACGCCGGTGAACAGGTTCGAGTAGACGATCTCGTCGCTGTTGCTGTCGACGATGCACTGCTTGTAGGCGTCTGAAGCGCGCGCCTCGTCGGTGGCGATGAAGGCCGAGCCGATGTAGGCCAGGTCGGCGCCCATCGCCTGAGCGGCGAGCACCGCGTCGCCGGTCGCGATCGCGCCGCTGAGCGCGAGCGGGCCGGCGAACCAGGCGCGGATCTCCTGGATCAGCGCGAACGGGCTCTTCACGCCGGCATGGCCGCCGGCGCCGGCGGCCACCGCGATCAGGCCGTCGGCACCCTTCTCCACCGCCTTGTGCGCGAACGCATTGTTGATGACGTCGTGCAGCACGATGCCGCCCCACGAATGCACGGCCTCGTTGATGTCGGTGCGCGCGCCGAGCGAGGTGATGACGATCGGCACCTTGTACTTCGCGCAGACCTGCATGTCGTGCTCGAGCCGGTCGTTGGTCTTGTGCACGATCTGGTTGATCGCGAACGGCGCCGCCTTGCGCTCGGGGTGATCACGGTCCCAGGCGGCCAGCGTCTCGGTGATCTCGGCCAGCCATTCGTCGAGCTGGCTCGCCGGGCGCGCGTTCAGCGCCGGCATCGAGCCGACGATGCCGGCCTGGCACTGGGCGATGACGAGCTTGGGGTTGCTGATGATGAACAGCGGCGAGCCGATGACGGGCAGCGCGAGCCCTTGCAGGATCGGGGGCAGGGACATCAGAAGGACTCCAGCGCGAGCGCGGTGACGGCCTCGGCGCCGTCGACGATCGCATCGCGCAGCGAGGGGGCCTTGACGAGGATGTGGTCGGCGTAGAAGCGCGCGGTCGCGATCTTGGCCTGCATGAACTCGGCATCGACGCCCAGCGCGAGCTGGTCCTCGGCCGCCATCAGCGCGCGCGCCATCTGCCAGCCGGCGACCACGGTGCCGGCGAGCATCAGGTAGGGCACGCTGCCGGCGTAGACCGCGTTCGGATCGGCCTTGCCGCGGCCGGCGACGAAGTCCACCGCATCCTGGAACGCGCGCCGCCCGGCGGTCAGGCGCTGCGCCACCGCACGCGCCGCAGCGCTGGCGCGTGCGTTCAGCGCGGCCTCGGTGGCCTCCACCTGCGCGGCGATCGCGCGCGCGGTCGCGCCGCCGTCGCGCGCGGTCTTGCGGCCGACGAGGTCGTTCGCCTGGATCGCCGTCGTGCCTTCGTAGATGGTCAGGATCTTCGCGTCGCGAAGGAACTGCGCCGCGCCGGTCTCCTCGATGAAGCCCATCCCGCCGTGGACCTGCACGCCCAGGCTCGCGACCTCCAGGCTCATCTCGGTGGACAGGCCTTTGACGAGCGGCACCATGAACTCGTAGAAAGACTGGTTCTCGGCGCGCACCGCCGCGTCCGGGTGCGCGTGCGCCGCGTCGTAGGCCGCGGCCGCGACGAGCGCCATCGCGCGGCAGGCCTCGGTGTGGGCGCGCATCGTCATCAGCATCCGGCGCACGTCGGGGTGGTGGATGATGGGCGCGGCGGCGCTCACCGAGCCGTCCACCGGCCGGCTCTGCACCCGGTCGCGCGCGTACTGCACCGCCGCCTGGTAGGCGCGCTCGGCGAGCGCGATGCCCTGCACGCCGACGGCGAAGCGCGCCGCGTTCATCATGATGAACATGGTCTCGAGGCCACGGTTCTCCTGGCCGACGAGGTGGGCCATGGCACCACCCCGGTCGCCGTACTGCAGCACCGCGGTCGGGCTCGCCTTGATGCCGAGCTTGTGCTCGATGCTGACGCAATGCACGTCGTTGCGCGTGCCGTCGGGCAGGACCTTCGGGCACAGGAAGAGCGAGATCCCCTTCACGCCTTCGGGCGCGCCGGTCACGCGCGCGAGCACCAGATGGACGATGTTGTCCGCCATGTCGTGCTCGCCGTAGGTGATGAAGATCTTGGTGCCGAACAGTCTGTAGCTGCCGTCGGGCTGCGGCTCGGCGCGCGTGCGCACCAGCGACAGGTCGCTGCCGGCCTGCGGCTCGGTCAGGTTCATCGTCCCGGTCCAGCGGCCGTCGACCATCGGCGGGATGTACATGGCCTGCTGCTCGGGTGAGCCGGCGGTCAGCAGCGCCTCGATCGCGCCGTCGGTGAGCAGCGGGCACAGCGCGAAGCTGAGGTTGGCGCTGTTGACCATCTCGATGCAGGCCGCGCCGATCAGCTTGGGCAGGCCCTGGCCGCCGAACTCGGGTGGGTGCTGCAGACCCTGCCAGCCGCCTTCGGCGAACTGGCGGAACGCCTGCGCGAAGCCCGGCGTCGTGCGCACCTCGCCGTCGTGCCACGACGAAGGGTTGCGGTCGCCGTCGGCGTTCAGCGGCGCGACCACGCCTTCGTTGAATTTGGCGCACTCCTCGAGCACCGCCGCGGCGGTGTCGAGGCCGGCGTCCTCGTGCCCCGGCAGCGCGGCGACGCGGTCTATGCCGGCCAGCGCCTCCATCACGAAGAGCATGTCCTTGACGGGAGCGCGGTACGGTGTGCTCATGATGCAGTGCGGGGCGCCGGCGCCCCTGGAAGGTTCATCGGTCGGGTGGACGGCGTCAGAGCTTGGCGACCAGCTCCGGCACCGCGGTGAAGAGGTCGGCCTCGAGCCCGTAGTCGGCGACGCTGAAGATCGGCGCCTCGGGATCCTTGTTGATCGCGACGATGACCTTGCTGTCCTTCATGCCCGCCAGATGCTGGATCGCGCCGCTGATGCCGCAGGCGACATACAGCTGCGGCGCGACGATCTTGCCCGTCTGTCCGACCTGCCAGTCGTTCGGCGCGTAGCCGGCGTCGACCGCGGCGCGGCTCGCGCCGAGCGCCGCGCCGAGCTTGTCGGCCAGCGGCGTCAGCACCTCGGTGAACTTCTCGCTCGAGCCCAGCGCGCGGCCACCGCTGACGATGATCTTGGCGGACGTCAGCTCGGGCCGGTCGTTCTTCGCGATCTCGCTGCCGATGAAGGTGGAACTGCCGCTGTCGGCGACCGCGGCGACCGTCTCGACCGCCGCGCTGCCGCCGCTGGCGGCGGCGGCGTCGAAGCCCGTCGTGCGCACGGTGATCACCTTGATCGCGTCCAGGCTCTGCACCGTGGCGATCGCGTTGCCGGCGTAGATCGGGCGCTCGAAGGTGTCGGCGGCGAGCACCCTGGTCGCATCGCTGATCTGCGCGACGTCGAGCAGCGCGGCCACGCGCGGGGCGACGTTCTTGCCCGCCGCGGTGGCCGGGAACAGCAGGTGGGTGTAGTTCTTCGCGACCGCGAGCACCTGGGCCGCGACGGTCTCGGCCAGGCCGTGGTTCAGGCCCGGCGCGTCGGCGTGCAGCACCTTGGCCACGCCGGCGATCCGGGCCGCGGCCTGCGCCGCGCCGGCGGCGTCCGTGCCCGCGATCAGCACGTGGACCTCTCCGCCGCAGGCCAGCGCCGCGGTGACGGTGTTGAGGGTCGCACCCTTCACGGATGCGTTGTCGTGTTCGGCAATGACCAGCGCTGCCATCAGATCACCTTCGCTTCGTTCTTGAGCTTGTCCACCAGCGTCGCGACATCGGGCACCTTGATGCCGGCGCCGCGCTTGGGCGGCTCGCCAACCTTCAGCGTCTTGATGCGCGGCGTCACGTCGACGCCCAGATCGGCCGGCTTGACGACCTCGAGCGTCTTCTTCTTCGCCTTCATGATGTTGGGCAGCGTCACGTAGCGCGGCTCGTTCAGGCGCAAATCGGTGGTGATCACCGCCGGCAGCCTGATCTTCAGCGTCTCCAGCCCGCCGTCGACCTCGCGCGTCACCGACGCAAAGCCGTCGGCGACCTCGACCTTCGAGGCGAAGGTGGCCTGCGGCAGGCCGGCCAGCGCCGCCAGCATCTGGCCGGTCTGGTTGCAGTCGTCGTCGATCGCCTGCTTGCCCAGGATCACGAGGCCGGGCTGCTCCTTGTCGACCAGCGCCTTGAGCAGCTTGGCCACTGCCAGCGGCTGGAGTTCGTCGGCGCACTCCACCAGGATCGCGCGGTCGGCGCCGATCGCCATCGCGGTGCGCAGCGTCTCCTGGCACTGCGTGACGCCGCACGAGACGGCGACGATCTCGGTCGCGACGCCCTTCTCCTTCAGACGCACGGCCTCTTCGACGGCGATCTCGTCGAAGGGGTTCATGCTCATCTTGACGTTGGCGATGTCGACACCGGTGCCGTCGCTCTTCACGCGCACCTTGACGTTGTAGTCCACCACCCGCTTCACGGGCACCAGCACCTTCATGACCTGCCACTCCTGCGCAATTGACGACGGGGAAACCGCCGCAAATTCTAGTCGTCGACCTGTTTCGCCGACGCCAAAATCGAACGATCGTTCTATTCTAGACGCAAGGCGCGCCGGCGCGGAACGAAAGCGCGCACGAAGCTCGATCGGATGGTGCCCCGGGCCGGACTCGAACCGGCACGCCGCCTCACGGCAAGCCGCGGATTTTCTTGCCCGCCACGGCTTTCGCCGCCGCGCGCGGTGCGCGCGTTCGGGGTCTGGAATGCGCCTTGGCCCTGGCCGCCGTTGCCGGCGGCGGTAGGCCCCCGCCGTCCACTCTCTACACCTTCCCGGCTCGCGCCGGGCTTGGCTCGGCGTTGCCTCGACGCGTGGCGTCAGGGGGTTCGCCGACTTTGACGGGATTCACGCCGGGCGTTTCCGACCCGGGTGCTCAATCTTCAAGTCCGCTGTGTCTACCGGTTTCACCACCGGGGCTGGGCGGCAGTGTAAGTGCAGCACGGCGGCGCAGGCCCTGGGCCCGTCCGCGATCGATCGTCGAGAAGGGCCCTGCATCGGTTCGCGGCCCGGAGTGGCAGTTCGTACCGCGTGCGGGCGTGGGGCGCGAGATCGGGCCGCAGGGGCGCGCCGCTCCGCTCATGTCCCCCGCGCCGGGCTTCGCCCGGCGCTCCTCCTTTACTTCGCTCCACAGCACGCCCCACCGTCCCGATCGGGCACTGCGGTGGCGTGCGACCGGTCGCATGTCGCTCACGGTGGTGGCCAAGGGTGGCGGGTGGCCGATGGAGCGAAGTAAAGGAGGAAGGCTGGGCAAGGCCCAGCCCGGGGGACATGAGCGGAACCGACCACCCGGCGACCTTGGCTTGCGCAGGTGAAGCGCGAACGGCCCCTCGTTCCTGGTCGAGCGATCGCAAGTCGCTGTCAAGCCGGCACCAGCCTGGGCACGGCGGCGAGCAGGGTCTTCGTGTACTCCTGCTGCGGGCGCGACAGCACGTCGTCGCAGTCACCCTGCTCCTCGATGCGGCCGGCGCGCATCACCGCGATCCGGTCGGCGATGTACTCGACGACGCCGATGTTGTGCGTGATGAACAGGTACGACACGCCGAGCTCGCGCTGCAGATCGCGCAGCAGGTTCAGGATCTGCGCCTGCACCGAGACGTCGAGTGCCGAGGTCGGCTCGTCGCAGACGATCAGCCGCGGCTGCACCGCGAGCGCGCGCGCGATCGCGATGCGCTGGCGCTGGCCGCCGGAGAACTCGTGCGGGTAGCGGTCGAGCGCGTCGCGGCGCAGGCCGACCTGATCGGTGAGCCGCTCGATGCGCTCGCGCCGCGCGCCGGCATCGAGCTCGGTGTTGAGCGAGGCCAGCCCTTCCTCGAGCAGGTCGAACACGCGCATGCGCGGGTTCAGCGACGCGAACGGATCCTGGAAGATGATCTGCACCTGGCGCCGCGCTGCGAGCAGCTCTGGCCCGTGCAGCTCGAACAGGTTGCGCCCGTCGAGCAGCGCCCGGCCCTCGATGTCGGCCGCGCCGCGCAGCAGCTGCACGATCGCCTTGCCGGTGGTCGTCTTGCCGCAGCCGGACTCGCCGACCAGCGCCAGCGTCTCGCCCGGACGGACCTGGAACGAGACGCCGTCGACGGCGTCGAAATGGCGCTTCGTGCGCTGCAGCAGGCCGGAGCGGATCGGGAAGCGCACGCGCAAGCCCTGCACGTCGAGCAGCGGCGGCGCGCTGCGGTCGACTACCGGGCGAACCACGGCGGCAACCGGTTCCGCGGCGGCCGCCTCGGCGGCCGCGGGCGCGTCCGGCGCGTAGAGCAGGCAGCGCACGGTGTGCGCGGCGCCGATTGCGGCCAGCTCGGGGAGCGTGCTCGCGCAGTGCGGCATCGCCTTCGCGCAGCGCGGCGCGAAGCGACAGCCGTCGAAGCGCTGCCACAGCGGCGGCACGGTGCCCTTGATCGCTTCCAGCGGCAGGCCGCGCCGGTCGCCGGCCGGCAAGGCGCGCAGCAGCGCCTGCGCGTACGGGTGGCGCGGCGCGGCGAAGAACTCGGCGGCGGGCGCGACCTCGATGATCTGCCCGGCGTACATCAGCGCCACCCGGTGCGCCATGCCCGCCACGACGGCGAGGTCGTGGGTGATCAGCAGCATGCCCATGCGCTGCTCGCTCTGCAGCTGCTTGAGCAGGTCCAGGATCTGCGCCTGGATCGTGACGTCCAGCGCCGTAGTGGGCTCGTCGGCGACGAGGAAGTCGGGCGCCGCCGCCAGCGCGATGGCGATCATCACGCGCTGCTTCTGCCCGCCGCTCATCCGGAACGGGTATTCGTCGATGCGCCGCTCGGGCTCGGGGATGCCGACGCGGCGCAGCCAGTCGATCGCCTTGACGCGTGCGGCCTCGCCGCGCAGTTCGGTGTGTGCCTCGATCGCCTCGACGATCTGCCGGCCGACCTTCATCACCGGGTTCAGGCTCGTCGCCGGCTCCTGGAAGATCATGCCGATGCGCCCGCCGCGCACCGAGCGCATCCTCGATTCGCTCAGCCCGAGCACGTCGACGGCGTCGCGGCCCTGGCCGAGGGTGATGTCGCCGCCGGCGACGATGCCGTTGTCGGGCAGCAGGCGCATCAGCGCGAGCGCGGTCATGCTCTTGCCGCAGCCCGACTCGCCCACCAGCGCGAAGGTCTCGCCGCGCTCGATGGCCAGGCGCATGCCGTCGATGGCGCGGACGATCCCCGCCTCGGCGTCGAGCTCCACTTTCAGATCGGTGATGTCTAGCATCTCAGTTGTCCGTGCCGGAATACGGCAGCCGCGTCGCATGAACCGGAAGCATCAAGTGGACGCCGCGGACGGGCTTGGCCCGGTCGCTGGCGTCGCCCCCTCGAGGGGGAGCGCCGAAGGCGCTTCGGGGGTGGGTCATTTCAGACCGCCTTTCGTGCGCGGCGCGTCAGCGCCCGGCGGCGTCGCGGCGCGGCGCTGGACTTGGGGTCGAAGGCGTCGCGCACACCGTCGGCGAACAGGTTGGCTGCCAGCACCAGGGTCACCATGAAGCCGAAGGCGGCGGCGAAGGACCACCACACCACCGGGTCGCGGCTCATCTCGCTGCGGGCGAGGTTGATCATGCCGCCGAAGCTGTTCATCGACGGGTCCACGCCGACGCCCACGTACGACAGCACGGCCTCGTAGAGGATGAGCGACGAGAAGTCGAGCACCGTGACGATCAACATCAGGTGGGCGACGTTGGGGAAGATGTGGCGCGCCATGATGCGGGCATCGCTGACGCCGAACGCGTTGGCGGCCTGCACGTACTCCAGTTCGCGCAGCTTCATCGTCTCGCCGCGCAGCAGCCGGCACAGACCGGCCCAGCCGGTGACGCCGAGCACGGTGCACAGCAGGAACAGCTTGACGTCCGCGCGCTGCGCCCCGGTGTCGAACAGGTCGGGGTTCTTGTCGAGGAAGACCTGCACCATCAGCACGCAGGCGGCGATGAGCAGCACGTTCGGGATCGACGACAGCACCGTGTAGAGGTACTGGATGACCTCGTCGACCCAGCCGCGGAAGTAGCCGGCCAGGATGCCCAGCGTCACCGCCAGCGGCAGCGTCGCGACCGTGGCCAGGCTGCCGATGACGAAGGCGGTGCGGATGCTCTTGAGCGCCTGGTACAGCACGTCGTTGCCGGTGGTGTCGGTGCCCAGCAGGTGGTAGGGCCCGGCGAGCTGGCTCGCGGGCCCGACGATGAGCCCGAGCGCGAACAGCGTCCACAGCCCCACATGCCAGGGCACCACGGTCTCCTGGCGCCGGATCGCGCCCCAGGTCGCGGCGAAAGACGCACCGCGCCGCCGCGCCAGCACGCCGACCCACAGCGCGCCCAGCAGCAGCGCCACCGCCGCACCGAGCAGCAGGCCGCGCAGCGTGCGCCGCGCCAGGTCGGGCAGCCACTGCTTCTGCGGATCGGTCAGCGCCGCGCCGCCGTACTTGAGCCGGGGCGCCACGCGAGTCACCTGGCCGTCGACGATGCGCGAGACCTTGGTGAAGCTCAGGTAGGACAGCGGGCGCGAGTAGGTTTCCTCGCGCGAGTCGACGAGACGCGACAGCGCCAGGTCGAGCAGCGAGCGCACGCGCGCGTCGTAGGCCGGCTCCGCGTGGGCCACGCCGGGCGCAGGCGGCAGCAGCGGGCGGTAGTGCAGGCTGTCGAGCATCGTCACGCCCAGGCACAGCGCGAGCACGATGGACGAGGCGAGCGCGGCGCCGTCGCGGAACACGCGGCCCCAGTTGGCCGCCAGCTGCGGCCGGCGCAGCACCATCACGACGTAGCCGAGCAGCGCCGCGAAGAGCAGCCACACCGCGGCATCGGTCCACAACAAGACGAATTTGGGCATGGTGTCAGCGTTTCACTTCAGTTCATGGCGCCGAAGCGGCAGCCTCGATGCATGAAGCCGGTGCGGCAAGCAACCGCCGCGGATCCGGCTCGGCCGGGCCGCCGGCGGTGCCCCCTCGAGGGGGCGCGCGAAGCGCGTAGCGGGTGTTTCACTTCAGGCGGACCCGAGGATCGATCCAGGTGTAGGTCACGTCGATGAGGACGTAGGTCAGGATGTACAGCAGCGAGCCGACGAACACCATCGTGCGCACGATGGCGAAGTCCTGCTTGCTGATCGCCTCGATCACGTAAGCACCCAGCCCCGGCAGGCCGAAGAAGCTCTCGAAGACCAGGCTGCCGAGGAAGACGTACGGCAGGTAGCTGCCGGCGCTGGTGACGATCGGGATGAGCGCGTTGCGCAGCACGTGGCGCGACAGCACCCGGCCTTCCGAGAGGCCCTTGGCGCGCGCGGTGCGCACGTAGTCCTTGCCGACCTCCTCCAGGAACATCGCCCGGTACAGCCGCGCCTCGCCGCCCAGGCGCGACAGCAGCGACAACCCGATCGGCAGCACGAGGAACTTCACCGCGTCCCAGCCCGGTGCCCAGCCCGAGATCGGCGCCAGCCGGAGCAGGCGCGAGAACAGGAACTGGCCGACGATGATGTAGAAGAGGCTCGAGATCGAGAGCATCACCACGCACAGCACCACGCCCCAGAGGTCCAGCCGGGTGTTGCGCAGCATCACCAGCAGCAGCGCGAAGCCGGTGCTGGCGAACACCTGCAGGATGAACAGCGGCAGCGCCAGCTTCAGGCTCACCCACATGCGCGTCGAGACCTCGTGGCCGATGTCGCCCGAGCTCTCCGAATCGGGGCGGCCGAACTTCAGCGCGAACAGCGAGACCGAGCGCGTCCAGAAGATCGTGTCGGTGACCTTCGCCAGGCCCGGCGCCTGCTCGTTCAGGTACAGCGGCTTGTCGTAGCCGCGCTCGACCTTCCACTTGTCGATCGCCTCCTGCGTGACGCGCTTGCCGCCCAGGTTCAGGCGCGCCATGTCGTCCGGCGTGTTGACGGTGAAGAACAGGAAGAAGGTCAGCAGGTTGACGCCCAGCAGCACCAGCACGGCGTAGACGAGACGGCGGACGAGGTAGTTCAGCATCGCGCGCCCTCAGTTCGCCAGCAGCTCGCCGCGCGCGTTCATGCGCTCGCGCTTGCGCAGGTTGTGGCGTGCGAACGCCACCAGCGCCGCGATGAACGCGATGATCGCCGCGAGCGGCCACCACACCGGCCGATTCCAGGCGTGGACGTCGGCCACGCGCTGCGGCACGTCGAGCCGGACGTACTTGCCGAAGTCGCGGATCAGCACCGCGGGCTTGTAGTTGTAGACCCAGTGCTGGGCCGCCGCCGAGGCATAGGGGAAGAAGCCCCAGGTCCAGGGCGCGTCGCGCTCGGCGATGTGCACCATCTTGTCGATCAGCGCCTGCTTCTCGGGTCCGTTGTCGAGCGTGCGCATCTGCTCGAACAGCCGGTCGAATTCGGGGTTCGAGTAGTTCGACGTGTTCTCGCCGTCGTACTTGGTCTTGCCCGCCGAGGTGGTGAGCAGGAACAGGAAGTTCTCGGCGTCGGGGTAGTCGGCGTTCCAGCCCAGCCAGAAGACCTGGTACTTGCCCTTGCGGACCTTGTCCTGGAACTGGTTGTTGTCGGTGGCCCGCACCTCGAGCTGGATGTCGATCTTGGCGAACTGGCGCACCACCCAGTCGATCTCCGGTTTGCGCTCGGGCGTCGGGATCGCATAGAAGTCGTAGCTCAGCACCAGCGGCTTGCCGGTCTTGGCGTCGCGTCCGTGCGGGTAGCCGGCCTCGGCCATGAGCTGCTTGGCGTCCTCGATCGAGCGGCGCACGATCTTGCCGTCCACCACCTTGTGCGTGTACGGGTTGACGCCTTCGAGCGTGCCTTCGCGCGAGCCGAAGATGCCGGGCGGGATCGGGCCCTCGGCGGCGACGCCGGCCTTCTTCGGGAAGATCTTCGAGTACTCCTCCCAGTCGGTCGCGATCGCGATCGCCTGGCGCAGCTTGCGATGCCGCTCGTCGGTGACCGGGTCGCTGCTGGCGCCGATGACCGGGTCGAGCATGTTGAAGGCGATGAAGTAGCTGTTGACGTCGGTCGTCCTGTTGAAGCGGAAGCCCTTGGCCAGATAGTCCTTGCGCACCTGCTCGGAGTCCTGCATCTCCACCAGGTAGGCCATGCCGGTGTCGGTGCGCTCGAAGACCTCGAGGTCGTAGTAGCCCTGGCGGAACTTGCCGCGCTGCGGCACCGATTCGCGCTCGACCACCGAGCGCACGCCGTCGATGAAGGGCAGCGGCTTGCCGCAGTCGGCCAGCAGCCCGTCGGCCTTGTCCTGCGCCGTGCCCTCGCACGGGTAGGTGTCGCCGTGGTAGTTGGGGTTGCGGCGCAGCGTGTAGCTGCGGTCCTTGGTGTACTGGGTCATCATGAACGGCCCCGTGCCCACCGGCCAGTTGTCCAGCGACAGGCCGCGCTGCGCCATCCCGGGCTGGCTGTAGAAGGCATCGGCCTCCCAGGGCACCGGCGAGAGGAAGGTCATCGCCATCCAGTAGTTCCACTGCGGGTACTTGCCGATGATCTTGATGCGCAGCAGGTGCTTGCTCGGCGCGCTCGCGCCCTCGAGCGGCCAGCGGCGGAAATCGAGGAAGGGCTTGTCCAGGCTCGCCGGGTCGGCGCCGGCGAGCAGCTTGGCGTCCTCCTTCTTGATCAGTTCGCCGTAGTCCTTGAGCCCGACGACGTACTGCGCGAAGGTGCTGAAGATCGGCGCGGTGATGCGCGTGGTGGCGTGGCGCTTCAACGCATAGACGAAGTCGTCGGCCGTCAGCTCGCGCGTGCCCTGCACCGGGAAGTCCAGCGGCGAGCGCTTGTCGCCGAGCTGCCCGGGCTCGAGGTGCAGGTACAGCGGGTGGCCCTGCGCGTCCGTGGCGAAGCAGGGGTGCGGCTGGTACATCACGCCGCGCTTGATCGGGATGTCATAGACGCTCTCGGCGATCTCGGCCACCGGCGCGTCGTCGGGCAGGCGGCGCCCGCTCTTGTCCAGGTAGTACGGCTTGACGACCTCGGCCGCGCTCTTGGGGATCAGCTCGAAGGGCCGCTTCAGGTACGCGTAGCCGTAGAGCGGCTCGTAGACCTGGTAGGTGACGGCGGTGTCGTTGCTCCAGTACGACGCGGTCGGGTCGAGGTGCCGCGGCGTGCTCTCGACCATCGACGTGAACAGCATGTTCGACGCCGCCGAGCCCGAGGGCCAGGGATCGTTGTTGCACGCCGCGAGCAGCAGCGCGCCGGTGGCCACCAGCGCGACGCGCAGCCGGGCCCAGCAAGAAGTTCGCAACGGTCCGCGCATGCGGCCTCCAGGCTTTGCACGGCGCCGTCGCAGGGTCGCTGAACGGGCCGCGCCCCCGGCGAAGGCGACCGCGGATTCTAGGTCCAGCGCCGCCGGCAGCGACCGCAGCCGGGACCGCAATTACCCTGCCCATCCCCCCCGCGCCAGGGGTCCGGGCTCACCAGCCGAGCAACACGTCCCGGCCCTCCACCAGCAACTGCACGCGACGCCCGACCGGCAGGCTGACCTTGGTCGGCACGTGGCCGAAAGGCAGCCCGGTGAGCACCGGCACCGACGTGCGCGCGCGCAACGCCGCGATCGCCGTCTTCAGCGTATAGCCGCGGTCCAGCGGCGACGGCCGCCAGGCGTTGAACGACCCCAGCAGCACGGCCTTCTGCGCGCCGATCACTCCGGCTTGCAGCAGTTGCAGCAGCATGCGCTCGACGCAGTACGGATGCTCGTTGACGTCCTCCAGGAAGAGCACCCCGCCCTTCACCCGAGGCCAGTGCGGTGTGCCCAGCAGCGAGGTCACCATCTTCAAGTTGCCGCCCCAGAGCCTGCCGCGCGCCTCCAGGCCGTCGAAACCGGGCTCGGTGCGAAAGCCCACGGCCTCGAGTTCACCGCTCATCGCCTCGACGAAGCAGTCGCGCGTGACCTCGTCGACGCCGCCGGCGTCGTCGGCGCGGCCGAAGTCTTCCAGCGCCAGCGGCCCGGCCCAGCTCGTCGCGCCGGTGTGGCGCAGCAGCCCGAGCTGCAGCGCGGTGAGATCGCTGTGGCCGACCCAGCGCGTGCCGTGCTCGACGCTGCGCGCGAGCCGCGGCCAGTCGATCCGGTCGAGCAGCCGGGTCAGCCCGTAGCCGCCGCGGGTGGCCATCGCGATCGACGGTGCGGCGTCGGCGACGCGGTGCAGTGCCGCGAGGCGGATGTCGTCGTCGCCGGCGAAGCGCTGGTGGCGCGCGAGCGCCGAGGCATCCACGCTCACGTCGAAGCCGAGATCGCGCAGCCGGCGTGTTGCCAGCCGCAGCGGTGCCGCCGCGGCGAGCACGCCGGCCGGGGAGAACAGGGTCAGGGTCGTCATGGGGTCTCGGGGCCGAGCCAGTCCTTCAGTTCGACCGCCTCGCCGGCCGGGATCGCGGCCTGGGAGGGCGCTCGCGCGCGCGCGCGCCGCTCGGCGAAGAATTCGCGCAGCAGCGTGCCGCAGGCGTCGGCGAGCACGCCACCGACCACCGCGGTGTGGTGGTTCAGCCGCGCCTGCGCGAACAGGTCGACGACCGAGCCGGCGGCGCCCGTCTTCGGGTCCGGCGCGCCGAACACGACGCGCCGAAAGCGTGCGTGCATCAGCGCCATCGCGCACATCGCGCAGGGCTCGAGCGTGACGTAGAGCTCGCAGTCGGGAAGCCGGTAGTTCGCGAGCAGCGTCGCCGCATGGCGCAGCGCGACGATCTCGGCGTGCGCGGTCGGGTCGTGCGTGGTGATCGGCCGGTTGTAGCCGGTGGCGACGATCTGCGGCCCTTCGGGGCGCTGGCGCACGATGACGGCACCGACCGGCACCTCGCCGACGAGCCAGGCGTTGTGCGCCTGGTCGAGCGCGAGGCGCATCAGCGCCTCGTCGCGCTGGTGTGTCTGTGTCTCGTCGCTCTGGCGCTGCAGCGCCGCGTCGTCGGGGGGCACGCTCACTGCGCGTCGGCTTCCGAGGCGCGCGCTGCGGCGCCTTGCTGGATCGCGCTCTCGATCTGGTTCGCGACGTTGCGGGCCTGCTGCTGCGGCGCCGATGCGGCCGCCGGTGCCAGCTCCTTGGCCTGCTGGCTGGCCAGGCGCATCACGACGAAGAGCACGATCAGCAGGCTGGCCAGGGAGAGCAGGATGCGCATGGGAGTCCTTCGCTTCGAACACCGGGCGCGGTCCGGGCCGCGGCGTCATCGCGCCATTATCGCCAGCGCCGGCAGCCCGGCCGGCATGGCACGCCGATCCTGTAAGCTGATGCGACGAGACCTCGCACGATGAAGGCAGGCATGTCACCAAGGCGCATGGAACGACCCGACGCGCCGGCACTCCAAAGCGGCATGGATCCGAAACGATCGGCCGGACCGCCAGCGTCGCCGGCGCGAGGCGCGCGATGCTGAACACCGCGCTGCTGCCGCCGCTTCTGCTGCTGCAATTCGGCGCGACGGTGGTGCTCAGCTTCGTGCTCGGGCTGCAGTTGCACAGCTACCGGCGCGCGCAGGACGAAGGCATAGGCTTCGGCACCACGCGCACGCTGACGCTGGTCGGCGCGGCCGGGTTCGTGCTGTGGCAGCTCGACGGCGCGCAGCCGCGCGGCCTCTATCTCGGCGGGCTGATCGTGCTCGCGCTCTGGCTCGCGGTCGACCTCGCACGGCAGGCGGGCAACGCTGCCGAGAACGGCGGCGGCGGCGCGCTGCTGCCCGCGCTGATCGCGCTGCTCGCGTTCGCACTCGGTCCGCTCGTGCTGACCCAGCCCGACTGGCTGGTGGCCAGCGTGCTCATCGTCGCGATCCTGATGCTGGCCGAAAAGCCGCTGATCCGGCGCCTGTCGGACGCGATGCCGGCGGCCGAAGGCGTGACGCTGGCCAAGTTCATGATCCTCGCCGGCCTGGTGCTGCCGCTGCTCCCGAACACGCCGATCCCGGGGCTGCCGGCGATCACCTACGCCAAGGTCTGGCTCGCGGTGGTGGTGATCTCGGGCATCTCCTACCTCGGCTACCTTGCCCACGCCTACTTCTTCCCCAAGGCCGGCACCCTGCTCACCGGCGTGCTCGGCGGGGTCTATTCGAGCACCGCGGCCACCGTCGTGCTCGCGCGCCAGGCGCGTGCCGACCCCGGCGTCGCCGCGCAGGCGCCGGCGGCGACGCTGCTTGCCACCGCGATGATGTATCTGCGCCTGTGGCTGGTGATCGTCGTGCTCGGCCATTGGTCGGCGGCGCTGCAGCTCGCGCTGCCCTTCGGCCTGCTGTGCGCCGGCTCGCTCGCGGTCGCGGGCTGGCTGTGGCAGCGCGGGCGCGGCGCGGTGGCGGTCGCCGCGCACCTGGCACCGCACAATCCGCTCGACCTGCCCGTGGCCTTCCTGTTCGCCGGGCTGTTCGTCGCCTTCGCCGCCCTCACCGCCTTCGTCACCGGGCATTACGGCGCGGCCGGGCTGCATGTGCTGAGCTTCCTGGTCGGCTTCAGCGACATCGACCCCTTCGTGCTGTCGCTGCTCGCCGGCCATTACCAGGTGGGCGACGCGGCCATCATCGCCGCGATCCTGATCGCCAGCGGCAGCAACAACCTGCTCAAGGCCGGCTATGCGATGCTGCTGTCGCGCCAGCGCACGATGCTGCCGGCCGCGGCCTGGCTGGTCGCGAGCCTGCTGCTGTCGCTGGCCTGGCTCGCCTGGGGCCCCTGAATGAAACCTCCTGCCGCAATCCAGCCCGGCGCCGCCGACCTCGCGCCGACCGACCCCGCCCGCGGCCTGGACAGCGCCGAAGCCGGGCAGCGCCTGTCGCGCTTCGGCGCGAACGCGATCGCCGAGCATGCGCTGCCGGCCTGGCGCCAGCTCGCATCCCGCTTCTGGGCCCCGGTGCCCTGGATGCTGGAGGCGGTGATCCTGCTGCAGCTGCTGCTCGGGCGCCGGCTCGAGGCGCTGGTGATCGCGGCGCTGCTGGTCTTCAACGCCGTCGTCGCCTTCGTCCAGGAGCAGCGCGCGAAGGACGCCCTCGCGCTGCTGCGCCAGCGCCTGCACGTCAGCGCGCGCGTGCTGCGCGACGGCCGCTGGAGTCAGGTCCCGGCCGAGCAGCTCGTGCCGGGCGACGTGGTCCACGTCCGCGCCGGCGACATCGTGCCGGCCGACCTGGCGCTGTTCGACGGCGCGGTCTCGCTCGACCAGGCCGCGCTCACCGGCGAGTCGCTGCCGGTCGACGCCGGCGCCGGCGCGCCC
>MEGM01000026.1 GCA_001725505.1 Rubrivivax sp. SCN 70-15 | reverse complement strand
CTGCGATCACACTGTAAACAGCCGCGTTCTCGGGCGTAGCAGGGATCGCGCATGTCGGCCTGTCGATATTTCGGCACGGCCTGTCGCGAAGGGGTAAAATTGGGGGTGGATTGAGCGGAATTATCGGCACGACGATCAAGAACGTTGTTATAAATCAGTATCTTATGTTTTTCGTGTGAATCCCTCCTCCGCTACCATTTTTATCTCGATAAATCAGTTGGTTAGGCTCACGAAGGGCGCGATCCTAGGCTCAGTTTTGTCGCATTCGCGTTGCATCCAGTGCTGCGCTATTCCGCCATTTTACATGGCGTCCGGCCAGTCCGTGCAACATGGATGCGACATATGTCGCGCAGGTGTGACCTTGCACCTCTACGCGAATCTTCTCTAATCTGACGGCCATGTTCGGGCAAAGTTCAGAGTGGTGGAGGGTATGCAACGGGTCGGATCGCCGGCATTCTCGGCGAGTGTCTTCCGGCCGCGTTTCAAGCCTGGCCTGACGTGGTTTTAGCCGTGTCGCCAGGCGTCGAGCACGACGCGAGCATCCGGACATTGTATCGTTAAGCTATCTGTTCTCGGCAGCTGCATGCGTTGGAAGAGGAGCCGAAATTGAATTGCCTATCGTTTTGAGCAGCAAATCGGCGGGCACCGGCTTATGCAGCACGGTCAAATCGGCGCGGGCTGCCTCGGCGAGACGAGTGGGATGGGTATCGCCGGTAATCAAAAGAACCGGTAGTTCCTGGCCCGCCAAAGCGCGGAGCCGGCGCGTGGCCTCTATCCCGTTTTCACCATTGCGCAGCCGGAAATCGCAGATTGCAAGATCTGGCGCTTCTCGCTGCGCTGCTTCACAGGCTTGCGCAATGGTTTCACAGCCTACTGCATCGAAGCCGGCATCGGTAAGCAGGGCGCACAAGCCTTGGCGCACTGCCTCGTCATCCTCCAGAATCAGTACGCGGCCACCCGATCGCTTGAACGCAGGCAGTACTGCCGGCTGGGGCTGCGTTTCGAGCGGGGACGTCGCCACACTCGCCGGAAGCTCGAGTCCGAACACGCTTCCCTGACCAGGCTTCGAGCTGAGCGTAATCCGTGCACCGATCAGGTCTGCGAGCCGGCGCGCGATGGCAAGGCCCAATCCGAGACCTTTGCGACGGTCACGCTCCGGGTTCGACAATTGCAGAAAGTCAGCAAAAATGGCCTCGTGGTGATCCGGCGGAATGCCGATGCCGGTGTCCCACACCTCAACTCGCACCACCGTGCCGCGCCGGCGGCAACCGACGAGCAGGCCTCCGCTGACCGTGTAGCGGATCGCATTGGTCACGAAATTTTGCAGGATCAGTTTGACCAGGGTCGGGTCGGACCGAACCCACAGATCGCTGTCGCGCGTCCGGTAAAACAACTGCCGATCGTCAGCCGTGCTGCCCGTCTCTTCCTCGATTTGGCGCAGGACCGGGCCGATGGCAAAGGACTGCCATTGCGGGACAATCACGCCCGCTTCGGCGCGCGAGAAATCGAGCAGGGCGTCGAGCATCTCAGATGACGCCCGCAGGGCGGCAAGAGCCTGATTCATCGTGTCGCGTTGCAAGTCGTCAAGCCGGCTGCGATCGAGCAAGGCGAGGAACAGGCCGAGCGCGTGAATCGGCTGGCGCAGGTCATGGCTGGCCGAAGCCAGGAAGGTCGATTTGGCCGCATTGGCGGCGTCCGCCTCGACCTGCGCACACCGGGCATGGTCCACCTCGCGCTCGAGGCTGCGGGCAAGTTCAGCGTTGCGGAAACTCAGCTCGATGGTGCGCTGGTACGTTTGCCCCGCCACCGTGGTATTGGAATAAGTGCCAAGGCAATAGATGATCATCAGCAGCGGCATGTAGGTAAAGTAAGGGTTGCTGCCTGCCGTCAGCCAAAGAGCCACGAACGAGACCAGTTCCACCACGATGAACGTGCAGATATAAGCCAGGTGCACGCGCGGCAGCGGGCTGTACGAGGTGATGCCGCCGCTCAGCACTCCACCGATCGCCATGACCACGAATATGAACTGGTCCGGCTGGGCCTTGGCCGCGGCAATCCACAGCAGCGCACCCCATCCCGCGGCGTGGAGAGACTGGGTCACCATCAGCCGCCGCACCATTCGCTCGGGATGCGCGGCGATCGCCTCGTCACGAATGAACCAGCGAATCTCGATCTGCTCGCCCAGCTTGAGCAGCGTCTGCGTGGCCAGCCAGATCGCGATCGGCATTCCCAGCTGGCGCAGCACCCAGGCGACGAACAGCGATAGCGCCAAGGTGGACCATGACGAGCGGCCGAGCACGCCATAGATCAGGCGCACCTGTTCCACGAGCACCGCGCGTTGCGGGGAAGCCATCAAGTCCTGGTCCGAAGCCGCAGCGACACCTGGCGTCACAATAAGCCCACCTCGCGCGCGCGGAACACCGCGGCAGTGCGGTTGGTTACGCCGAGCGTTTTCAGGATCAGCTGAACATGCCCGCGCACGGTGAATTCGGAAAGACCCAGAGTCCGGCCGATCGCCTTGTTCGACTGGCCCTGGCTCAGCAATTTCAGCACTTCAACCTGGCGTGGACTGAAGTCCGGCGAGCCAGCGGTTTCGGGCTGGATTCCAGGCACCTGCCGCCGCAGGACCGAGACAAGGCGTTCGGGCGATTCGGATTTCGCGACCATGGCCTCGACGCCGCTGGCCATAGCGCGCGCCAGCACCGCCTGGTCCTGCTCAGAGGTGACGAACACGATGCGGCAGCCGGGCCACCGCAGTCGCAGCATCGGTACGGCTTCGATGCCACCTATGCCTTGCAGATTGATATCGAGCAGCACGACGTCGGGAATCGCCCCATTCCATTCCAGCGCCGTCCCGAGAGCCGCGAACGAAGCGAGCCGCGCGCCGGGAAAGCTTTGCCGGATAATCAGTTCCACGCCCGCACTGAACAAGCCGTGGTCGTCAATCAATAGGAAGTTGGGACTGGACAACACTTGCCCCCGCTCGAACGGTAACCCCGACGGCCCCCTCGCCATCGATGCGACCTCATCATCGAAAAACCGTTTCGCGACAAGCCTTCGAATTTGCCTGACGCAAGGCTGGACAATCAAAACGGATTGGCCCGATCGCCTCGTGGTTGGGGGTGAGTGTCCATGGCCCTGAGCGCTTCCCCTGCGAGCACTGTCCCACGCCGGGAATCGCACCATACATTTTGATTAGTCTCAGCGCCCAGGCAGTCAAAATGTCGTGATTTCCTGCACTTCCCAAGGTGTGTATCCGAAATGGATGCGGGGGATGAAGATCGGGAATAGCGGGCCGCTGGGTTCGCTCGGGCTGGCTTTGGCGTTGCACGCGGGCCTTGGTACGGAACCAGCGGCGGCCCAAGCGGCGCCGCCTGCTCCCCCCGTGGATGCGACAAGACAGGGCGAGGTCCTGCAACGCCAGCAGCAGGAACAGATCCAGCAGGATGTCACCCGCATCCTGACCAGCCCGCAGCCGCAGACCGTAATCGAGGTCCCGACCCACGAAAAGGCGGTCGCCAGTCAAGGCTCCTGCCGCGAGATCAAGGCGATCGAATTCGAACATAGTCCGCTGCTGGATGAAGGCCGCCGCCGCGAACTCACCGCGCCCTACATAGGCCGCTGTCTCGGGCTCGGCGACGTCGAGAACCTGTTGTCCGACATCACCCGCTTCTACATCGAGAAGAGCCGGCCGACGACGCGGGTCTACATCAAGCCGCAAAGCCTGCAGCAGGGCGTGCTTGTGCTCGATGTGGTGGAAGGCAAGGTCGAGAAGGTCGAGCTGGACGACAAGGCCAAGGGCACGATCAATATGACCGGCGCCTTCGGCAATGTGGCCAACAAGGCCTTCAACCTGCGCGTGTTCGAACAGGGGCTCGACCAGGTCAACCGCCTCGCCTCGAACCATGCGACGCTCGACATCCTGCCGGGATCCCAGCCCGGTTACAGCGTGGTGCGCATCTCCAACCGCGTGGGATCGCGACTCCACGTCAGCGGATCCTACGACAACACCGGACAGCCTTCCACCGGCCGCAACCAGGCAACCGGGACGGTCATCCTGGACAATGTGCTCGGGATGAACGACCTGATCAGCTACTCACGCCGGCAGACCGTGTTCCCGGGCGGACCGAACCGCGATTCCCGCTCGAACAGCGTGCTGTTCTCGGTGCCGCGCAACGCCCTGACGCTGAGCGGGGGCTACAACGATTCGGACTATACCTCGCAGACGGTGACCGGCGGCGGTACGATGTTCGTGCTGACCGGGCACAACGCCACCGCCTTCGGCCGCGCCGATCTCCAGATATACCGCGACAGCCACAACAAGGTGGAACTGTCCGCGCAAATCACCAACAAGCGCAACCGCAACTACATAAACGGCATCTATCTGCCGGTCAGCTCGCGCGTGCTCACCGTGCTCGAATTCGATGCCAACTGGTCGATCCTGGTGGGCCGCGGCTCGCTGAAGCTCGGCCTGGGCGCGGCCAAAGGACTGAAGGCGCTTGGCGCGCTGGACGACGCGATTGCGCAGACCGGTCCGGGAGGCCCGCGTGCGCAGTTCACCAAGCTGACCGCGCATGCCTACTACTCGATCGCGTTTCCCGCAGGCCGCACCAGTCTGGTCTTCTCGAGCGAAGTGGAAGCGCAATACGCGTTCGATCCGCTCTACAGCAGCGAGCAGATGGTGATCGGATCGCCGTTCACGGTCCGCGGCTTTCTCGTCGGCAGCCTCGTGGCCGATCGCGGCGCCTTCCTGCAAAACGATCTGACGGCGCTGCTGCCCGTGCAGATCGGCCCGCTGCGCGGGCTGATCCGCCCGCACCTGGGACTCGATGGTGGCTTTGTCGGCTCGGCCTCGCCGGGCGGACCGAGCGGCACCATCGCTGGCGTCTCCGGCGGGGTTGGCGTCAGCGCCGGTCCGGTCAATCTCGATTTCACAGCGTCGCGCGCGATCTCTCGCGGGCCGCTTCCCGACGAAGGCACGCTGGCTTTCGTCAGGGCCTCACTCTCGTTCTAGGATGCGAACCATGCGCGCGTTGACGGCAACCCGCAATCCCTCCCGCCGCCTGCTCTCGGCCAGCTCGGTCTCCACGCTGGCGCTGGCAGCAATGCTGGTCTCGGCCCCCGGCGGCCAACTGTTGGCGCAAGTGGCGCCGAACAGCGCCGCCACCCAGGTCCGCAATGCCGACAACGGCGTGCCGGTGGTGCAGATCGCCAATCCCAATGCGGCGGGAATCTCGGTCAACACCTACGATGCCTTCAACGTTTCCAGCCGGGGCGTCGTCCTCAACAACGCCACCGCCGCCGACGCCAATGCCGAAGGCCGGGTGACAACCCAGCTGGCCGGGCTGGTCGACATCAACCGCAACCTCACCGCGCCGGCCCGGGCGATCCTTAACGAGGTGACCTCGACCAACCCCACCGTGCTCGCCGGCTATCTGGAGGTGGCTGGGCAGAAGGCGGACGTAATCGTTGCCAATCCAAACGGGATTTCCTGCGGCGGGTGCGGAGTGATCAACACTGCCGCGTTCACGCTCACTACCGGACGTTCGCGGATCGACGGCACAGGACAATTGCTCGGCTTCGACGTGACCGGGGGGACGATCGCGTTAACCGGAGCAGGGCTCGATGCCCAGACAACCGATTATGCTGCGCTGCTGGGCCGCAAGATCGCGCTGGGCGGGCCGGCTTACGGGAAGGTGCTCGATGTCGTCGGCGGTGCTCACCGCTGGGACTACCAGGCACGAACCGCCTCCGCACTGGCCGGCGTTGGCGCGGCGCCCGACTACGCCATCGATTCGACCGCGGTCGGCGGAATCTACGCCAACCGCATCCGCCTGATCGCGACCGAGGCCGGGGTCGGCGTGCGGCTGCTGGGCGATGCGGCCGCGGTGGCAGACGACTTGACGATCACCGCCGCGGGCGATCTCGAATTGCGTGCCAGTATCTCCGCCGCGCGCGACCTTGCCATCGCTGCCGGTTCTGCTGGCGCCGGTGACCTGACCGCGAGCGATACCAGCCTCACCGCGGGGCGCGACCTGGCGCTGGCCGCAGCGGGCAAGACAACCCTGACCGGTGGCGCGATCGTTGCGTCTGGCAACCTGTCGCTAACGTCTGCGGCGTTGGCCGATACCGCTTCCGCCACTGCGCTGGCCAACGCCAACCAGCGCTATGCCGGCGGCACAATGTCCTTCGACATCGCCGGTGCCGCGACGCTGGGCGGTACCAGCTACGGTGCCGCCGGTTCGCTGACGGGGCTCGTCGGCAGCTTGGCAACCACCGGCAGCGGGTTCGTCTACAGCAACGGTGGCGCCCTCACGCTGACTGCGGGCACGGGCAATCTCGATCTGGGCAGCTACGCGGTAACCAGCCCGGGTGCGCTGACGCTCGATGCTGCGGGTTTCGTCAGCAGTGCAGGCAATGGCACGGTGGTTAGCGACAACGGCGCGGTGACAGTCCGCGCCGGGGCAGGCCTCAACAATGCGGGCACGATCGCTGCCAATGCCGGAGGAATCGCGCTTCAGCTCGGCGGCACATCCGCCAACAGCGGCACAATCGTTGCGCAAGGCGACCTGACGTTGGCCGATCGCAGCGGCGGCGGTAGTGAGGCGTTCACCAACGCCGCTGGCGGGCGCTTGCTCACCGCCGGTTCGCTGTCGATTAAGGCGGCCGGACTGCGCAATGACGGGACCGTCCAAGCGGCCCGGACTATCGCGACCGCCGACACTCTGGCCAACACCGGACTGTTCATAGCCGCGACCGATCCCGCCGCTGATGCTGCGATCACCGTGGGTAGCCTGACCAACGCCGGCACGCTCCAGGCCTCTCGCGATCTGGCGCTGCACCTCGCGACCAGCTTCGCCAATAACGGCACGGCCAGCGCCGCGCGCGGGTTGACGATCGACGGTGGCGCCGTGGCCACGAATGCCGCGGGCGCCGCCATCTCGGGCGCAACGGTCAACGCGGTGCTGGCTAGCCTCGATAACGCCGGCACGGTCGTTGGCGGCAGTGCATTGACCCTGTCTGCTGCGGGTACGCTCACCAACCGCGCCACCATCGGCACCAATGGCGGGCTGGTTGTGACGGCGGGTTCGCTGAGCAACGCTGCCACGGGCACGCTGCAATCGGGCATGGGCGGCAGCGTGTCCGCCGCCGGCGCGCTGGTCAACGCAGGCGCGATCTATCTCGCCAACGCCAGCGGCAGCGGCACAATCAGCGCAGGCACGCTCGACAACCAGGCCGGCGGGCAGATCGTCTCGCAGGCCGATCTCGCGCTGCGGATCGGCGGTGCCACGCTGGTGAACGAGGGCAACCTGCTCGCGCAGGGCAGCCTGGCGATCACCGGCACCGGCACCGCGCTGGCGGTGACAAATGCCGGAGGAGCATTCATCCAGGCGGGGTCCGCTGCAGGCAAGTCCGTGACCATCGGCGGCACCGCGGTCAATTTGACCACCGCGGCCAATTCGGTGCTGACCGGCAACGGCATCGCGCTCACCCTTGCGTCGCTCGACAATGCCGGCGCGCTAAACGCCAATGGCGCGCTGGCGTTCACCGCCACCGGCGCGGCCAGCAATTCGGGCGTGCTGATCGCGGGGACCACGTTGACCGGCACGGCGGCGAGCGTTGCGAACAGCGCCTCGGGCGGCATCCAGGGTGGCACCGGCGTGACCCTTTCGGCGAGCGGCACGCTGGCGAACGCAGGCACGATCCTCACCACCAAGGGCAACGGCGGCGCAATCACGCTCGGCGGCGCGCTCGACAATGCCGCGGGCGCGATCGTGCAGGCTGATGGTCTGCTTTCGCTCACCCTTGCCGGGGCCGGTGCTCGCAACGCCGGCACGCTGCTCGGCGTCGGGGGCGTGGCGCTTCACGGTGGCGCCAACGCGGTGACCCTTACCAACGCGGCAACCGGGGTGGTAGCCGCTCAGGCGGCCACCGGCGCGCCACCCGTCGCGTTGACGAGCGATGGTGGCCTGTCGCTGGTAAACATCGCCGGCGGCGTGCTCACCGCCGATCGCCTGGCGCTGGGGCTTGCGTCACTCGACAACGCGGGCGCGATCGGCGCGACAGCAGGATCGAACACGATCAACGTGGCGGGCACGCTCGCCAACAGCGGCAACCTCGTGCTCTCGGCCGATACCGCGAGCAGCGGCACGGTCACGGCCGCTTCGCTGACCAACAGCGGCAGCCTCGCCTCGAACGGGGCGCTCACTGTCAATCTCAGCACGGTGCTGGCAAACAGTGGCGCGTTGCAGGCGGTGGGCAACCTTTCGCTGATCGCGGGCAGCAATCCCGCTACGTTGACCAATTCCGCCATCGGACGCATTGCATCTGGCAGCGCGTTGTCCATCAGCGGTGCCAACACCGCTTTCTCCGACCAGTCAGGCCAAGTGACCGGTCAGACGGTGGCCGTCACGCTCGCCAGCCTGGCCAACACTGGCTCGGTCGTGGCGAACGGCAATCTCGGGCTGACCGTTTCGGGCGCCCTGGCAAATAGCGGAACGATCGGCGCCAATGCCACGCTGACACTGGCTGCGGGCAACCTCGACAATGCCTCGGCAGGGCAGATCCAGTCCGAAACCGGCGGCGCAATCACCGTCGCGGGTCTGCTAGACGATGCCGGGCGGATTTTCCTGGCCAACTCCAGCGGCAATGCCGCGCTCACTCTTGGGTCGCTCAAGGTGCAGCAGGGCGCGCGGCTGGTTTCGCTGGGCAAGCTGGCGCTGACCTTTGCCGGCAGCGCACCCGCGCTCGACAACGCCGGCCTGATCTCGGCGCAAGACGACATCACGCTTTCCGGCACAGGCCTCGCGCTTACCAATCGCCTCACCGGCACGATCCAGACGGCACCCGCCAGCCCCACGGCCACGGGGCGGATCACGCTGGATGGCAGCGGCACCGCACTGATTAACCAGGGCCTTGTGCTCGGCAACGGGCTCGACTGGAGCTTCGCCTCGCTCGACAACCCGGGCACGATCCAGAGCCGAGGCGATCTGGCGCTGACTTACAGCGGTGCGGGGCAGAACGCGGGCACGATCTACGCGCAAGGCGGGACCGCCGCGATCACCGCCGCTGGGTTCACAAACCTGGCCGGCAGCGTGTTCCAGGCCGACAAGGGCGCCACATTCACGCTCGCAGGGGATCTGAACAATGCGGGCACGCTGATCGGATCGACCGACGGTGCGGGCACGCTGCTGGTCAATGCGGCGAATTTGGCCAACAGCTCGGCCATCCAGTCCGGCAAGGACGCCACCTTCAATCTTTCGGGCAGCGGCTTCGTCAACAGTGGCACGGTGATCGCCGCGGGCGACCTTGCGATTCACGGCACCGGCACGGCCTTGGCCGTGTCCGCGACCGGTAGCGGCGTCATCGCCGCACAGGCCGCCGCAGGAGCCCCGTCGGCCCGCCTGACGATCGATGGGCCTTCCACCGTGCTGACGACCGATGCGGGGGCGGCAATCGCCGCCGATGCCGCCAGCCTGACACTCGGCTCATTCGTCAACGCGGGCCGCTTCGTCACCGGCAGCGGCGCGACAGACCTGACGATCGCTGGCACGCTGACCAACACCGGAAAGGTCTTCACCGGCGGCACGCTGGGTTTGACGGTGGCTTCGCTCGACAACCGGCTCGGCGCGGTTTTTGCGCCCGACAACGGCACGATCACGCTTGGCACCAGCCTGATCAACGCGGGCACGATCTATGTCCCTGGAAACCTTGCACTGCGCGCGATCAACGGTAACAACCGCGCGATCGCCTTGGATAACCGCTTCACCGCGGGAGCGGGCGGCTCGACCGGGACGGACGGATTGTTCCAGGTAGTCGGAACGCTCGATGCAAAAGCGGGCGGATTGGCGCTCGGCATCGATGCAGGCTCGACGCTGCTAGCGGGGCGGCTCGACCTCGGCGTCGCGTCGATCAGCAATGCGGGAACGATCCAGGGCGATGTGGGGTCGTCGATCGGACTTTCGGGCGCGTTGCTCAACCAGGGCGCGATCTACTTCGTACCGGCAGCGAGCGGGATATTCCCTGCCGTTACCATCAGCGCGGACACGATCACCAACGGCGGCACCGGGGATATCGAGGCAGCGACGGGGCTAGCCCTCAACGGCACCAACGGCATCAGCAACGCGCAGGGCGGCAAGATCGTCGCCAACGACGCGCTGACCCTCGCCACACCGGGCAGCGGGGCGCAGGTGGTCAATGCTGGCCTGCTTTCGGCGGACACCATCTTGGCCAACCAGGTCCGCCAGTTCGTGTTCCAGCCCACCGGGCGCAGCACCTCACGGCAGTTCACGATGCGGCCCAACGATTCCGGCCTGACCGGCACGCTGCTGCAGCTGGCGGACGGTGCGCAGATCTCGGCATCGGATTCGTTCCTGATCGGCGTTGACAGCCTTTCCATGCAGGGAGCGGGTTCGAGGCTAGTGGGCGGCAGCGGGGTGTCGGGCCTCACCACCTTCGGTCCGCTGACCGTCAACGGGCTGATTTACGGCGACGGCGGCCTCAATCTGGAGGTGCGCAGCGATCAGCCTCTGGTTGTGTCCAGCACGGGGGCAATCGCGTCGGGTGGCGTGACCACGATCGTGGCGCGTCCAGCCTTTGTCAGCCAGGTCGGACAGGTCATCAACTCGGGCGAAATCTACGGTGCCACCGCGGTCAACATCACGGCTGGCGGCGCGATCATCAACAAGGGTTCCAGCGACGTCGCCTCTGCCTCGGCAGGCTTTGCCGGATCAATCGATTCGGGTGGCACGATCACGCTGACCACGAGCATCCCCACGTATGGTTTTGTCGGTACGATCGCTAACTACAGCCAGATCAACGCAACCGGCGACATCACGATCAACACCACCAACTTTATAAATTCGACCCCAGGCGACTGGACCCGGACCTCGTCTTCCCAGACCACCTCCGATCCTTCGACCCTGGTCAGCGTGGGGGCGAGAAGCTGCACCAACGCAACACCCTCGGTCTGCACCGACGAGCAAATCTTCCGGCGTCAGATGCACCGCTTCGATGTCGAGTCGTTCGCCAACGGGCTGACGGGGCCATCGTATGCGCCGCAGGTCGTTTCTGGCGGCTCGCTGTCGGTCAACGGGTTCAACCGTGTGGAAAACGTCGGCGGGACGTTGTCCGCCGGCACCATCAACCTCAACGGTGCTAACGCCTCGTCCACTTTCCTCCAGGATTCGCTGGGCCTGGAGACGAAGGAGACCCGGTTCTACTTCCTCGATGTCGTCAGGCACACGATCACCTTCGCCAACCCGAGCAGCAGCACCGTGCTGTCCGATGTTACCACCACGGCGACGAAAACGTGCTTCAGCATTGCCGACGATCCTGCCTGCGGTCAGAATTTCGGTGAGATCAACACGCTCTTCTCCATCCGTGCGGCAGCCACCAATCCGGGCATTTTTGCAGGAGCGCTCAACGGCAACAATTTCGGGCTGACCAACGTCAGTTCGGTCCGAACGGTCAATGCCAACACGATGACCGCAACGGCCACCGCCCCGGGAGCATCGTCGGGCACGGCCACCGGCACCGCCGCCCCGACCGTGGGCGGCGTGGGCACCACCGGCGCGACCGGGGCCACCGCCGCGACCGGAACCGGCGCGGGCAACGGCGCCGCGCTGGCGGCCGGCACCGCTGCGATGATCGCCGGGGTGAGCGGGGCGATGACGGGCGCCAGCGCGGTAAACGGCACCGGCGCGACTGCGATTGCCAATCCGGTCAGCGTTACCACGGTGGGCGGCAAGCCCGCGGTTTCGTTCGGCGGCACCACGGTCACGCTGCCAACCAATCCCAATGGGCGCTTCGTGACGGTGCCGGGATCGTCGGGGCAGTTCCTGGTCGAATCGAACCCGCTGTTCACCATGCCGCTCGCCAGCCTCAGTTCGGACCTGCTTGCGCAGAAGCTCGGGATCGGGCCAGATGCGCTGGGCAAGCGGCTGGGCGATGCCGATTACGAAGCATACCTGATCAGCCAGCAGCTGCTCGGCGCCACCGGGCGAACGCTGCTGTCCAGCTATGCCAGCCTCGATGACCAGCTTTCCGCGCTTTATGACAATGCCGCGAAGTACGCGCAGGCCAACGGCCTTACCATCGGCCAGCCGCTGACCGAGGCGCAGGCCGCCGCGCTGCCCGGTGACATCATCTGGCTGGTGCGCACCACCGTGGGTGGCGAAAGCGTGCTGGCGCCGGTCGTCTATCTCTCGCCCGCAACCAAGGCGGCGCTGGTGACCGGCAGCGGCATCATCGCAGACAACGTCAATCTCCAGCTGACCTCGCTCACCAACGACGGCGGCAACATCACCGGCACGAAAACCAACGTCATCCGCGCCACGGGCAACATCATCAACACCAACGGCGCGCAGATCACCGGCGGCCAGGTCTATCTCAAGTCCGCCACGGGGACCGTTTCCAACCTGGCGAGCACGATCCAGGGCACGCAATCGGTGGCGATCGTGGCGGCTGGCGACGTGACCAACACCGGCGGAACGATCTCGGCGGACAGGATCGCGCTGCGGTCCGACAACACGGCGGTCGACCTGAAGGGCGGCACCATCGCCGCGGGCACGGCGCTTTCGGTTGACCAATACCAGGGCATCAAGGTCGACGGGACCAACAACCTCTACGGCAAGAACCTGGCGTTGACGACGCGGGGCGGCAGCATCGAGGTCGCCACCCAGACGCAGACCGTGCAGAACGGAACGACCGTGGCCACCCAGGTCGGTCCACGGGCCGCAATCGTGGCGAGCGAGAGCCTGACACTGAACGCGGCGAAAGACATCAACGTCAACGGCGGCACGGTCAGCGCCGGCAAGGACCTGGTGCTCAACGCGGGCAATGCCATCGACATCGGCACTGTTACCACCATCGAAGCAAGCGCATCGAAAACCAAGCAGGGCCGCACGACCACCACAAGCGCATCCACAAGCACCACCAACATCGGCTCCAACCTGAGCGCAGGCGGCAATCTGGTTCTCAAGAGCGGGGGATCGACGACGATCACGGGCAGCAACGTCAACGCTGCGGGCGATGCCGCGATCGTGGCCGGCGGGGCGGTAACCATTGCCGCGGCCACCGACACGAGCAGTTCGAAGACGACCGAGAAATACAGCGGCGTCTTCCAGAAGCGGACCACCACCACCACCGTCGACACCGCGACGAACGTGGGATCGAACGTCACCACCGGCGGTTCTCTCTACGTCAAGTCGGGCGGCGACACGAACATCACCGGCGGCAGCCAGATCAAGGCCGGCGGCGATGTCGTTGTCGATACTTCGGGCAACAACCTCAACATCCTGGCGGGCAACGACAAGACCACGACCGTGGTCGATTCGAAGAAGTCGGGCTTCGGCGTGGGCGGCGGGCTTTACGGCAGCGAATCCGTCCACACGACTGACAAGGAAACGCGCAACGTTTCGTCGGGGATCGCAGCCGGCGGCCAGCTCGCGCTGGTCAACAACAAGAACGTGACGATCCAGGGTTCGAACGTCAGCGCGGACAAGGGCGGGCTGATCCAGGCCACCAACGATGTCAACATCCTGGCCGGCGCCGACACGAGCGAGGTGACCAGCCACAAGGAAACCAGTTGCATCCTGTGCGTCAGCAGCAGCAGCAGCGGCTCGACGTCTGCGGGCGCGAGCGCCTTCGCGAAGAAGACGGGCTCTGGCGGCGAGGTTTCGGCTCAGGCCCAGGCATCGGCGGAGGGCAAGAATTCCTCCTCGCTCAACTTCTACAGCAAGACGGTGACCGACAGCCAGGCGAAGAAGTCCGACAGCGTCGCCTCCAACGTGACGTTCGGCGACAAGGGCGCGATCGTGGCGGGCAACACCCTGACCATCCAGGGCTCGAACGTGGCGACCACCGTCGGCGATCTCGTGCTCAAGGGCAAGGACGTGAATATCCTGTCCGGCGAGAACACCGAGACGAGCACGACGACGAGCAAGACCACATCGGTCGGCATCTTCGTCGATTCGCAAGGCAAGGCGAGCGCGGAGGCCAAGGCCGGCGCGATCGGCGCGGTCGCGGGCAAGGGCGGCAACGCCGCACTGGCCGCGGGCGGCAATGCCAGCGCCAAGGCATCGGCTGAAGGATCGAGCACGGTGACGATCGGCGCGCGCGTCACCAGCTCGAAGGACACGACCGACAAGCTGACGAACGTGGGCAGCCAGATCAGTTCGGGCGGCAACCTGGTGATCGTGGCGGACAACGACATCACCACGCGCGGCGCGAACCTTTCGGCGGCGGGCAAGCTGGTCGAATCCGCCACCAACATCAACAACCTGGCCGCGACCGATCACGACATCACCACGTCGAGCAGCAGCCAGACGACCGCCGGACTTTACCTCACGGCCGGTGGCAAGGCCGAGGCCGAGGCGGGGGTCGAAGGTTCGGTTCAGCTTTCGCCGGACAAGATCGCCGCACAAGCCGGCGGCGCGGGCAGCCCGGCCAAGTTCGGGGCCACCGCCGGGGTCAAGGTCCAGGTCGACGCGAGCGCGGGGGTCCGCGTCGCAAACGAGGCCAGCAATTCGGTCGAGGGCAGCACGCACGCGGTCACCACCACGCTGTCAGCTGGCACGGACGTCGTCCGGGTGGCGAAGAACGCGATTAACGATCAAGGCACGCAGATCGCGGCAGGCGGAGACATCCTGCAAAGCGCGACGACGCTGACTGATCGCGCCGCTGCGGACACGAAGTTCTCCTCGACCTCTAGCCGCAGCGATGTCTTCGAGATCGGGGTCACCGCCAATGCCGGCGTGTCGCAGGGGTTGACCACCGACGCGCAGCTTGGCGCGGGGGTGAAGCAGGGCTTCACCCATAACCAGTCCGCAGAAAGCGAAAGCTCGAGCAAGGCCGTTACGTCCAGCTACAACGCGGGTGGCCGCGTGGTTTCCGTCACCAGCGGCAAGACCTCGCTCGAAGGCACGCAGATCAAGGGCGATCAGGGCGTTGCGATCCAGGCTGGATCGTTCGATTACCAGGCCGCGCAGAACACCGAGAACAAGTCCGGCAAGGAGGTCGGCGTCGACCAGAAACTGAGCGTCGACATCATCGGCAAGACCGTGGCCGGGGGCGTCGAGGCCGAATACGGCAAGAGTTCGAGCGCCAGCAGCGAAGCTGTCGTCGGCAGGATCGAATCCGGTTCGGGCAAGGTCAGCGTGACCACTACGGGCGGCGATCTGCGGCTCGTCGGCACCGAAATCAGCGGCGCGAAGGGCGTGGACGTGGGTGCCACCGGGGGCAAAGTGCTGTTGGAGGCTGCGCGCTCTACCTCGACCAGCACGGCGGAAACCGCCAATGCCGGCGTGGACTTCACCGTGGGCAAGGAAAAGAAGGCAAGCAACGGCGGCACGCCGGGTGACGTCAATGGCAACAGCCTGGAAGTGAAGGGCGGTTACCAGGTGGACCGCACCAACACGGTGAAGAACGAGGTGGTCAAGCTTTCCTCCAGCCAGGGCACCGTTAATGTCGTGGGCGACAGCGTCACCCTGCAGGGCACCCGGATCGACGCAGCTACCGGCGCCAACGTGGTTGCGACCAAGGGCACGGTAACCAACCAGGCGGTGGTCGATATCAACCAGAGCCAGGGCGGCGGGTTCAACGTGGCCATCGGCCTGGAACAGACACCCAAGGATGCCAAGCCGGGGACCGGCGGCAAGGATCCGGCGGCATCGGCCAATGCGCCGTCCAACGCGAACGCGGGCGGCGTCACCGGAAACCGTGCCCGTGCGAACGCCAACGCCGCACAGAATCCAGTCCTGCCGACGCCATCAGGGGGCCGAGCGCGGGCCGATGCGAACGCCGCGCAGAATCCGGTGATCCCGTCGCCGAACCCGGGCCTGGGGCAGACCGATGGGGGCACTCCTCCCGCAAAGCCCAAGCTTGAAACCGAGGGCAGCGGTTCGGGCGGATTCAACGTCTATAACCAGACCGACAAAAAGACGGTCGACACCCACATCACCACCCAATCGGGTCCGGCGTTTGTCGGGAGCGGCATTTCGCCGATCGCGCAGCAGGCGATCACCGGCCCCGCTGCTCAGCAAGTGGCAATCGATCCCGGTGTCGCTGCGGGCGTGGTGACCACCCGAAACCAGGCCGACAGTCTCTCGCCCGAAGCTCCGCAGACGGGCGGCGCTAGCGCGGTGGCCGCCGGCGGCACCGCGCTTCGACAGGGAGCGGCTGTTCCAGGCGCGCAAACGGCCGGGGGTAGGGCCACCGGGATTTCGGGCGGGCCCTCCAGCGCCATCACGGTTGCGCCGATAACGGCCAATTCGGGCGTGCGGGCGCAGGCGGTGTCTCCCGCAGCGGGGCTAAGCAACGCGGCGGCACCCGCCGCCGTCGCGCCGGTCGGTGCGGCCATTCAAGCCGCAACCCCGCTTGCGTCCCCCGAGGCGCGTGATGTTTCGCGTGCCGGTGACCTGCCCGCGGTGAGTCAGGCCGTCGTTCCGGTCCCGACCAACCCGATCAAATCGGCCGCACCGGTCGCGACCGTGGCGATGCCCAAGATCACGTACACCCCGGCCGTGCAGCCAGGCAGCAACCAGACCGGAGTTACGACCACCGTCACGCAGCCGCCGCGCGAGCAGCAAGGCGGTGGCACCCCCACCACGCCCGAACCGCAGCGCGACAAGCAGGGCGGCGGCACCAGCATCACGGCCGAACCGCAGCGCGACAAGCAGGGCGGCGGCACCACCATCACGCCCGAGCCGCAGCGGGACAAGCAGGGCGGTGGCACCACCACCACGCCCGAACCGCAGCGCGACAGGCAGGGCGGTGGCGCCACCATCACGCCCGAGCCGCAGCGCGACAGGCAGGGCGGCGGCACCAGCATCACGGCCGGGCCGCAGCGCGACAGGCAGGGCGGCGGCACCACCATCACGCCCGAGCCGCAGCGCGGCAGGCAGGGCGGCGGCACCACCATCACGCCCGAGCCGCAGCGCGACAGGCAGGGCGGTGGCATCACCATCACGGCCGAGCCCCAGCGCGACAAGCAGGGCGATCGGACAGGAACGAACGATACTGAACGATCCAAGGGGATGTCGAACGACACGACAAGTTCCCGTCCGGTAAATCAGCTCGCCGAACCTGCATCGATGAGCGGGCATGACACGAACGTCAGACCGACTCACGAAGATTCGGTCCCTGCCCAAATGGACCGCAATCGCGAGGTCTTGCGCCCGCAGATCGCGCCCGCGCCGAAGGGCCAGATGATAACAGGCATGGCCGAGAACGGCGGAGATCTGCCCTGCTGGATCACGATCGATCCGAGAACGGGGGCGATCAAGGGCAAGCCATCGGACGGAACCGCCGCCGCAAACGTGCCAGTCATCGTGGTCGAATTGGTGCCCCAAGCCGATGGCACAACGCGGCGCGTCTCCATCGAGGTCAAACCCAATCAGTTCGGTGCCGGTGGCACCGAGTGCAACACGGTCCGCACCATTCCCACAGCGACGTCGGGGCAAGCGAAGCGAATGCAGGGACAATAACCAATATGGCTCCGCATGATAACGGGCGCCTCTCGGTCGGCACATCATCGCCCGACAGGTCTTGGCGTTGCAACCTGCGGGCTTGTCCAACACCTGACGTTTGCTTTGGCACTTCGGTGCGCCAGGAGTGGGTCGGCTGCTACTAAGACGATGTGATGTAAATTGCCGCCTTAATTCCGGACCTTCAGGGACCCAGGCCGCGGCGTCGGAACCAGTCGTTCGTTCACCGCCATCGCAAGATAGGGGAATGCTGGAGCTGGGACAACGCCGCCAATCGCCGGCGCTTGTGAGAATGTCCGGCTATCCCGAGACCCGTCATTCGTAGGCCGCTGTTAGGCCTCGCCATGGCGCCCAAGGACTAGGCGCTAAGACGCGTTGTGCAGGATTATCGATGCAGGGGTGTAGCCGCCAATCACCCGACCCAAAGCTGACGTTGAGTACAGGCATTGGCGTCTCCAGCTAACGTCTGGGCACGTTAACAGACCAATCTCGCATTTCCGAGCAGGGCCTTCTCCCGCGCAGCCGGTTCGAGCGACAGGAGATAGCGGCGTGCGTCGTTGCAGGTAAGGAAGGTCGGGCCGTTGGCAATGATCGGCGGGGTCCGGCGATTATAGATGCGGCACAGCAGACGACGCTGGGACCGGCTCAGAGATTGCTCTTCTTCAAGAGTCGTACCTGGCAGCCATAAGGATGTCGCCCTTGCCTCGCCATACCTGACCTGCGATGCCTGCGTAATGACGACAGG
>MEGM01000025.1 GCA_001725505.1 Rubrivivax sp. SCN 70-15 | reverse complement strand
CCTCGCCGGTGGCGAAGGGCGGCATGTTGTAGTGGAGCATGAAGCTGTCGGTGAACTCGCCCGCCAGCGCGTCGATGCGCTGCGCGTCGCGTTCGGTGCCCAGCGTCGCGACCACCAGCGCCTGCGTCTCGCCGCGCGTGAACAGCGCCGAGCCGTGGGTGCGCGGCAGCACGCCCGAGCGGATCTCGATCGGGCGCACGGTGCGCGTGTCGCGGCCGTCGATGCGCGGCTCGCCGGCCAGGATCTGGCCACGCACCAGGCGCGCCTCGATGTCGAAGAGCATGCCTTCGACCTTGACGCTGTCGAAGTCGGTGCCCTCTTCCTTCAGCACCGACATCACGTGGGCGTAGGCGGCGCGCGTGGCCTGGGTGCGGGCCTGCTTGTTGCGGATCTGGTAGGCCGCGCGCAGCGGCTCTTCGGCCAGCGCACTGACCTTGGCGATCAGCGCCTCGTCCTTGGCCGGGGGCTGCCAGTCCCACTCGGGCTTGCCGGCCTCGCGCACCAGTTCGTTGATCGCGGCGATCGCGACATTGCCCTGTTCGTGGCCGAAGACGACGGCACCGAGCATGACCTCTTCCGACAGCTGGTCGGCCTCGGACTCGACCATCAGCACCGCAGCCTCGGTGCCGGCGACGACGAGGTCGAGCTGGCTGTCCTTGAGCTGGGTCTGGCCCGGATTGAGCACGTACTCGCCGTTGATGTAGCCCACGCGGGCCGCACCGATCGGGCCGTTGAACGGGATGCCGCTGATCGCCAGCGCGGCGCTGGTGCCGATCATCGCGGCGATGTCGGCCGGCACTTCTGGGTTCAGGCTGACGACGTGCACGATGACCTGCACTTCGTTGTAGAAGCCCTCGGGAAACAGCGGGCGGATCGGGCGGTCGATGAGGCGGCAGGTCAGCACTTCCAGTTCACTGGGGCGACCTTCGCGCTTGAAGAAGCTGCCCGGGATCTTGCCCGCGGCGTAGCTCTTCTCGGTGTAGTCGACGGTCAGCGGGAAGAAGTCCTGGCCAGGCTTGGCGCTCTTGGACGCGACCACGGTGGCCAGCACCACGGTGTCGTCGATGTTGACGAGGACGGCACCGGAGGCCTGGCGCGCGATCTCGCCTGTTTCCAGCGTGACCTGATGCTGACCCCACTGGAAGGTCTTGGTGATCTTGTTGAACATGCTCATGCGGATGTCTCCATCGATGTGGGCAGCGCAATGCCATTCCAGCGAAGCCCGTCGAGGAGGCGTCCTTGGAATGACACAGCAGTGCGGCCCGGGGTTGAAGCTCGAGGGGGTCGGCGCGGCGCGACGACCCCGCTGGAGTGTCTTACTTGCGCAGACCGAGCTTGGCGATCAGCGCGGTGTAGCGCTCGGCGTCCTTGTCCTTCAGGTAGGACAGCAGGCGCTTGCGCTGGTTGACCATCTTCAGCAGGCCGCGGCGGCCGTGGTGGTCTTTCAGGTGCTGCTTGAAGTGCGGCGTCAGCTCGTTGATGCGCGCCGTCAGCAGCGCGACCTGCACTTCGGGGGAGCCGGTGTCGGCCGCGCTGCGCGCGTTGGCCTTGACGATCTCGGCCTTCTGGGCGGTATCCATGGTCATGCGATTTCCTTCGCTGTGGAAACCGCCGAACCACGCGCCAGGGAGGGCGTGCGAGCGGTTTCCGGACTACACACTTGCGGATCACCAGTGAAACCGACCGGTGCCGTGCCTTCCCTCCGCGACGCAGAGAGCCCGAAATTATAGCCGCAGGCCCGCCGCGAGCCGCTGCAGCCCGACGTCGAGCCTGCCCGGGTCGCGTGTCGCGAAGCACCAGCGCAGCCAGCCCTCGCCTTCCGGGCCGAAGGCCGCACCCGGCGCCAGGCCCAGGCCCTGCTCGACCACCAGCCGCCTGGCGAACGCGAGCGAATCGTCCTCGCCGTCGACGCGGAAGAACGCGTACAGGCCCCCAGGCGGCGCGGCCACGGTGACGCCAGGCAGCGCCTGCAGCCCGGCGACGAGCCGGTCGCGGCCGGCGCCGAGCCTGGTCACCAGTGCCGGGACGAAGGTGTCGGCGATCGCCAGCGCTGCCAGGGCGCCGCGCTGCACGAAGACCGGCGCGCACGAGCTGTTGAACTCGATCAGCTTGCCCGCGGCGTCCAGGTGGTCGCGCGGCAGCACCAGCCAGCCCAGCCGCCAGCCGGTCATCAGGAAGCTCTTGCTGAAGCTGTGCGCGACGACCAGCCGGTCGTCCGGCGTCGCGATGTCGCTGAAGCTGGGCGCGCAGCGCGCGCCGCCGAAGACGAGGCGCTCGTAGACCTCGTCGGCGACGATCCAGGTGCCGGTGCGCCGGCAATGCTCGAGCAGCACCTGCTGCTCGGCACGGCTCAGCGTCCAGCCGGTCGGGTTGTTCGGCGCATTGACGAGCAGCACGCGCGTCTGCGCGGTCACGCGCGCGAGCAGTTCGTCGAGATCCAGAGTCCAGGCGCCGGAGCGCGGGCGCAGCGCGACGCGCGTGACGCACCCACCCAGGATCGCCGGCTGCGCGCTCAGGTTCGGCCACACCGGCACGACCGCGACGACCTCGTCGCCCGGGTCGACGAGCATCTGCATCGCCAGCATCAGCGCGCTCACCCCGGACGAGGTCACGGCGATCCGGTCGACGTCCATCGCGCCGTGCAGAGCGCTCGCGTAGGCCGCGATCGCTTCGCGCAGTTCGGGCAGGCCGAGGTTGTGCGAATAGAAGGTCTCGCCGCGCTGCAGCGACTCGGCCGCCGCGTCGCGCACCGCCTGCGGCGTGACCTCGTCGCTCTCGCCGAACCAGAAGGCGAGCAGGTCGCTGCGGCCGAGGCCGGCGTTGGCGACCTCGCGGATCTTCGAGCCCGGCAGGGCCTGGATGGCGTCGCGCATCGAATTGTCCTCAGGCGGGCCGCTGCATGCGGCATTGTTCGGGTTGGGCCACGGCCTCGGCCTCGAAGCGACGCAGCGTGCGAAAGCCCAAACCCGAGCCTTCTACGTCGTGCGGCACGCCCGGCGTGCCGGCGCGCTCCATCACGCTGACGACGAGCGGCTGCTGCAGCTGGTGGTCGGCGGCGCGCATCGTCGCCTGCTCCAGGCCGCCGAGCGTGCGCCCGTCGTAATGCGCGCCTTCGAGCGCATGCGCCACCGCGGTCGCCTCGGCGCTGCCGGCGCGCGTGATCGCGGCCGCCAGCATCTCGATCATCACCTGCATGCGCGCGTGCACGTAGTCGTCGCGCGGGTCTGGGAAGCGGCGCCGAAACGCCGCGTAGAACGCTTCGGACGCCGCGTCGCCCAGGTTCGGCTGCCATTCGGCCACCGCGAGCACGCGGCCGACGCCGGCCGTGCCGATCGCCGCCGGCGCGCCCAGCGCATTGCCGTAGAAGGTGTAGAGCCTGGCGTCGCACCCGACCTCGCGCAGCGCGCGCACGAGCAGCGTCAGGTCGTTGCCCCAGTTGCCGGTCAGCACCGCCTGCGCGCCGCTGGCCTTGATCTTCGCCGCATAGGGCAGGAAGTCCTTGACGCGGCCGAGCGGGTGCAGCTCGTCGCCGACGATGCGGATGTCGGGCCGCTTGGCGCCGATCATCGCGCGCGCCGAGCGGTTGACGTACTGGCCGAAGCTGTAGTCCTGGTCGATCAGGTAGACACGCTGCACGCTGCGGTCGTCGCGCAGCACGTCGGTGAGCGCGGCCAGCCGCATGTCGGCGTGGGCGTCGAAGCGGAAATGCCAGAAGCTGCAATGCTCGTTCGTCAGCGCCGGGTCGACCGCGGCGTAGTTGAGGAAGAGCGCGCGCCGCGCCGGGTCGCGCGCGTCGTGCTTGTCGAGCGCGTCGACGATCGCCGCCGCCACCGCCGAGCTGTTGCCCTGCAGTACGAAGGCGATGCGCTGGTCGAGCGCGCCCTGCAGCAGCGACAGCGCCTGCTCGGCGCGGCCCTGGCTGTCCATGCGCACCAGCGCCAGCGGCCGCGCACCGCCGGGCAGCGCGACACCGCCGCGCGCGTTGACGCGCTCCACCGCCCAGAGCAGGTTGCGGAACACGGCCTCGCCGGCGTTCGCGAACGGGCCGGACAGGCCTTCGATGAGCGCGAGCCGGATCGGCTCGGGTGCGGGCTGCGCGAAGGCCGGGCGCAGGCCCAGGGACAGGGACGCGGCGAGCAGCGCCCGCCTGGAAAGGCTGGTTCGGGTCATGAGGGTCGGAGGGTCGAAAGGGGAAGGCGCGTCACGCGGCGGCGATGCCGTCCAGCGGCCAGCGCGGGCGCACGTCGAAGGCGCCGTCGCGCCTCAGGTCGGCCAGGCCTTGCTGCAGGCGCAACGCGGCGGCGAGCGCGATCATCGCACCATTGTCGGTGCACAGATGCAGCGGCGGGTAGTGCACGCGCGCACCGAGCCGGCGCGCGCCGGCGTCGAGCGTCTCGCGCAGGCGCAGGTTCGCACCGACGCCGCCGGCGACGACGAGCCGGGCGAGCCCGCTGTCGGCGAGCGCGCGCAGCGACTTGGCGGCCAGCACATCGACGATCGCGGCCTGCGCCGACGCCGCGAGGTCGGCGCGGGCCTGCTCGCAGACGTTGCTGCCGAGCTTGCGCCACTGCGTCATCACCGCCGTCTTCAGCCCGGCGAACGAGAAGTCCAGGTCGTGACTGTGCAGCAGCGGGCGCGGCAGCGCGTAGGCCGCCGGGTCGCCGAACTCGGCCAGCCGCGCCAGCGCCGGCCCGCCCGGATAGCCCAGGCCGAGCAGCTTGGCGCTCTTGTCGAAGGCCTCGCCGGCGGCGTCGTCGATGGTCTCGCCGAGCATCGCGTAGCGGCCCACGCCGTCGACCCGCATCAGCTGCGTATGGCCGCCCGAGACGAGCAGCGCGACGAAGGGGAAGGCCGGCGCGTCGTCGGCCAGGAAGGGCGACAGCAGATGCCCCTCGAGATGATGCACGCCCAGCGTCGGCCGCCCCAGCGCCGCGCCGAGCGCGACCGCGACACCGGCGCCGACGAGCAGCGCGCCGGCCAGCCCGGGCCCGCGCGTGTAGGCGACGACGTCGACGCCGTCCAGCCCCTGCCCGGCCTCGCGCAGCACCTGCTGCGCGAGCGGCAGCACGCGCCGGATGTGGTCGCGCGACGCGAGCTCGGGGACCACGCCGCCGTAGGCGCGGTGCATCTCGGCCTGGCTGTGCAAGGCGTCGGCGAGCAGCCGCGGCGTGCCCCCGGGCACGGTCTGCACGAGCGCGACGCCGGTTTCGTCGCAGGAGGATTCGATGCCCAGGATGTTCACGCGCGGCAGTGTAGTGGGGTCGAAGAGAAGACCGGGCACGCGGCTTGCAATGCCACTGGCGACACCTTCGTCCGGTGTCTGTCTATCTCCTCAGCAGGGCAAGAGCCCTTTCGTCCGGCCTCCCTGTCACCCGGCAGGGAGGCATTTTTTCGCGCCGCCGCACCCGACGCCGATGCACCCGGAACCCTTGCTGGTGCTGCCCGCCCTGGCACGGCCCGGCCGCGCACCGAAGCGGATCAGTGCTTCTCGCGCGCGTGGTTGATCGAGTACCTCGGGATCTCGATCGTCACGTCCTCGTCCGACAGGATGGCCTGGCAGCTCAGGCGCGAGGTCGGCGTCAGGCCCCAGGCGCGGTCGAGCAGGTCTTCCTCGGCCTCGTCCATCTCGCCGAGCGAGGCCAGGCCCTGCTTGACGACGACGTGGCAGGTGGTGCAGGCGCAGCTCATCTCGCAGGCATGCTCGATCGGGATGCCGTTCTCGAGAAGCGCCTCGCAGACCGAAGTGCCTGCAGGGGCCTCGATGCGGTCGCCCAGCGGACAGTATTCGGGGTGCGGCAGGATCGTGATGACGGGCATGGGGACGGGGACCTTCAGAGTTCTTCGACCTTGCGGCCGGCCAGGGCCTGCCGGATGCCCTGGTTCATGCGCGCCGCGGCGAAGGCCTCGGTGCCGTCGGCGAGGGCCTCGACGGCCGCCTCGATCGCGTCGGCATCGTCGCCGGCGGCGATGCGCGCCGTCTCGGCGATCAGCGCCTCGATCGCGGCGCGCTCGCCGGCGTCGAGCAATGCGGCGTCGGCGGCGAGCGCGGCGCGCGTGGCCAGCACCATGCGCTCGGCCTCGACGCGCGCCTCGCGCAGCTTGCGCGCGGCCATGTCGTCCTCGGCGTGCGAGAAGCCGTCCTCGAGCATGCGCGCGATCTGTTCGTCGGCCAGGCCGTAGCTCGGCTTGACCACCACCGAGGCCTCGACGCCCGAGACCTGTTCGCGCGCGCCGACGCTGAGCAGGCCGTCGGCGTCGACCTGGAAGGTGACGCGGATGCGCGCCGCGCCAGCGACCATCGGCGGAATGCCGCGCAGCTCGAAGCGCGCCAGCGAGCGGCATTCGGCGACCAGATCGCGCTCGCCCTGGACGACGTGGATCGCCATCGCCGTCTGGCCGTCCTTGAAGGTCGTGAACTCCTGCGCCTTGGCCACCGGGATCGTCGTGTTGCGCTCGATCACGCGCTCGACCAGGCCGCCCATCGTCTCGAGGCCGAGCGAGAGCGCGATCACGTCGAGCAGCAGCAGCTCGCCACCGGCGGCGTTGCCGGCGAGCGCGTTGGCCTGGATCGCGGCGCCGATCGCGACCACCTCGTCGGGGTTCACGTTGGTCAGCACCTCGCGGCCGAACAGTTCGCCGACCGCGTTGCGCACCAGCGGCATGCGCGTGCTGCCGCCGACCATCACGACGCCCTGCACCTCGTCGCGCCCGACCTTCGCGTCGCGCAGCACCTTGCGCACCGCGGCCAGCGTGCGCTCGACCAGCGGCCGCGCGAGCGACTCGAGCTGCGCGCGCGTGACGCCGACGCGGCAGGCGCGGCCGCCGAGCACGGCCTGCCAGTCGGCGCTGCCGGCGCCGCTGAGCGCCTCCTTCGTTGCGCGCGCGGCGACGAGCGCGGCGCGCTTGTCCTGCGGTGTCGTCGCTTCGACGCCGGCCTGAGCGAGTGCCCAGTCGGCGAGCGCGTGGTCGATGTCGTCGCCGCCCAGCGCGGCGTCGCCGCCGGTCGCGACGACCTCGAAGACGCCGCGCGTGAGGCGCAGCAGCGAGATGTCGAAGGTGCCGCCGCCGAGGTCGTAGACCGCATACAGGCCCTCGCTCGCGTTGTCCAGCCCATAGGCCACCGCGGCCGCGGTGGGCTCGCTGATCAGGCGCAGCACGTTCAGCCCGGCAAGCTGCGCCGCGTCCTTCGTCGCCTGGCGCTGCGCGTCGTCGAAGTAGGCCGGCACGGTGATCACGGCACCGAACAGATCGGCGTCGAAGCTGTCCTCGGCGCGCTGGCGCAGCGCGGCCAGGATCTCGGCCGACACCTCGACCGGCGTCTTCTCGCCCGCGCGCGTGGCGATCGCCAGCATCCCGGGCCGGTCTACGAAGCGGTACGGCAGCCGGCCCGCACCGGCGACGTCGGCGAGCGCGCGCCCCATGAAGCGCTTCACCGAGACGATCGTGTTCTCGGGGTCCTCGGCCTGCGCCGCGAGCGCGTCGAAGCCGATCTGGCGCCGGCCGCCATCGAGATAGCGCACCGCCGACGGCAGCAGCACGCGGCCCTGGTCGTCGGGCAGGCATTCGGCAACGCCGTGGCGCAGCGACGCCACCAGCGAATGGGTGGTGCCGAGGTCGATGCCGACGGCCACGCGCCGCTGGTGCGGGTCGGGCGCCTGGCCGGGTTCGGAGATCTGGAGCAGGGCCATGGAAGGGAGACTCTTATCGGGTGGCGTCGAGCGCATCCAGGCGGCGCTCGATGTCCTGGCGGAAACGGTGCACGAACATCAGCGCGCGCACGTCGGCGGCGGCGCCGGCGGCGTCGCCCTCGTCGTCGAGCCGGCGCTGGACGTCGGCGAGCAGCGCACGCTCGGTGCGCTGGACCTCGGCGTCGATCTGCTCGACCTCGGCCAGCCCGGCGGCTTCGGCGAGCGCCTCGCGCCACTGCATCTGCTGCAGCAGGAAGGCCCCCGGCATCGCGGTGTTGCGCTCGGCGTCGACCGGCGCACCGCGCAGTTCGCACAGGTAGGCGGCGCGGCGCAGCGGATCCTTCAGGCGCTGGTAGGCCTCGTTCACGCGCACCGCCCATTGCATCGCGACACGCTGCGCCGCGGCGCCTTCGGCGGCGAAGCGGTCGGGGTGGACCTCGGCCTGCAGTTCGCGCCAGCGCGCGTCGAGCGCGGCGCGCTCGAGCGCCTGCCGCGGCGGCAGGCCGAACAGCGTGAAGTCGTCGTCGGCAATCTTCATCGCGTCGTCACAGCGCCTTGGCCATGAACACCGACAGCCCGTTGTCCGGGTAGCCGCCAAACGCGGCGCAGCGCGTGTAGCCGCAGCGCTCGTACAGGCGCAATGCTGCGGTCTGGTCGCGCCCGGTCTCGAGCTTCGCGAGCGCGATCCCGTCGGCGCGCAGCCGGTCTTCCAGCGCGTGCAGCAGCTGCGCGCCGATGCGCTGCCCGCGCTCGCCAGGGGCGACGAACATGCGCTTGACCTCGCCGTAGCCTTCGGCGCGGCGCACAGCCGCAGTGCCGATCGCGACGCCGTCCCGGCGCGCGACGAAGAAGCAGATCCCGGGGTCGAGCAGCGCCTGAACGTCGAGGATGTGGTTCGCCTCGGGCGGGAAGAGCGAGCGCAGGTAGGCGTCGAGCGTGTCGAGCAGCGCGACGACCTCGGGCTGGTCGGGGCGTTCGGGGCGGATGGCGACGGGCGAGGACATGATCGGGACAGGCAGCCCAGGCACGGCCGGACGGCCTGGGCCTGGCGGCACGGGACGCTAGACGCGGAACGACTCGCCGCAGCCGCAGCGGTCCTTCTCGCGCGGATTGTGGAACTTGAAGCCCTCGTTGAGGCCTTCGCGCACGAAGTCGAGCTCGGTGCCGTCGATGTAGGGCAGGCTCTTCGGGTCGACCAGCACCTTGACGCCATGGCCCTCGAAGACCAGGTCCTCGGGCGCGACCTCGTCGGCGTATTCGAGCTTGTAGGCCAGGCCCGAGCAGCCGGTGGTCTTGACGCCCAGGCGCACGCCGACCCCCTTGCCGCGCCGGTTGATGTAGCGCGACACGTGGCGTGCCGCCGCTTCGGTGAGAGTGACCGCCATGGTGCTCAGTTCGCCGTGGCCCCATGCCTCGACTTGTAGTCCTCGACCGCGGCCTTGATCGCGTCCTCGGCCAGGATCGAGCAGTGGATCTTGACCGGCGGCAGCGCCAGCTCCTCGGCGATATGGGTGTTCTTGATCGTCACCGCCTCGTCGAGCGACTTGCCCTTGACCCATTCGGTGACGAGCGAGCTCGACGCGATCGCCGAACCGCAGCCATAGGTCTTGAAGCGCGCGTCCTCGATCAGGCCGGTCTCGGGGTTGACCTTGATCTGCAGCTTCATCACGTCGCCGCAGGCCGGGGCGCCGACCATCCCGGTGCCGACGCTGTCGTCGTCCTTCTCGAAGGAGCCGACGTTGCGCGGATGTTCGTAGTGGTCGATGACCTTGTCGCTGTATGCCATGGTGGGTCTCCTGGAGGGGTCAATGCGCGGTCCACTGGATCGAGTTCAGGTCGATGCCGTCCTTGAACATCTCCCACAGCGGCGACAGTTCGCGCAGCTTGCCGACGCGGTCGCGCAGCGTGGCGACCGCATAGTCGATTTCCTGCTCGGTCGTGAAGCGGCCGATCGTCATGCGCAGGCTCGAATGCGCGAGCTCGTCGCTGCGGCCGAGCGCGCGCAGCACGTAGCTCGGCTCGAGGCTGGCCGAGGTGCAGGCCGAGCCCGAGGACACCGCGAGGCCCTTCACGCCCATGATCAGCGACTCGCCCTCGACGAAGTTGAAGCTCGCGTTGACGTTGTGCGGAACGCGGCGCTCGAGGTCGCCGTTGATGAACACCTGCTCGATCGTCGAGATGCCGTCGAGCAGCCGGCGCTGCAGCATCCGGATGCGCTCGCTCTCGGTGCCCATCTCCTCGCGCGCGATGCGGAAGGCCACGCCCATGCCGACGCACTGGTGCGTCGGCAGCGTGCCCGAGCGCATGCCGCGCTCGTGGCCGCCACCGTGCATCTGCGCTTCCAGCCGCACGCGCGGCTTGCGCCGCACGAAGAGCGCGCCGATGCCCTTCGGGCCGTAGGTCTTGTGCGAGGCCAGGCTCATCAGATCCACGGGCAGCGTGCTCATGTCGATCGCGACCTTGCCGGTGGCCTGCGCGGCGTCGACATGGAACACGATGCCGCGCTCGCGGCACATCGCGCCTATCGCAGGGATGTCCTGGATCACGCCGATCTCGTTGTTGACGAGCATCACCGAGACGAGCACGGTGTCCTTGCGCAGCGCGTCCTTGAAGCGGTCGAGGTCGAGCAGGCCGTTCTCCTGCACGTCGAGGTAGGTCACCTCGAAGCCCTGGCGCTCGAGCTCGCGCGTGGTGTCGAGCACCGCCTTGTGCTCGGTCTTCACGGTGACGATGTGCTTGCCGCGCGAGGCGTAGAAATGCGCCGCGCCCTTGATCGCGAGGTTGTTGCTCTCGGTCGCGCCCGAGGTCCAGACGATCTCGCGCGGGTCGGCGTTGATCAGCGCGGCGACGTCGGCGCGCGCCTTCTCGACCGCCTCCTCGGCCTCCCAGCCCCAGGCGTGGCTGCGCGACGCGGGGTTGCCGAAATGCTCGCGCAGCCAGGGAATCATCGCGTCGACGACGCGCGGGTCGACCGGCGTCGTCGCGCCGTAGTCCATGTAGATCGGGAAATGAGGCGTCATGGCTTGCAGAAGGTTGGGATGGCCGGCGGCAGTGCCGCCGTTCGACCGCCGCGGCGGCTACTTCGTGAAGGCGTTGCCGAGCGCGAAGACCGAGTTCGGCGCGGTCACCTTGATCGGCTTGACCACCGGCTGCGACGAGATCGCGCGCTTGACCGGCGCCTCCTCGATCGAGACGCCCTTGGCCAGCTGTTCGTCGACCAGCTTCTTCAGCGTGATCGAGTCGAGGTATTCGATCATCTTCGTGTTCAGGCTCGTCCACAGGTCGTGCGTCATGCAGCGGCCGGCGTCGTCGCCCATGCAGTTCTCCTTGCCGCCGCAGCCGGTGGCGTCGATCGGCTCGTCGACGGCGACAATGATGTCGGCGACCGAGATCTCGCCCGCGGCGCGCCCGAGCGAATAGCCTCCCCCCGGACCGCGCGTGCTTTCCACCAGCTCGTGCCGGCGCAGCTTGCCGAACAGCTGCTCCAGGTACGACAGCGAGATCTGCTGCCGCTGGCTGATGGCGGCCAGCGCCACCGGGCCGGCGTTGGAGCGCAGCGCGAGGTCGATCATCGCCGTCACGGCGAAGCGCCCTTTGGTGGTCAGTCGCATGGAAATCTCCTGTGCAGTGGGCCGGAATCGTCGCCGCCGCAGCGGCCGGCTGATTCCGACTAAGTTACTCAAGTATGCCTGAAACCCACTGATTCGGTCAAGCTTTGCTCAGGAAGTTCCCAACTCGAGCGCCAGACGCTCGACGAGCCCGTCGCAGGCGTCCTCGACCAGGTCGAGCACCCGCTCGAAGCCGGCCGGCGCCCCGAAATACGGGTCCGGCACCTCGCGCACGCCGGTGTGGCGCCGCGCATGTTCCATCAGCAGGCCGACGCGGGCGCCCTCGGGCGCGATCGCGCGCAGCGTGCCGAGGTTGTCCTCGTCCATCGCGATCACCCAGTCGAAGCGCCGGAAGTCCTCGCGGCCGATGCGCCGGGCGCGCAGCCGCGACAGATCGTAGCCCCTCGCCGCCGCATGCTTCACGGCGCGCGGATCGGGCGCCTCGCCCGCGTGCGAGCCATGGGTGCCGGCGGAATCGACCTCGACGCGATCCGCCAGCCCGGCGGCCTGCAGCTTGTGGCGCAGCACGCCTTCGGCGGTGGGCGAGCGGCAGATGTTGCCCATGCAGACGAAGAGCAAGCGGGTCTCGACCATCAGCGCGTCCCCGTCAGCGGCACGACGTTGACGTCGTGCCCCGGCGCGCCGAAGGCCTGCTCGCGCAGCAGCGCGAGCTGGTCGCGCACGCGCGCCGCCTTCTCGAACTCGAGGTTGCGCGCATGCTCGAGCATCTGCTTCTCGAGCGTCTTGATGCGCTTGCCGAGGTCCTTCTCGGACATCGCTTCGAGCTCGGCCGCCATCTGCGCCGCCTTCAGGTCGTCCTTCGCCGCCTTGTCCGAGACGACGCCGTCGATCAGGTCGCGCACCTTCTTGTTCAGCGCCCTGGGCGTGATGCCCTGGGCCAGGTTGTGCGCGATCTGCCTGGCGCGCCGGCGCTCGGTCTCGCCGATCGCGCGCTGCATCGAGTCGGTGATCCGGTCGGCATAGAGGATCGCGCGACCGTTCAGGTTGCGCGCGGCGCGGCCGATGGTCTGGATCAGGCTGCGTTCGGAGCGCAGGAAGCCTTCCTTGTCGGCGTCGAGGATCGCGACCAGGCTGACCTCGGGCAGGTCCAGCCCTTCGCGCAGCAGGTTGATGCCGACGAGCACGTCGAAGCTCCCCAACCGCAGGTCGCGCAGGATCTCGACGCGCTCGACGGTATCGATGTCGCTGTGCAGGTAGCGCACCTTGACGCCGTTGTCGGCCAGGTAGTCGGTGAGCTGCTCGGCCATGCGCTTGGTCAGCGTCGTGATGAGCACGCGCTCGTTGGCGCCGACGCGCTCGCGGATCTCCTGCAGCACGTCGTCGACCTGGGTCGAGGCCGGGCGGACCTCGACCTCGGGGTCGACCAGGCCGGTCGGCCGGACCAGCTGCTCGACCACCTGGCCGGCGTGGGTCCTCTCGTAGTCGGCCGGCGTCGCCGAGACGAAGACCGCCTGGCGCATCTTGCGTTCGAACTCCTCGAACTTCAGCGGCCGGTTGTCGAGCGCGCTCGGCAGCCGGAAGCCGTAGTCGACGAGCGTGGTCTTGCGCGCGCGGTCGCCGTTGTACATGCCGCCGAACTGGCCGATCAGCACATGGCTCTCGTCGAGGAACATCAGCGCATCGGGCGGCAGGTAGTCCACCAGCGTCGGCGGCGGCTCGCCCGGCTGCGCGCCGCTCAAGTGGCGCGTGTAGTTCTCGATCCCCTTGCAGTGGCCGACCTCCTGCAGCATCTCCAGATCGAAGCGCGTGCGCTGCTCGAGCCGCTGCGCCTCGACCAGCTTGCCGTTCTTGACGAAGAAGTCCAGCCGCTCGCGGAGCTCGTCCTTGATCGTCGCGATCGCGTCGACGACGCGCTCGCGCGGCGTCACGTAGTGGCTGCTCGGGTAGACCGTGAAGCGCGGGATCTTCTGCCGGATCCGGCCCGTCAGCGGGTCCAGCAGCTGCAGCGTCTCGACCTCGTCGTCGAAGAGCTCGATGCGCAGCGCGAGTTCGCTGTGCTCGGCCGGGAAGACGTCGATCGTGTCGCCGCGCACGCGGAAGCTGCCGCGGCCGAACTCGACCTCGTTGCGCTGGTACTGCATGCGGATCAGCTGCGCGATCACGTCGCGCTGGCCGAGGCGGTCGCCGACGCGCAGCGTCATCACCATCCTGTGATAGTCGGCCGGGTTGCCGATGCCGTAGATCGCGCTGACGCTGGCGACGATGACGACGTCGCGTCGCTCGAGCAGGCTCTTCGTCGCCGACAGGCGCATCTGCTCGATCTGCTCGTTGATCGCGCTGTCCTTCTCGATGAACAGGTCGCGCTGCGGCACGTAGGCCTCGGGCTGGTAGTAGTCGTAGTAGCTGACGAAGTACTCGACCGCGTTCCTCGGGAAGAACTCGCGGAACTCGCTGTACAGCTGCGCGGCCAGTGTCTTGTTCGGCGCGAACACGATCGCCGGGCGGCCGAGACGGGCGATCACGCCCGCCATCGTGAAGGTCTTGCCCGAGCCGGTGACGCCGAGCAGCGTCTGGTAGCTCAGCCCGTCGCGGATGCCGTCGACCAGCTGGGCGATCGCGGCCGGCTGGTCGCCCGCGGGCGGATAGGGCTGGAAGAGCTGGAACGGCGAGTCGGGGAACGAGACGAATTCGCCCGCGGCAGCATCGGCGGGCTCGGCACGGGCGGTCGGGACGTCGGCGAGTTCGGTCATCGGGGAATTCCCTGGGCGGCCCCATAGAATTGCGGGCCAACCGCGAAGCGTAGCGCAGTCGCGCGCGCAGCGTTGGCCCCGCCCCCACCCGACCACAGGAACCGACCATGTCCGCCTCCTTGTTCGCCGCCGTCCCGATGGCCCCGCGCGACCCGATCCTCGGCCTCAACGAGCAGTTCGCTGCCGACCCCAACCCGGCCAAGGTCAACCTGGGCGTCGGCGTCTATTTCGACGACCAGGGCAAGCTGCCCGTGCTCGCCTGCGTCGCCGCGGCCGAGAAGCAGCTGCTCGAGGCCCCCCGGGCCAAGGGCTACCTGCCGATCGACGGCATCGCGGCCTACGACAAGGCGGTCCAGGGCCTGGTCTTCGGCGCCGACAGCGAAGCCGTCAAGAACGGGCGCATCGCCACCGTGCAGGCGCTGGGCGGCACCGGCGGCCTCAAGGTCGGCGCCGACTTCCTGAAGCGGCTGAACCCGGCCGCGACGGTGCTGATCAGCGACCCGAGCTGGGAAAACCACCGCGCGCTGTTCGCCAACGCCGGCTTCGAGGTCGGCACCTACCCCTATTACGACGCTGCCACCCGCGGCGTTCGCTTCGACGCGATGCGCGCCGCGCTCGAGGCGGCAGCGCCGGGCACGATCGTCGTGCTGCACGCCTGCTGCCACAACCCGACCGGCTGCGACCTGACGCCGGCGCAGTGGAGCGAAGTCGTCGCCGCCTGCAAGGCGCGCGAGCTGGTGCCCTTCCTCGACATGGCCTACCAGGGCTTCGGCGAGGGCATCGCTGAGGACGGCGCGGTGGTCCGGCAGTTCCTCGCCGCCGGCATCGACTTCTTCGTCTCGACGTCATTCTCGAAGAGCTTCTCGCTCTACGGCGAGCGTGTCGGTGCGCTCAGCGTCGTCTGCGCCGACAAGGACGAGGCGGCGCGCGTGCTGTCGCAGCTGAAGATCGTGATCCGCACGAACTACTCGAACCCGCCGACCTTCGGCGCCCAGGTCGTCGCCACGGTGCTGACGACACCGGCGCTGCGCGCGCAGTGGGAACAGGAACTCGCCGGGATGCGCGAGCGCATCCGCGCGATGCGCCGCGCGCTCGTCGCCAGGCTGCAGGCCGCGGGCGTCAAGGGCGACCTGAGCTACATCACGCGCCAGAAGGGCATGTTCAGCTATTCCGGCCTGTCGGCGCAGCAGATGCAGCGCCTGCGCACCGAATTCGGCATCTACGGCGTCGATTCGGGCCGCATCTGCGTGGCGGCGATCAACAGCCACAACATCGACGCCGTCGCCACGGCGCTGGCCCGGCTGATGTGAGCCGCCGCGGCCGGCGCTGTCGCCTGGGTGACAGCGCCGGCCAATTCCCGGGTCTTCGTGCGTGTTTTCGCGCTACCGGGCGCGCGCCTGCGCCGGCACGATGGTCGGCCACGCTGTATATTTGTTGCACCGCACAAACGTGCACTGCAACGCTGCACGGAGATTCCTCGATGCTGTACCAGCTCTATGAAACCCAGCGCGCGCTGCTGGCGCCGTTCTCGGAGTTCGCCGGCGCGTCGGCCAAGCTCTACAACCACCCGCTGTCGCCGTTCGCCCATGCGCCGATGGCGCAGCGCGTCTCGGCGAGCTTCGACCTGATGCAGCGGCTGGCCAAGGACTACGAGAAGCCGGCCTTCAACATCACCTCGGCGGTCGTCGGCGGCGTCACGGTCGCGGTGCAGGAGCAGGTCGCGATCGAGAAGCCGTTCTGCCGCCTGCTGCGCTTCAAGCGCTTCACCGACGACGCCAGGGCGCTGACGACGATGAAGTCGCAGCCCACGGTGCTGGTCGTCGCGCCGCTGTCGGGCCACCACTCGACGCTGCTGCGCGACACCGTGAAGAGCCTGCTGCACGACCACAAGGTCTTCATCACCGACTGGACCGACGCGCGCATGGTGCCGGTCGAGGCGGGCCCGTTCCACCTCGACGACTACGTCGAGTACGTGCAGGAGTTCATCCGCCACATCGGCCCGGCCGTGCACGTGATCTCGGTCTGCCAGCCGACGGTGCCGGTGCTCGCCGCGGTGTCGCTGATGGCGTCGCGCGGCGAGGCCACCCCGCGCACGCTGACGATGATGGGCGGGCCGATCGACGCGCGCCGGAGCCCGACCGCGGTCAACAACCTGGCGATGAACAAGAGCCATTCGTGGTTCGAGACGAACGTGATCTACCGCGTGCCGCCGAACTACCCGGGCGCCGGGCGGCCGGTCTATCCGGGCTTCCTGCAGCACACCGGCTTCGTCGCGATGAACCCGGACCGCCACCTGCACAGTCACTACGACTACTTCCGCGACCTGATCAAGGGCGACGACGACAGCGCCGAGGCGCACCGCCAGTTCTACGACGAGTACAACGCGGTCCTCGACATGCCGGCCGAGTACTACCTCGACACGATCAAGACGGTCTTCCAGGACTTCGCGCTCGTCAGCGGCACCTGGGACGTGCGTGGCCAGCGCGTGCGGCCGCAGGACATCACCACCGGTGCGCTGCTGACGATCGAAGGCGAGCTCGACGACATCTCCGGCGCCGGCCAGACCAAGGCCGCGCACGACCTGTGCTCGGGCATCCCGAAGTCGCGCCGCTTCCACTACGACGCCGAAGGTGCCGGCCACTACGGCATCTTCTCGGGCCGGCGCTGGCGCGAGAAGGTCTACCCGGAGGTGCGCGCCTTCATCGCCCGCCACGACCGCGCGGCGCTGCGCAAGGCGGCCTGATCCGATAATCGGCCGGTGAACGCCGCGCCGACCCTTGCCGACCGCCTCGACGCCGCGCTGCCGCAGACGCAGTGCACTCGCTGCGGCTACCCCGACTGCCGGCATTACGCCGAAGCGATGGCCGAAGGCAGCGCCGAGATCGACCGCTGCCCGCCCGGCGGCGCCGAGGGCATCGTGCGCCTGGCCGCGATCACCGGCCATGCAGCGAGGCCGCTGGACCCGGCGCGCGGGAGCGAGGGGCCGCGCGCGCTGGCGGTGATCGACGAGGCCTGGTGCATCGGCTGCACGCTGTGCATCAAGGCCTGCCCGGTCGACTGCATCGTCGGCGCGTCCAAGCTGATGCACACCGTGATCGACGCGCAATGCACCGGCTGCGAGCTGTGCGTGCCGGTCTGCCCGGTGGACTGCATCGCGATGGTTCCGGTGACCGGCACGCGCACCGGCTGGCAGGCCTGGAGCGCGGCCCAGGCCGACGAGGCGCGCGAGCGCTATGCGTTCCACCGCATGCGGGTCGAGCGCGAGCGGCGCGAGAACGACGAGCGCCTCGCCGCCAAGGCCGCGGCCAAGCTCGCCGACCTGGAGAACCAGACCCTCCACACCGACCCCGAGACGATCGAGAAGAAGCGCGCCGTCGTCGAGGCCGCGATCCAGCGCGCGCGCGCGCGGCTCGGGGCGGGCGGAGGCGGCGCGAGATGACACCCGAAGCCGTCGAGGCCTTCTTCGCGACGCTCAAGGCCGCGAACCCGAACCCCGAGACCGAGCTCGAGTACAGCAGCGTGTTCGAGCTGCTGGCGGCGGTGCTGCTGTCCGCGCAGGCCACCGACGTCAGCGTCAACAAGGCCACGCGGCGCCTGTTCGTGCTGGCGCCGACGCCGGCCAGGATGCTGGCGCTCGGGACCGAACGCGTGACCGAGCTGATCCGCACGATCGGCCTGTACCGGACCAAGGCGAGGAACCTGGTCGAGACCTGCCGCATCCTGGTCGAGCAGCATGGCGGCCGGGTGCCGGCGACGCGCGAGGCGCTCGAGGCGCTGCCCGGCGTCGGCCGCAAGACCGCCAACGTCGTGCTCAACGTCGCCTTCGGCGCGCCGACGATCGCCGTCGACACGCACATCTTCCGCGTCGCCAACCGGACCGGGCTGGCGCCCGGGCGCAACCCGCTCGAGGTCGAGAGGGCGCTGCTGCAACGCGTGCCGCCGGCCTACCGCGCCGACGCCCACCACTGGCTGATCCTGCACGGCCGCTACGTGTGCCTGGCGCGCAAGCCGCTTTGCGAGCGCTGCGCGGTGCGCCGCTGGTGCGATTTCGGCGCACCTACAATGAACCCGCAGCATCCAGGCCCGGACATGAACCCAAAGCCCGCGCATTGACATGGCGAACCTCCAGGATCTGGCCGAGCGCATCGACCGGCTCGTGCTGCGCCACGAGGAACTCCGGCGCAGCAGCTCGCTCGTCGAGCAGCAGCTCGCCGCGGTGACCGCCGAGCGCGACAGCCTGCGCTCGCGGCTGGCCGCCGCGCGCACCCGCATCGATGCCTTGCTGGCGCGCCTGCCGGCGGGCGCGAACGACACCGGGAGCGCCTCGTGAAGCAGGTCGAGGTGACGATCCTCGGCCAAGGCTACATCCTGGGCTGCCCGGACGGCGGCGAAGCCCTGCTCGCCACCGCGGTGGCGAGCGTCGACCGCGAGATGAGCGCGATCCGGGACGGCGGCAAGGTCAAGGCACGCGAGCGCATCGCGGTGCTCGCGGCACTGAACCTGGCCTACCAGCTCGCCGAGCGCGGACCGGCTGCACCCGTTGGCGCCGCGGACATCGACGTCACGGCGCTGGTCCAGCGCATCGACGCGGTGCTCGCGGGCGACGACCGCCTGCTGTGACCTTCGCCGCAGCACGACGCTGACCGCGGCGCTAAAATCACCGCGTCCGCCGTGTTCGCGTGAGTCTTATATTTCCTTGAACCGATGGTCTATGACCAAGGGCTTGGAACATTGCCTGGCTGGTGTGAGCGTCTCGCGTCAGACGAACCCGAAGCCAGGCTGACCTCGCCCACCTGAACTTCCCCTTGGGTTCAGGAATGCGGCTCACGGTTCGCGGCGGACACCCTCCACGATGCCCCACCACTGGCTGATGAAGAGCGAGCCCGACGAGGTCTCGATCGACGACCTCGCGCGCGCGCCCGGGCAGCTGCTGGCCTGGACCGGCGTGCGCAACCATCAGGCGCGCAACTTCATCCGCGACGCGATGCAGCCCGGCGACGGCGTGCTCTTCTATCACTCGTCCTGTGCCGAGCCCGGCGTCGCCGGGCTGGCCGAGATCGCCGGCCGCGCACGGCCGGATGCCACGCAGTTCGACCCGCACAGTCCGTACTTCGACGCCAGGGCCAAGGTCGATGCGCCGCGCTGGCTGCAGATCGACGTGCGCCTCGTGCGCAAGACGCGGCTGCTCTCGCTGCGCGAGATGCGCGAGGCGCCCGAGCTGGCTTCGATGCAGGTGCTGCGCCGCGGCAACCGCCTGTCGATCACCCCCGTCACCGATGCCGAGTGGCAGGCCGTTCTGGAGCGCCTGGAGATCCCGTGCAGGACCTGATCGCGCTCGTTCCCGAGCTGCTGCTGGTCGGCGTCGTGACCGGCTTCCTCGCCGGCCTGCTGGGCATCGGCGGCGGCATGATGCTGGTGCCCATCCTCACGCTCGTGCTGACGCACCGCGGTGTCGATCCGGGCATGGCGGTGAAGATGGCCATCGCCACCGCGATGGCGACGATCCTGTTCACCTCGGCGGCGAGCGTGCGCGCGCACCACTTGCACGGCGCCGTGCGCTGGGACCTGCTGCGCGGCATGGCGCCCGGCATCGTGCTCGGCGGCGTCGCCGCCGGCGCCGGCGTGTTCTCGCTGCTCAAGGGCCAGGGCCTGGCGCTGGTGTTCGCGGCCTTCGTCGGCTACTCGTCGGTCCAGATGCTGCGCGGCCGGCCGCCGAAGCCGGGACGCCAGATGCCCGGCCCGATGGGCCAGTCGGCGGTCGGCGCCGGCATTGGCTTGCTCTCGGGACTGCTGGGTGCCGGCGGTGCCTTCCTGGCCGTGCCCTTCATGACCTGGTGCAACGTGCCGATTCGCCAGGCCGTGGGCACCGGTGCGGCACTCGGCTTCCCGGTCGCTGCGGCCAGCGTGCTGGGCTACCTGATCAGCGGCTGGAGCCTGCCCTCGGCCCTGCCGGGAGCGTTCGGCTACCTCTACCTGCCCGGGCTGCTCATCATCGTCGTCGCGAGCATGACGATGGCCCCGATCGGCGCGCGCATCGCGCACCGCTCCGACGTCCGCAAGCTGAGGAAGCTGTTCGCGCTGCTGCTGCTGGTGCTGGCCGCCAACATGCTGCACCACGCGCTGGCCTAGGAGTCTGTCGGACTTTCCCGCCTACCTTGGGCAGGGGCTGGCCCGGACAATTGCACCAGTTCAAGCACACACCCAGCGCATGAGCCGATTCGT
>MEGM01000024.1 GCA_001725505.1 Rubrivivax sp. SCN 70-15 | reverse complement strand
AGGAGCGCATCCAGCAGGGCCATGTCCACGACGTCTTTCCCTACCCCGCCGAGCGCCGCGATCCGGCCACCTTCGAGGCCCAGATCGAGGCCTTGCTGGCGCGGCCCGACGCGGCGGCGCAGCTGGCGCAGATCGCCTGCCCGACGTTGCTGCTCACCGGCGCGCAGGACGCCTGGAGTCCGCCCGCCGCGCACCGCGCGATGCAGCAGGCGGTGCGCGGCGCGCGGCTCGTGGTGGTCGAGGACTGCGGCCACATGAGCACGATCGAGGCACCCGCCGCCGTCAACGCCGCGCTGGCCGACTGGCTCGCGGTTTGACGGCCGTCAAGCGCGGTGCTGTGGTCGCGGCGCACACTGCGCGGGCGCTGCGCCACGGGCCGCGGCGCGGAGATCGGGCATGGCACAGAACATTCCGGGCACCACGCTGTTCGACGGTGCCCAGGCGCGCAAGGGCTACGCGCTCAACAAGATGTGCTTCTCGTTCAACGAGAAGCGCAACCGCGACGAGTTCGTCCGCGACGAGAACGCCTACTGCGCCCGCTACGGGCTGAACGACGAGCAGCGCGCGGCGATCCGCGCGCGTGACGTGCTCGGCCTGATCGCCGCCGGCGGCAACGTCTACTACCTGGCCAAGTTCGCCGGCATCCTGGGGATGGACGTGCAGGACCTGGGCGCGCTGCAGACCGGCGTCAGCAAGGAAGAATTCAAGGCCCGCCTCGCGGCCGCGGGAGCTGCGTGATGGCGAGGGTCGTCGGTGGCATCGCCACTTCCCATGTGCCGGCCATCGGCCGCGCGATCGCCCGCAACCTGCAGGCCGACCCGTACTGGAAGCCGTTCTTCGACGGCTTCCCGCCGGTGCACGCCTGGCTCGACCGCGTCAAGCCCGACGTCGCGGTCGTGATCTACAACGACCACGGGCTGAACTTCTTCCTCGACAAGATGCCGACCTTCGCGGTCGGCGCCGCGCCCGAGTACCGCAATGCCGACGAGGGCTGGGGCATCCCGACCGTGCCGCCGTTCCGCGGCGAGCTCGACCTGTCCTGGCACCTGATCGAGTCGCTGATCGCCGACGAGTTCGACATCACGACCTGCCAGGAGATGCTCGTCGACCACGCCTTCACGCTGCCGATGGCGCTGCTCTGGCCGGGCAGCGGCGGCTGGCCGGTGACGACGGTGCCGGTGTGCATCAACACGGTCCAGTTCCCGCTGCCGTCGGCCAAGCGCTGCTGGGCGCTGGGGCAGGCGATCGGCCGTGCGATCGCGTCCTGGGACAGCGACCGGCGCGTCGTCGTCATCGGCACCGGCGGGCTGTCGCACCAGCTCGACGGCCAGCGCGCCGGCTTCATCAACAAGGCCTTCGACCAGAAGTTCGTCGCCAGCCTCGTCGACGACCCGACCTGGGCGACCCGGTTCACGATCGAGCAGCTGGTCGAGCAGGCCGGCACGCAAGGTATCGAGCTGCTGATGTGGCTGGCCACGCGCGGTGCGCTGCAGGGCGCACAGCCGGGCGCGGTGCGCCGGGTGCACTCGAACTACCACGTGCCGATCTCGAACACGGCGGCCGGGCTGCTGGTGCTCGAGAGCGCGGTCTAGCGTCGCCGCCCTCGGCGACAATCCGGCCCCTTGAAACGGGGCCGGCCGGCCCCATTGTGGCTACGCCTTTCACTCTTTTGCCGCACGAGCATGGACAAGAAAACGCTGTCGTTCCAGGCCGAGGTCAAGCAGATCCTGCACCTCGTGACCCATTCGCTGTACTCCAACAAGGAGATCTTCCTGCGCGAGCTGGTGTCCAACGCGTCGGACGCCTGCGACAAGCTGCGCTTCGAGGCGCTGGACGAGGCGGCGCTGTACGAGGATGCGCCCAATCTCGAGATCCGCGTCTGGTTCGACGAAAAGGCCAGGACGATCACGATCCGCGACAACGGCATCGGCATGAGCGCCGACGAGGCGGTCGCGCACCTGGGCACGATCGCCAAGAGCGGCACGCGCGAATTCATGGCCCGGCTCGAGGGCGAGCAGAAGAAGGACGCGAACCTGATCGGCCAGTTCGGCGTGGGCTTCTACTCGGGCTTCATCGTCGCCGACCGCATCACCGTCGAGTCGCGCCGGGCCGGGCTGCCGGCCGAACAGGGCGTGCGCTGGAGCAGCGAGGGCACGGGCGAGTTCGAGGTCGAGGCGATCACCCGGCCCGAGCGCGGCACCGACGTGATCCTGCACCTGCGCGACGGCGAGGAGGAGTTCCTCAGCGCCTGGAAGCTGAAGTCCATCATCGGCAAGTACAGCGACCACATCTCGCTGCCGGTGCTGATGCCCAAGACGAAGTGGGACGAGGAGAAGAAGGAGCAGGTCGCCACCGACGAGTGGGAGCCGGTGAACAAGGCCGCCGCGCTGTGGACGCGCAGCAAGAGCGAGATCACCGACGCGCAGTACCAGGAGTTCTACAAGCAGATCAGCTACGACAGCGAGCCGCCGCTGGCCTACACGCACAACCGGGTCGAAGGCCGCACCGAGTACACGCAGCTGCTCTACGTGCCGGCGAAGGCGCCGTTCGACCTGTGGAACCGCGACAAGCGCGGCGGCGTCAAGCTCTACGTCAAGCGCGTCTTCATCATGGACGACGCCGAGGCGCTGATGCCGGTGTACCTGCGCTTCGTCAAGGGCGTGATCGACAGCGCCGACCTGCCGCTGAACGTGAGCCGCGAGCTGCTGCAGGAAAGCCGCGACGTGAAGGCGATCCGCGAAGGCTCGACCAAGCGCGTGTTGTCGATGCTGGAAGACGTGGCCGAGAACCAGAAGGACAAGTACGCCGCGTTTTGGAAGGAATTCGGCGCGGTGCTCAAGGAAGGCATCGGCGAGGACCATGCGAACCAGGAGCGGCTGGCCAAGCTGCTGCGCTTCGCGTCGACCCATGCCTACGAGGGCGTGTCCTTCGCCGACTACGTGGGCCGGATGATGGAAGGCCAGGAGGCGATCTACTACGTCACCGCCGACACGCTGGCCGCGGCGAAGAACAGCCCGCAGCTCGAGATCTTCCGCAAGAAGGGCATCGAGGTGCTGCTGCTCGTCGACCGCGTCGATGAGTGGATGCTCTCGCACCTGTACGAGTTCGAGGGCCACGCGCTGACCAGCGTCGCCAAGGGCGGCGTCGACCTGGGCAAGCTGCAGGACGAGGACGAGAAGAAGGCCGCCGAGGAGAGCGCGACCGCGTTCAAGCCGGTGCTCGAGCGGCTCAAGGAGGCACTCAAGGAGCGCGCGAAGGACGTGCGCACGTCGACGCGGCTCGTCGATTCACCGGCCTGCATCGTCGTCGACGAGGGCGACATGAGCTCGCACCTGGCGCGCATGCTCAAGCAGGCCGGGCAGAGCGCACCGGCCTCCAAGCCCATCCTCGAGGTCAACCCGGGGCATGCGCTCGTCAAGCGCCTCGAGACCGACGAGCGCTTCGACGACCTCGCGCAGATTCTCTTCGACCAGGCCCTGCTCGCCGAGGGCGGCCAGCTCGAGGACCCGGCGGCCTACGTGCGACGCGTCAACGGCCTGCTCACGGCTGCATAGCCTCGAGCTGCTCGCGCAGCTGCGTGACCTGCTGCGACCAGTAGGCCGAGCTGCCGAAGTAGGGGAAGTTGAGCGGAAAGGTTGGGTCGCTCCAGCGCTCGGCGAGCCAGGCGGCGTGGCGCACCATGCGCAGCGTGCGCAGTGGCTCGACGAGCGCGAGTTCGCGGCGGTCGAAGTCCATGAACTGGATGTAGCCGTCGAGCAGCGTCTCGCGCTGGCGCACCAGCGTGTCCGCGTCGCCCGAGACCAGCATCCACAAGTCCTGCACCGCCGGGCCCTGCATCGCGTCGTCGAGGTCGACGACGTTGGGCGCGCCGTCGCGCCAGAGCACGTTGCCGATGTGGCAGTCGCCGTGCAGGCGCAGCATCGCCAGCGGTGCGGCCGCGTCGAAGGCCGCCTCGACTGCGGCCAGCGCCTGGGCGCAGGCCTGGCGCCACGCGGGCTCGACGTCGCGCGCGACGAAGCCGCCGTCGAGCAGCAAGGCCATCGCGCGGCGCCCGTCGCGGTGCGCGTCGAGCCGGTGTCGGTGCTCGAAGCGGCGCCGGCGGCCCACGGCGTGCAGCCGGCCGATGAAGCGGCCGAGCTGGCGCAAGGTCTCGGGGTCGTCGAGCTCGGGCTCGCGCCCGGCGCATCGCGCGGCGACGGCGAAACGGTGCCCGTTCAGGCAGGCCAGTGTCGGTGGCTCGCCCTGCAGCACGAGGCCCGGAACGCCGGGCCTGGCCTCCAGCACCAGCGGCGGCACGACCTGCACCTCGGCCGCCGCGAGCTCGAGCGCGAAAGCATGCTCCTCGACGATCTGCGCGTCGCTCCAGCGGCCCGGACGGTAGAACTTGGCGACCACGCCGCGGCCGTCCTCGAGCATCACCAGGAAGACGCGGTTCTCGTAGGAGTTGAGCTGCAGGATGCGGCCATCGCCGCGCAGGCCCACGGCGTCGAGCGCGTCGAGCACGTGCTGCGGCGTGAGATCGGAATACCCGGGGGGCGGCGTCATCGGCCGATCGTAGCCGTGCGGCGCGGCGTCGCCGCCGCACGCGACAGATCAGTGTCGCGTCGGCGCCGGCGGATCGACCAGCACGCCGCCCGGCTCGGCCGGCGGAAGCTGGCGCCCGCCGAGGCTGCGCAGCGGGTCGAACTCGCTGCCGAAGCCGGTGTCGTTGCGGTTGTCGGGGCCGAAGAAGGAATCCTGGAAGAAGCCCGAGTCATGCCACAACGTGGTGCGCTCGCGGCGGCGCGAGGTTGCGCTCATCGGGTCGCGCAGCGGGGTCGACGTCGGCGCCGGCTGCGGGCCGCGCGAGTTGGCGCCGCTGTGCGGCACGAGCAGCTGCAGCTCGGGGATCGACGGCAGGTGGTCGATCGGGCAGCGAAGGTAGCGCACGCGGCAGGCGCCGAGCACTGACTGCTTGATCTGCTGCACGCGGCGCGAATTGGCGCGGTCGTTCTCGAGGTCGATCGCGGCGAGCACGCGCCCGTTCGCGCTGCAGACCGCGAACGTGACGTGGATCGCACCGAGCAGGTCGTACCAGAAGCGCACCTCCTGCGGATCGGTCGGCTGGCAGAAGCGCACCAGCGGCAGCTTCGAGAGCACGATGTGATGCGGCAAGGCCTCGCGCAGCTGACGATAGACGCGCCGCTCGTCGCTGCTGAAGACGGGCCGCGCGGCCAGCGCCCACTCCGAGGGGAGTGGCTTGATCTTGGGCTTGCGGTCGCTGAACAGCCACAGCGCGCCTGCGCTGGCCAGCAGGGTCAGCGAGATCGAGGCCAGGATCCATGGGAGCGCTTCGAGCATGTCGCGGGAATGGCCGGTGAGGGGTCGCCGTCCCGGTCGGGGAAGGCGCCATCGAAGGGTTTCGAGTGGGCGCGATGTTAAACCGCGGTGTCTGGCGCCGGCCCCCGTGCTTGAGTGGCGGTCCCCTCCCTGGTTCGCGGGTGGGCGGGTCGCCAGCGGCGCCGGAATGCGCCATCGCCGGCGGCATCGGCTCGGNNNNCATCCGACCCGAGAGGCCGCCCGATACAAGCGGCGCCGAAGGCAGGGTGCGGATCATCGAGCCGACGAACCCTGCACGCCCGCGGGCATGCATTTTGGAACCCCCCTCATGAAGACCTTCAGCGCCAAGCCGGCCGAAGTGAAGCACGAGTGGTTTGTGATTGACGCCACCGACAAGGTGCTCGGACGTGTTGCCAGCGAAGTGGCACTCCGTTTGCGCGGCAAGCACAAGGCCATTTACACGCCTCACGTCGACACCGGCGATTTCATCGTCATCGTCAACGCCGAGAAGATCCGCGTCACCGGCACCAAGGCCACCGACAAGATCTACTACCGGCACTCGGGCTACCCGGGCGGCATCACCGCGACGCCGTTCAAGGACATGCAGGCCCGCCATCCGGGCCGTGCGATCGAGAAGGCCGTCAAGGGCATGCTGCCCAAGGGCCCGCTCGGTTACGCGATGATCAAGAAGCTGAAGGTCTATGCCGGTGCCACGCATCCGCACGCCGCCCAGCAACCCAAGCCGCTCGAGATCTGAGGACTGGTGATGATCGGAAATTGGAACTACGGCACCGGCCGCCGCAAGAGCTCGGTGGCCCGCGTCTTCATGAAGAAGGGCTCGGGCCAGATCGTCATCAACGGCAAGTCCGTCGATGACTACTTCGGTCGCCAGACCTCGATCATGATCGTCAAACAGCCGCTGCTGCTGACGGCCAACGACGGCGCCTTCGACATCAAGATCAACGTCCAGGGCGGCGGCGAGTCCGGTCAGGCCGGCGCGGTGCGTCACGGCATCACGCGCGCGCTGATCGACTACGACGCGGCGCTCAAGCCGGACCTGAGCCGCGCCGGATTCGTGACGCGCGATGCGCGCGAAGTCGAGCGCAAGAAGGTCGGCCTGCACGGCGCCCGCCGGCGCAAGCAGTTCAGCAAGCGCTGACGCCCAGAGGCTTGTCGCAGCCGCAGCCCGGGTCGAACCGGCCTGCGGCTTCTTGCTTTTTGCGTGCCAATGACCGCGACCCTGGCAAGGTGAACCCCCGGCATGGGATCATCCGAGCCAATTCCATCATCAGCCTGCGCCGGCCTTCCGGTGCGCGCAGCGATGGTTGCCGATAACGCCCCTGTGGAGACGAAATGAACGCAATGGCCGAGCCGATCCAGACTGTCGCCGACGAGATGCCTTCGCCGCTGATCTTCACCGACAGCGCCGCCGACAAGGTGCGTCAGCTGGTGGACGAAGAGGGCAACCCCGACCTCAAGCTGCGCGTCTTCGTGCAGGGCGGCGGTTGCTCGGGCTTCCAGTACGGGTTCACCTTCGACGAGGTGATCAACGACGACGACACGCAGATGGCCAAGAACGGCGTCACGCTGCTGATCGACGCGATGAGCCTGCAGTACCTGGTCGGCGCCGAGATCGACTACAAGGAAGATCTGCAGGGCGCGCAGTTCGTGATCAAGAACCCCAACGCCACCACCACCTGCGGCTGCGGTTCGTCGTTCTCGGCCTAGGCCGGGTAGAGTGCGCCGAGCACGCGCTCCCCGCGCGCGCCGGTGACGGCCGGCAGATTGCCGGGTCGCCGCGCGCAGAAGGCCGACGCCAGCCACGCGAAGGCCAGCGCTTCCACCTGATCCGGCGCCACCCCGGCGGCGGCGGTGCTCTGCACCACGACGCCGGGCAGGCCTGACTGCAGCCGCCGCATCAGATCGGCATTGAACGCGCCGCCGCCGCACACCTGCAGCATCCGCGTGCCGGGCGCATGGCGCCGCAACGCGTCGCCGGCGGCGCGTGCCGTCAGTTCGGCCAGCGTGGCCATCACGTCCGCGGCTGCCAGCCCTGCGGGGAGCCGGGCGTCCAGCCATTCGGCATTGAACAGGTCGCGCCCGGTGCTCTTCGGCGGCTCCCGGTCGAGGAACGGCTCGGCGAGCAGGGCCTCGAGCAGCAGCGCGCTCACCCGGCCGCTCGCCGCCCAGGCACCGCCGGCGTCATAGGGCTGTCCGCGGTGGCGCTGGCACCAGAGGTCGAGCAGCGCGTTGCCAGGCCCGCAGTCGAAGCCTCGTACCGCGCCCGACGCCGGCAGCAGCGTGAGGTTGGCGATGCCGCCGAGGTTGAGGACCGCGACGTCTCGGCCCGGTTCGGCAAAGCAGGCGGCATGGAAGGCCGGCACCAGCGGCGCACCCTCGCCGCCGGCGGCGACGTCGCGGCTGCGGAAGTCGCAGATCACGTCGATCGCACAGGCCTCGGCGAGCAGCGCCCCGTTCATCAGCTGGACCGTGTAGCCGGTGCCGTCGAACTCGTGCGGCCGGTGGCGAAGCGTCTGGCCATGCGCGCCGATCGCCCGGATCTCGCCCGCCGCGCGGCCGGATCCGGCGAGCAGCGCCCGAACGACCTCGGCATGGGTGGCGACCAGCGCGTTGGCCGCCAGCGCGGCGCGGTGCAGTTCGTTGCCGCCGGCGCCGTTCAGCGCCAGCAGTTCGGCGCGCAGCGCGGGATCGAAGGGGCGGTGTGCATGCGCCAGGGCCTTCGCCCCGATGCCGGAGACGTCCGCCAGCACGCCGTCGACGCCGTCGAGCGAAGTGCCCGACATCAGGCCGATGAACAGCGCCACCGCCGGGGTCGGCCGCTTACTGGACCCGAGCGCGCGCGCCGTTCATCGAATCTGCGACCTGTAGCTTGGCCTGCAGATCCTGCGCCACGGCCTCGAAGCGGGCGCGGGCTGCCGGGTTCAGCGCCACCGACTCCGAGCTCTTCGCGACCTTCAGCGGGTCCAGGTGCACGCCGTGGTCGATGAACTCGAAGTGCAGATGAGGGCCGGTTGCCCAGCCGGTCATCCCGACGGCGCCGATGTGCTCGCCCTCCGTCACGTGCTCGCCGCGCCGCACGTCGATGCGGCTCAGGTGCGCGTACAGCGTCACGCGGCCGTGGCCGTGCTGGACCTCGACCACGTTGCCGTAGCCATTCTGCTGGCCCGCGAACGACACCGTGCCATCGGCGACCGTGCGCACCGGCGTGCCGATCGGCGCGCCGTAGTCGATGCCCTCGTGCTTGCGCCACTTCTTCAGGATCGGGTCGAAGCGCATCTTCAAGCCCGAGGTGATGCGCGAGAAGGCGAGCGGGCTGGCCAGGAAGCTGCGCTGCTTGCTCGTGCCGTTCGGTGCGAAGTACGCGCCCCGGCCGCTGCCGTCGGCGAACCAGACCGCGCTGTAGGCGTGACCGCCGTTGACGAACTCGGCCGCCAGCACGCGGCCGGCGCCGTCGTTCCATGAGATCACCTGGCCGTCGGCGGTGGGCGCTTCGTAGACGACGCTGAAGGTGTCGCCCTTGCGCAGTTCGCGCCGGAAGTCGATGTCGGTCGAGAAGATCTCGGCCAGTTGCGACGCCACCGGGTCGGGCAGGCCGGACTCGTCGGTGGACGCGAACAAGGTGCTGCGGATCGTGCCGCTGCCGAGCCGGACTTCGGGCACCAGCGGCGCCAGCTCGACGCGGGCCGACCAGCCGCTGCCGTCGCGGGTGATCGTCAGGCGCGTGAAGTGGGTCTTCGCCAACTTGGCGTCCTCGGCCGGGTAGCGCGCGACGAGTTCGAGCAGCGAGCCGTCGCTGTCGGCGCGGGCCTCGACCATCTTGCCGCCACGCCCGGCGAGCAGCTTGCGCGCCGTGGCGTCTTGGCGCAGGAAAGCCGCTGCCGACGGGTCCGCGACGCCCAGGCGCGAGAGCAGGCTCTCGGCGGTGTCGGTGCCGCGCGTGATGTCGTTGCGCTGCAGCGCCAGCGGCTGATCCGCCAGCGCCCGGACCTGCGCGCCGAGGTCGTCCGGTTGCACCGGCTCGGTGATCACGCGCTGCGGCAGCAGGGCGGCGTCAGGGGCGAGCGGCGCGATACCGAAGGCCGTGACGGCGAATCCCCCGAGCAGCGTGATCACGGCGGCGGCGATCCCGCGCCGGTGCCGGTGGCCGAAATCCTGGGCTTGCTGCAGCCAGCGTTCGGTTTGCTTGTTCAATTCCTGAGATCCGGCTAGCGGGCCGGCAGGGCCGGGCCCGGGGTTGCAACGCATTCCGGCACCGGCACCGGCCGGCTGGAACTGCGTCCACTAGAATCTGCGGCCCTTCGCGGACCACCCGCCCAGCAAGCTCGAGAGTCGCTGGCCACCTCCCCCGCAAGGGCTGGGCCCGAGTATATCGACCCCCCTTGAATGAATGGTCCCCGAGATAGCCCGGAGAGTCCCGACATGTCACAAGCCCAGGCCCCGATCACCGACCGCGTCCGCGAGGCGATGGCGGTCTCGCTGCGCGGCTGCGACGAACTGCTTCCTCAGGCCGACTGGCTGGCCAAGCTGGCCCGCGCCGAGGCCACCGGCACGCCGCTGCGCATCAAGCTCGGGCTGGACCCGACCGCGCCGGACATCCATATCGGCCACACGGTGGTGCTGAACAAGATGCGCCAGCTCCAGGACCTGGGGCATACCGTGATATTTCTCATCGGTGACTTCACTTCGATGATCGGCGACCCCTCCGGCCGCAACAGCACGCGCCCGCCGCTGACGCGCGAGCAGATCGAGGCCAACGCGAAGACCTACTATGCCCAGGCCAGCCTGGTGCTCGACCCGGAGCGCACCGAGATCCGCTACAACAGCGAGTGGAGCGACGCGCTGGGTGCGCGCGGCATGATCCAGCTGGCGGCGAAATACACCGTCGCGCGCATGCTCGAGCGGGACGACTTTACGAAGCGTTTCAGGTCCGGTGTGCCGATCTCGGTGCACGAACTGCTGTACCCGCTGATGCAGGGCTACGACTCGGTGGCGCTGAAGTCCGACCTCGAGCTCGGCGGCACCGACCAGAAGTTCAACCTGCTCGTCGGCCGCGCACTGCAGGTCGAATACGGTCAGGAGCCGCAGTGCATCCTGACGATGCCGCTGCTCGAAGGGCTGGACGGCGTCGAGAAGATGTCCAAGAGCAAGGGCAACTACATCGGCATCACCGAGCCGGCAAACACGATGTACGCCAAGCTGCTGTCGATCAGCGACGATCTGATGTGGAAGTACTTCACCTTGCTGTCGTTCCGGCCCGAGACCGAGATCGCGGCGCTGCGCGCCGAGGTCGACGCCGGGCGCAACCCGAAGGACGCCAAGGTGATGCTGGCGCGCGAGATCACCACCCGCTTCCACGGTGCCGCAGCGGCCGACGCGGCCGAGCAGGACTTCCAGCGCCGCGCCGCCGGCGGCGTGCCCGACGAGATCCCGTCGGTCGCCGTCGGCGGTGCGCCGCTGGCGATCGGCGCGCTGCTCAAGGCCGCCGGCCTGGCCCCGTCGACGAGCGAGGCGCTGCGCCTGGTCGAGCAGGGCGGCGTGCGCATCGACGGTGCGGTGGTCAGCGACAAGGCGCTGAAGGTCGCCGCCGGCACCTGCGTGGTCCAGGTCGGAAAGCGCAAGTTCGCGCGCGTCACGCTCGCGGTCTGAGCGCGCTGCGGTCGTGATCGCCCTGCTGCAGCGCGTCGCGTCGGCGCGCGTCTCGGTGGCCGGTGCCGTGGTCGGCGAGATCGGCGCCGGGTTGCTCGCGCTGGTCTGCGCCGAGCCCGCCGACACCGAGGCCCAGGCGGCGAAGCTGGTCGACAAGATGCTCAAGCTGCGCGTCTTCGCCGACGCCGCCGGCAAGATGAACCTGAGCCTGCAGGACACCGGCGGCGGGCTGCTCGTGGTTTCGCAGTTCACGCTCGCGGCCGACACGTCGGGCGGCAACCGGCCCAGCTTCATGGGTGCTGCGCCGGCCGAGGCGGGCCGCAGGCTCTACGAGGCCGTGCTGCGCCTGGCGCGCGAGCGCCACGGCGTCGTCGAGGCCGGCGTCTTCGGCGCCGACATGCAGGTCGCGCTCGTCAACGACGGGCCGGTGACGATCCCGCTGCGCATCGCCTGAACCGCGGCGCCGGGTGTCAACCGAGCCGGCGCACGTCCTCGATCACGCGCCCGTCGTTGGGCAGGCTGCCCGGCGCGAGCAGCACGACCTCGCCGCGCAGCTTGGTCACGTCGCGCAGGCTCTGCGCCAGGCGCCCGGCCAGGCCTTCGGGGGCGCCGGCGCACTCGGCACGCAGCGTCATCCGGTCGTTTGCCATCTCGCCTTCGACGACCAGCCGCGCGCGCAGAACTTCCGGGTGGCGGCGCAGCACCTCGGCCACCTGGCCCGGGTGCACGAACATGCCGCGTACCTTGGCGGTCTGGTCGGCGCGGCCGAGCCAGCCGCGGATGCGCCGGTTGCTGCGCCCGGTCGGGCAGGGCCCGGGCAGCAGCGCCGACAGGTCGCCGGTGCCGAAGCGCAGCAGCGGGTAGTCGGGGTTGAGCGGCGTGACCACGACCTCGCCGACCTCGCCCTCGGGCACCGGCTCGCCGGTGCCGGGGCGAACGATCTCGACGATCACCCCCTCGTCGAGGACCAGCCCGGCACGCGCCTCGGTCTCGTAGGCGACGAGGCCCAGGTCGGCGGTGCCGTAGCTCTGGTAGGCCTCGATGCCGCGCGCGCGCAAGGCATCGCGCAGCGCGGGCGGGAAGGCCTCGCCGCCGACCGAGGCCTTCGTCAGCGACGGCAGCGACAGCCCGAGCTCGTCCGCCTTCTCGAGCGCGATGCGCAGAAAGCTCGGCGTGCCGACATAGGCGTCGGGGCGCAGCTCGACCATCGCCTGCACCTGCAGCTCGGTGTTGCCGACACCGCCCGGGAACACCGTGCAGCCGATCGCGTGCGCGCCGGTCTCCATCATCGAGCCGGCCGGCGTCAGGTGGTGGCTGAAGCTGTTGTGCACCAGGTCGCCGGCGCGCAGGCCGGCCGCGAACAGCGCGCGCGCGAAGCGCCAGTAGTCGACGCCGGCGCCCTCGGGTTCGTAGATCGGTCCCGGCGACTGGAAGACGCGGCGCGCCGGCCGCGCGCTGCCCAGCGAGCGCCAGCCGATCGCCGAGTAGCCCCCGAACGGGTCGCCGCCGGCGGCGCGCGCGGCCTGCTGGCGTTCGAGCAACTCGTGCTTGCGCGTGACGGGCAGCGCGGCGAGCGCGGCGCGCGTCGTCACCGCAGCCGCGTCCACCGTCGCGAGCGCGGCCGCGAGCGCAGGCAAGCGCTTGGCCGCCGCCACCTGCGCCGGCAGCGCGGCCATCAGCGCGGCCTCGCGCTGCGCCGGGTCGCGCGCCTCCAGTGCGTCGTAGAACTCAGTCATCGCGGTCGCCCCAGCCGGCGAGCTTCTTCTTCAGGTCGGCGACGAACTCGCGCACCTCGGTGCCGCTCTTCAGCGTCTTCGCGCTCCACTCGGGGCTGCTGCGCGAAGGCTTCTTCACCACCGCCGCCTGCAGCGCGCTGCCTTCGACCGCGGCCTTCGCGATCGCGACGCCGCGGCGCTCGAAGCGGCCCTCGCGTTCGGCCAAGCCGAGCTCGCGCAGGTCCTTCTTCAGCCGCATCAGCGCCTCGTCGGGCCTGAACGGCGGCGGTGCAAAGGCAAAGTCATCCATCGAATCTCTCCGAGCCGATCAAGTGGCCGCCGCCGGCCGGTTTCGCCGGTCGGCTGGCCGCGCCTGCAGGCCAGCAGGCCCGCAGGCCCTCGCAGGCGAGAAACAGTCCGCAGGGACTGTTTCTCGTCGCTGCCCGGCCCCCTGGGGGGAGCGCCGCAGGCGCTTCAAGGGGGTCAACTGAGCCACCGCTTGCGCCGCTTGTAGCTCTTCACGTCACGGAAGCTCTTGCGTGGGCTTCCGTCGGCAGCGCCGCCCATGCCGAGGTAGAACTCCTTGACGTCCTCGTTCTCGCGCAGCGCGCTCGCGGCGCCGTCCATCACGATGCGTCCGTTCTCGAGGATGTAGCCGTGGTCGGCGTAGCGCAACGCCATGGCGGTGTTCTGCTCGGCGAGCAGGAAGGTGACGTGTTCGCGCTGGTTCAGGTCCCTGACGATCTCGAACACCTCCTCGACGATCTGCGGCGCCAGTCCCATGCTCGGTTCGTCGAGCAGCACCATCTTCGGGTTCGCCATCAGCGCGCGGCCGATGGCGCACATCTGCTGCTCGCCGCCCGAGGTGTAGGCCGCCTGCGAGCCGCGCCGCTGCCTGAGGCGCGGGAAGTAGCCGTAGACCTTTTCCAGCGTCGCTGCGACCGCGGCGCGGCCGTCACGCCGCGTGTAGGCCCCCGTCATCAGGTTCTCCTCGATCGTCAGGTGCGCGAAGCAGTGCCGGCCCTCCATCACCTGGATCACGCCGCGCTCGACCATGTCCGAGGTGCTGAGCCGCTCGATGCGCTCGCCGCGCAGCTCGATCGAGCCCTTGGTGACCGCTCCGCGCTCGCCGGCGAGCAGGTTGCTCACCGCGCGCAGCGTGGTCGTCTTGCCGGCGCCGTTGCCGCCGAGCAAGGCCACCACGCCGCCCTCTGGCACCTGCAGCGAGACACCCTTGAGCACGAGGATCACGTGGTTGTAGACGACCTCGATGCCATTCACGTTGAGGAGCGGTGAGCCCCCAAGCTCGCTTTGCTCGCTACCCCCCGAGGGGGCCGTCCGCGAGCAGCCCGGCAGAGCCGGTTCCGCCGCGGGAAGCTGGGTCGCATGGGGGCGCGTCATGGCTCAGGACTGGCAATCGGCAGGGGTGCGTCGGGTGATCTTCTTTTCCGCCGCGTACTTGTCGGCGGCGGCGCGCACCATCGGCTTGATGATCTGCTCGTCGGCCTCGATGAAGTCGCTCGTGATGTTCCACTTCGCGCCGTCCCAGGTCTGGATGCGCGCCGTCATCGAGCCCATGTGGTCGGCGCACGAGGTGCTGACCGGGCGGATCACGCCGTTGAAACCCAGCGCGTCGAGCTTCTTCTGGTCCAGCGCCAAGTTCTCCAGGCCCCAGCGCACCTGCTCGCCGGTCATCACCTTGCCCTTGCCGAAGCGCTCCTGCGCGCGCCGCACGGCCTCGATGCCGAGCATCTGGATCACGACGCCACGCGTGTAGAGCACGCTGCCGACCTCGTCGCGCGGGCCGGTGCCCTGGCCCTTGTCGTGGACGAACTTCAGGATGTCCTGGATCATCTTGGGCTGCGTCCCGGCCGAGTTCAGGTTCAGCGCGTTGTAGCCCTTGGCGCCCATGCCGACGTCCTTCACGTCGGGCTCGGCACCGGACCACCAGACGCCGTACATCTTGTCGCGCGGGTAGCCGGTGGCCTGGGCCTCCTTGAGTGCGGTCGAGTTCATCACGCCCCAGCCCCAGAGCAGCACGTAGTCGGGACGCTGCTGGCGCACCTGCAGCCAGACCGCCTTCTGCTCCAGCCCCGGCGGGGTGACCGGGATCTTGACGAACTGGAAGCCGTGCATCTTGCTGCGCTCCTCGAGCAGCGGCATCGGTTCCTTGCCGAACGGGCTGTCGTGGTAGACGAGCGCGATCTTCTTGCCCTTGAGCTTGTCGAAGCCGCCCTCCTTCTTCGCGATCGCCTGGATCAGGATGTCGGCCGCCGTCCAGTAGCTGCCCAGCAGCGGGAAGTTCCACTTGAAGACGCCGCCGTCCTGCGACGCCGCCAGGCCGTAGCCGAGCGTGATCAGCGGCACCTTGTCCAGCGGCGCCTTGTCGGTGAGTGCGAAGGTGATGCCGGTCGACTGCGGGTCGAACAGCGAGGCCTTGCTCTTCAGCCGCTCGTAGCACTCGACGCCCTTGTCGGTGGCGGCGTAGGTCGTCTCGCATTCCTCGAACGTGATCTTCACGCCGTTGATGCCGCCGTCGCGCGCGTTGACGAGCTTGATGTAGTCCTGCTTTCCGTTCGCCCACGGCGTGCCGTTCGGCGCGTACGGGCCGGTGCGGTAGACGAGGAGCGGGAAGAACTGCTCCTTGGCCTGCGCGTGCGCGGCCGGTGCGGTGAGGGCCGCGCCCAGGCTCGACGCGAGGACGGCGGCCACGAGGGCCAGGGATCTGAGTCTCTTCATGCTTGTCTCTCCAGGGGTGGAACAACGCGCCTTGCTGCGTGGCGCTTCTTTGTTCAATGGGGGAACGGCCACAGCCGCAGCTTCTCCTTCGCGGTCGACCACAGACGTGCGATGCCGTGCGGCTCGACGATCAGGAAGAAGACGATCAGGCCGCCGAAGACCATGTAGGTCAGGTGCGCGGCCAATGCGGTGTTGACCGGGATGCCGGCCCATTGCGGCAGGCTGTCCAGCACGATCGGCAGCACGACGATGAAGGCGGCGCCGAAGAAGCTGCCCATGATCGATCCCAGGCCGCCGATGATCACCATGAAGAGCAGCTGGAACGAGCGGTCGATGTTGAACGCCGCCGGCTCCCACGAACCGAGGTGGATGAAGCCCCACAGCGCACCGGCGACGCCGACGATGAACGAGCTCACCGCGAACGCGGTCAGCTTGGCGTAGACCGGGCGGATGCCGATCACCGCCGCGGCGACGTCCATGTCGCGGATCGCCATCCATTCGCGCCCGATCGCGCCGCGCACGAGGTTCTTCGCGAGCAGCGCGAACAGCGCCAGGAAGCCCAGGCAAAACAGGTACTTCTGCACCGGCGAGACGATGGGCACGCCGAACACGTCGAGCCCGGCCACGCTGACCGAGCCCGACGACGAGTCGTTCGTGAACCAGCGGATGCGCAGGAAGGCCCAGTCGGTGAAGAACTGCGCCGCCAGTGTCGCCACCGCGAGGTACAGCCCCTTGATGCGCAGCGACGGGATGCCGAACAGCACGCCGACCGCGGTCGCGCAGGCGCCGCCGAGCAGCACCGACGCGACGAGCGGCATGCCCTCGATGCGCGCGTGGAAGTTGTAGGCCGCGTAGGCACCCACCGCCATGAAGGCGCCGGTGCCGAGCGAGATCTGTCCGCAGTAGCCGACGAGCACGTTCAGCCCGAGCGCCGCGAGCGACAGGATCAGGAACGGGATCAGGATCGCGCGCAGCAGGTATTCGGGCGCGAACAGCGGCACCGCGACGAAGGCCAGCGCGAGCAGCAGCGCGATCGCGATCCGGTCCTGCCGGATCGGGAAGATCTGCAGGTCGCTCGCGTACGAGGTCTTGAACTGGCCGTTCTCTCTGTAGAACATGTAGAGGATCTTCTGGTTGCGGCACGCTTCGCTTAACTTGGTTGCACCAAGTCAGCCTTCACCGAAAGATCGTCGATCGCGTTCATACGCGATCGATGATCTTTTCGCCGAACAGCCCTTGCGGCCGCACGAGCAGGAAGACGAGCGCCAGCACGTAGGCGAACCAGACCTCGATGCCGCCGCCGAAGTAGGGCCCGATGTAGATCTCGGAGAGCTTCTCGCCCACGCCGATCAGCAGCCCGCCGACGATCGCGCCCGGCACCGAGGTCAGCCCGCCGAGGATCACGACGGGCAGCGCCTTCAGCGCCACGAGCGAAAGCGAGAACTGCACGCCGAGCTTGCTGCCCCAGATCATCCCGGCGACGAGCGCGACGAAGCCGGCCACGCTCCAGACGATGACCCAGATGCGGTTGAGCGGGATGCCGATGGACTGCGCCGCCTGGTGGTCGTCGGCGACGGCACGCAGCGCGCGGCCGGTGGCCGTCTTCTGGAAGAACAGCGACAGCCCGGCCACGAGCGCCGCGGCGATGGCCGCCGCGTACAGGTCCTCGCGGCTGATCAGCACGCCGCCTTCGAACACCGAGCCGAGGATGAAGCTCGGGTCCTTGGGCATGCCGATGTTGATCTCGTAGATGTCCGAGCCGAACAGCATCTGGCCGAAGCCGTCCAGGAAGTAGGCGATGCCCAGTGTCGCCATCAGCAGCGTGATGCCTTCCTGGTTGACGAGCCGGCGCAGCACGAGCCGCTCGATGACCCAGGCGACGCCGACCATCACGAGCATCGCCGCGGCGAAGGCGAGCAGGTCGGCGAGCAGCAGGCTCTGGAAGCCGAACCACTTCGGGAACCATTCGGCGAAGCGCGCCATCGCCAGCGCCGCGAACAGCACCATCGCGCCCTGCGCGAAGTTGAAGACACCGCTGGCCTTGAAGATCAGCACGAAGCCGAGCGCGATCAGCGAATACAGCATCCCGGCCATCAGGCCACCGAACAGGGTCTCGAGGAAGAAGGCCATCTCGGTCCCGGGTCAGTGTCCGGTGCCCAGGTACGCGCTGATCACGTCCGGGTTCGAGCGCACCTCGTCGGGCGCGCCGTCGCCGATCTTCTTGCCGTAGTCGAGCACGACGACGCGGTCGCTGATGTCCATCACGACGCTCATGTCGTGCTCGATCAGCACGATCGTCGTGCCGTATTCGGCGTTGACGTCGAGGATGAAGCGGCTCATGTCCTGCTTCTCCTCGACGTTCATGCCGGCCATCGGTTCGTCGAGCAGCAGCACGCTGGGCTCCATCGCGAGCGCGCGGCCGAGGTCGACGCGCTTTTGCAGCCCGTACGGCAGCCGGCCGACCGGCGTCTTGCGCCAGGCCTGGATCTCGAGGAAGTCGATGATGCGCTCGACCGCCTCGCGCTGCGCCACCTCCTCGCGCTCGGCCGCGCCCCAGCGCAGCGCCTGCTGGAACAGGTTGGCGCGCATCTTCAGGTTGCGCCCGGTCATGATGTTGTCGAGCACGCTCATGCCCTTGAACAGCGCCAGGTTCTGGAACGTGCGCGCGATGCCCATCTCGGCCACCTGGCGGCTGCTCAGGTGGCCGAAGGTCCGGCCGCGCAGCGCGATCTCTCCCTGCTGCGGCGAGTACACGCCGTTGATGCAGTTGAGCAGGCTGCTCTTGCCCGCGCCGTTCGGGCCGATGATCGCGCGCACCTCGTGCTCGCGCACGTCGAAGCTGATGTCGGTGAGCGCCTGCACGCCGCCGAAGCGCAGGCCGATGCGGCGCACGTCGAGGATCACGTCGCCGACGGGTCGCTGCGCCATCAGGCCGCCCTCGCGAGCGCGGGAAAGGTCTTCGCGTCGACGATTGCCAGCGTCGCCGCGATGCTGCCGCGCCGGCCGTCCTCGAAGGTCACCGCGGTCTCGACGAACTGTTCGCTGCGGCCGCCGTAGAGCGCGTCGACGAGCACGCGGTACTTCTCGCCGATCGGGCCGCGACGCACCTTGCGCGTGCGCGTCAGCTCGCCGTCGTCGGCGTCGAGTTCCTTGTGCAGCACGAGGAAGCGGCTGATCTGGCTGCCGGCGAGCCGCTCGTCCTGCGCCAGGTCGGCGTTGACCGATTCGACGCAGTCGCGCACCAGCGCCAGCACCTCGGGCTTGGCGGCCAGGTCGGCGTAGCCGGCGTAGGGCAGGTTGCGCCGCTCGGCCCAGTTGCCGACCGCGTCGAAGTCGATGTTGACGAACGCGCAGACCTTCTCGCGCCCGTCGCCGAACGCCACCGCCTCCTTGACGAAGGGGAAGAACTTGAGCTTGTTCTCGACGTACTTGGGCGCGAACATCGCGCCGTCGTGCGCGCCGCCGCGCAGCCGGCCGACGTCCTTGGCGCGGTCGATGATCTTCAGGTGCCCGCTCGCATCGAGGAAGCCGGCGTCGCCGGTGTGGTACCAGCCGTCGGCGCCCAGCGCTTCGGCGGTGGCGGCCGGGTTCTTGAAGTACTCCTTCAGCAGCCCTGGCGAGCGGACCAGGACCTCGCCGTCGTCGGCGACGCGGATCTCGACGCCCGCGATCGGCACGCCCACCGTGTCGGCGCGAACCTCGTGGTCGGGCTGCAGGCAGACGAAGACCGCCGTCTCGGTGCTGCCGTAGAGCTGCTTCAGGTTGATGCCGATCGAGCGGTAGAAGCGGAACAGGTCCGGGCCGATCGCCTCGCCGGCGGTGTAGGCCACGCGCACGCGGCTGAAGCCCAGCGTGTTGCGCAGCGGGCCGTAGACGACGACGTCGCCCAGCGCGTACTTCAGTCGGTCGAGCATGCCCACGCGCTGGCCGTCCATCAGCGCCGGGCCGACGCGGCGCGCCACGTCCATCGCGCGTTCGAACATCCAGCGCTTCGGGCGCGACGCGTCCTCCATCCGGATGGTCACGCTCGTGAGCAGGCCCTCGAACACGCGCGGCGGCGCGAAGTAGTAGGTCGGCCCGATCTCCTTCAGGTCGATCGTCACCGTGGCCGCCGACTCCGGGCAGTTGACGACGTAGCCGCAGGCCAGCCACTGCGCATAGCTGAAGATGTTCTGGCCGATCCAGGCCGGCGGCAGGTAGGCGAGCACTTCCTCGCGCTCGCTCAGGTGGTCGAAGTCGGCGCCGGCACGGGCGCGGTCGAGAAGCGAGAAATGAGTGTGGACCACGCCTTTCGGGTGGCCGGTGGTGCCCGAGGTGAAGAACATCGCGGCGACGTCGTCGGGCCGGCCCGCGGCGACCTCGGCGTCGAACAAGCCGGGCGTGCGCGCAGCGCGGGCGCGGCCGGCCTCGACGAGCGCGTCCAGCGGCGCCAGCCCGGGCTCGTCGTAATGGCGCAGACCGCGCGCGTCGTCGTACCAGATCCGCGCCAGCTGCGGGCACCCGGGGCGCAGTTCGAGCAGCTTGTCGACCTGTTCCTGGTCCTCGACGATCGCGAACGCGACCTCGGCGTTCTGGATCGGGAACAGGTACTCGGCGCTCGCCGCGTCCTGGTACAGCGGCACCGGCACCGCGCCGAGCGCCTGCGCGGCGAGCATGGCCGCGTAAAGCCGCGGCCGGTTCTCGCCGATCACCACCAGCCGGTCGCCACGCTTCAAACCGGCGTCAGCCAGGCCGCAGGCGAGCTCGCGCACCAGCAGCGCGAGTTCGGCCCAGCTCAGCGTCTGCCAGATGCCGTAGACCTTCTCGCGCAGCGCGGCGGCCTGCGGGCGCGCCGCCGCGTGCTCGAGCATCAGTCGCGGAAAGGTGCTTTTCACGGCCGTCAGATCTCCAGTCTGCGGCGCAATTCTGGGCGAAAGTTTGACGCCAGGCTGTCGGCCTGACGACAATCCTAGGGTCGACACCCTCCGGTCTTTCCCGCACGGCCTTGGCCCCAGACCCCGATCCGAACGCGCGCGCCAGCGCACCGCTGGCGCAGCGTTCACGCCGTGCCGGCGCGCCGGAGCTGGCCGGCATTCCCTGGCTGCCGCGGCTGGGGCCGGCCGAGCGCGAGCGCGTCGTCGCCGACCTGCGCGTCGTCGACGTCGCCGCCGGCGAGCGCATCTGCCGCATCGGGCGCCCGGTGACCTACTGGTTCGGCCTCGTCGACGGCCTGCTCAAGATGAGCAACGACGGCACCGGCGCGGCCGGCATGCCGATCACCTTCGCCGGCCTGTCGCCCGGTGGCTGGTTCGGCGAGGGCACGGTGCTCAAGCGCGAGCCCTACCGCTACAACGTCCAGGCGCTGCGCAAGAGCGTGGTCGCGGGCATCCCGGCCGACACCTTCGACTGGCTGCTCGACCGCAGCATCGGCTTCAACCGCTTCGTGATGATGCAGCTCAACGAGCGCCTGGGCCAGTTCATCGCGGCGCGCGAGATCGACCGGCTGACGAACCCGGACGAACGCGTCGCGCGCAGCCTCGCGGCGCTGTTCCACCCGCAGCTCTACCCCGGCGTCGGCGAACTGCTGCGCATCACCCAGCAGGAACTGGCCTACCTGGTCGGGCTGTCGCGCCAGCGCGTCAACGAGGCGCTGCGCGCGCTGCAGTCGGCCGGCGTGATCCGCATCGAATACGGTGGCCTGCGCGTGCCGGAACTCGAACGCCTGCGCACCTACCGGCACGCCGGCTGACGACGCGCTTCGCCGCGGCGCGCGCAGCGAAGCGCCGGGCGTTTCCCCCGCCGGCTGGCGGGGCCACGGCGCGCGCCGGGCGCCACCCTAAACTGCACGCTTCGTCTTTCGTCGCCCGACCCATGCTCCGCTCCCGCCTGCTCGCCGTCGCCCTGGCCTTGTTCGCCGCGGTCGCCATCGCCCAACAGCCGGCCCCGCCGTCGGCCCCGCTGCCCGCCGGGCTGCACGAGGTCCGGACTCTCGAGGGCATCACCGAATACGCGCTGCCCAACGGGCTGCAGGTGCTGCTCGTCCCCGACGACTCGAAGCCGACGACGACGGTCAACGTGACCTACCGCGTCGGCTCGCGCATGGAGAACTACGGCGAGACCGGGATGGCGCACCTGCTCGAGCACCTCATGTTCAAGGGCTCGCCCGCGCACCCGGACCCGAAGGCCGAGTTCTCGCACCGCGGCATGCGCTTCAACGGCAGCACCAGCTTCGACCGCACGAACTACTTCGCCAGCTTCGCCGCCGACCCCGAGAACCTGCGCTGGTACCTGGGCTGGCAGGCCGACGCGATGGTGAACAGCTACATCGCGCGCAAGGACCTGGACAGCGAGATGACGGTCGTGCGCAACGAGATGGAAAGCGGCGAGAACAGCCCGAGCCGGATGCTGCTGCAGGAAACGATGGCCGTGATGTACGACTGGCACAACTACGGCAAGGCCACGATCGGTGCGCGCATCGACGTCGAAAAGGTCGACATCCCGCACCTGCAGGCCTTCTACCGCAAGTACTACCAGCCCGACAATGCGACGCTGATCATCGCCGGCCGATTCGACCCCGCGCAGGCGCTGGCCTGGGTGGCGCAGGACTTCGGCGCGATCCCGCGCCCGGCGCGCGTGCTGCAGCCGACCTACACGCTGGATCCGGCGCAGGACGGCGAGCGCAGCGTCACCGTGCGCCGCGTCGGCGGCGCGCCGCTGGTCTACGCCGGCTACCACGTCGCCGCCGGGCCCGCGCCCGACTTCGCCGCGGCCGAGCTGCTCGCGAGCATCCTCGGCGATGCACCCGCGGGCCGCCTGCACAAGGCGCTGGTCGAGACCCAGCTCGCCGCATCGACCTTCGGCTTCGCCTGGACGCTGGCCGAGCCGGCGCCGATGTTCGTCGGCGCCCAGCTCGCGCCCGGGCAGGACGTGGCCAAGGCGAAGGCCGTGCTGCTCGCGACGATGGACGCGCTGAAGGACCACCCGATCACGGCCGAGGAGCTGGAACGCGCGCGCACGCAATGGCTGAACGGCTGGAAGCTCGGCTTCACCGACCCCGAGCGCGTCGGCGTCCAGCTCTCGGGCGCGATCGCGCTCGGCGACTGGCGGCTCTACTTCCTGCAGCGCGACCAGGTCAGGAAGCTCACGCTGGCCGACCTGCAGCGCGTGGTGGACCAGTACCTGGTGCCGGACAACCGCACCGTCGGCGTCTACCTGCCGACCGCGCAGCCGCAGCGCGCGCCGGCGCCGGCGCGGGCCGACGTCGCGGCACTGCTCGCGGGCTACCACGGCGACCCGAGCGCGGCCCAGGTCGAGACCTTCGACGCGACGCCGGCGAACCTGGACGCGCGCACGCAGACCGCGACGCTGGCCAGCGGCATGAAGGTCGCGCTGCTGCCCAAGGGCACGCGCGGCGGCGTCGTGCGCGCTCGCCTCGCGCTGCACTACGGCGACGTGGCGAGCCTGAAGGGCCTGGACACGGTGGCCGCGCTCGCCGGCAGCCTGCTCGACAAGGGCGGCGCCGGCATGACGCGCCAGCAGATCAGCGACGCCCTCGACCGGCTGCAGGCCGAGGTCGGCTTCGGCGCCGACGGCCAGACGCTGACGGTCTCGATGACGACGACGCGCGCGCACCTGCCGGCGCTGATCGAGCTCGTCGGCCGGCTGCTGCGCGCACCCGCGTACCCGGACGACGCGCTCGCCGAGACGCGCCGCCAGTGGCTCGCCTCGATCGAGCGCCAGCGCAAGGACCCGGGCAGTCTGATCGCGAACCGGCTCCAGCGCCACGGCAACCCCTACCCGCGCGGTGACCTGCGCTACGCACCCAGCTTCGACGAGATGGTCGAGGACGTGAACGCGGTGACGAGCGCGCAGCTCGCGGACTTCCAGCGTCGCTTCTACAGCGCCGCGCATGCCGAGTTCGCCGCCGTCGGCGACCTCGACCCGGCCGCGGTGCGCCAGGCGCTGGCGTCCGCCTTCGGCGCCTGGCGCGAGCCGGCGGCCGGCCCGCAGCCCTACCTGCGCGCGCCGCAGCCGCTCGTCGCGGTGGCGCCCGGGCGCTTCGTGCTGACGACGCCGGACAAGGCGAACGCGAACCTCCTCGCCGAGCTCGCGCTGCCGCTGTCCGACAACGATGCGGACTACGCCGCGATGCTGGTCGCGAACCGGATCTTCGGCGCGTCCAGTGCGTCGCGGCTGTGGACGCGCATCCGCGAGCGCGAAGGCCTGAGCTACGACGTGCGCTCGAGCGTGGCCTGGAATTCGATCGAGCCGAACTCGACCTTCTCGATCTCGGCGATCTTCGCGCCGCAGAACCAGCCCCGGGTCGAGGCGGCGCTGCGCGAGGAGACCGCGCGCGCGTTGAAGGACGGCTTCACCCAGGCCGAGCTTGATTCGGCCCGCGCCGGCCTGCTCAGCCTGCGCCGCCAGTCGCGCGCGCAGGACGGCGTGGTCGCCGCGCAGCTGCTGCAGAACCTGTACCTCGGGCGCAGCTTCGCGCTCTCGCAGCGCGTCGACGACGCGATCGCCGCGCTCACGCTGGAGCAGGTCGACGCGGCGTTCCGCAAGTACGTCGACCCG
>MEGM01000023.1 GCA_001725505.1 Rubrivivax sp. SCN 70-15 | reverse complement strand
CAAGGCCTTCGATGTCGAAGACAGGCTTGTCCACTTCGATTACAGCACTCGGATGTGACGCCCTCGCACCCTTCAGCACCTCCCACAAGCACCTGGCGGCTGCTCGCTCCAAGGCTGAATCGACGGGGATCCAGACCCGCTTCCCCGCGATCGGATGGGCGTAGGCCTCGCACCACTGTGCGCCGCGGACCGGGTCCATCCGCGCCTTGAGCAGTACGAGATAAGGTCTCCGTGCGGCCAGATCGCCGGGACGGGCATTGATGCGAATCCGAGCGTTAGAGAGGACCACGCAGCCGCCCCCCGCGCTTCGGCCCCCGAACCTGATGACAGTCTCGGTGGACCCGGCCTGCTGGATGATGCGGTCCGCAACGATCAGGACATAAGCCACTCGCGCCTTGTCAGGAGTCGGCGCAATCCGGCCACCCGGAGTCGGCATATACCGGCCACTTGGCGTGGCGCCGAAGGGCATCTCGAAGCACCCTGTTGACGGCGTTACATGCGCCCCGGCTTGGAAGGCGACGTCAACGCCGTCGCCGTCGCGGGCGCCGCCGCCTTCATCACCGCTCGCGCGATGCCCGCCATCTGGCGCATGGTCGCTGGCGTCGGCAAGGGGAGGGCGGCTGACCGGACATCAAGGTGAAGGAACTCCTGGGTGAACTCCACGCCCACCGAGACCGCGCTGCAGAAGGCAAAGTCCCGTAACCCGACGGCGATGCGTCAGCCTCCGGAGCCGCATGCCGCGAGGCGCCGACATGGAACCCAGCGGCAGGCGCAGCACGGCGCTGGCGACCCAGTCGGCGCGCTCGTAGAAGCCGACACTGCCGGCCGATCAGCCGATGCCGTGGAGGGGGCCGGGGTCGGCAGCGGTCACTGGATCAGGCCCATCTCGCGCAGCTTGCCGATCAGCAGGTCGGCCGCCTCGTCGGGTGTGCTGCTCACCGTGTCGACGCGCAGCTCCGGGGCCTCGGGCGCCTCGTAGGGCGAGTCCACGCCGGTGAAGTTCTTCAGCTCGCCGCGACGCGCCTTCTTGTACAAGCCCTTGACGTCGCGCGACTCGGCCACGTCCAGCGGCGTGTCCACGTGGACCTCGACGAACTCGCCCTCGTCCAGCAGGCGCCGGGCCATGTCGCGCTCGGCGCGGAAGGGCGAGATGAAGGCCGTCAGCACGATCAACCCGGCGTCGGCCATGAGCCGGGCCACCTCGGCCACGCGCCGGATGTTCTCGACCCGGTCGGCCTCGGTGAAGCCCAGGTCCTTGTTCAGCCCGTGGCGCACGTTGTCGCCGTCGAGCAAGTAAGTGTGATGGCCAAGCGCCAGCAGCTTCTTCTCCGCCAGGTTGGCGATGGTGGACTTGCCCGAGCCCGACAGCCCGGTGAGCCAGACGACGGCGGGCTTCTGCTCCTTGAGCGTGGAGCGGGCCGCCTTGTCGACGTCGGTGTGCTGGCGGTGGATGTTGGCGGAGCGGCGCAGCGCGAAGTGCAGCATCCCGGCGCCTACCGTGTGGTTGCTGACCCGGTCGATCAGGATGAATCCGCCCGTCTCGCGGTTGACGGCGTAGCGGTCGAACGCCACCGGCCGGTCCAGCGCGATGTTGCACACGCAGATCTCGTTGAGCTCCAACTGCTTGGTCGCCAGGCGCTCCAGCGTGTTGACGTTGACCTTGTACTTGAGCTCGGTGACGCTGGCGCCCACGGTCCGGGTGCCGATCTTGAGCAGGTACTGGCGTCCGGGCAGCAGTGGCTCGTCGGCCATCCAGACGATGGCGGCCTCGAACTGGTCGGCCACCTCGGCCGGGTCGGTCGCGGCGGCGATCACGTCGCCGCGCGAGACGTCGACCTCGTCGGCCAGCGTCAGCGTCACCGACTGGCCGGCCACCGCCAGCGGCAGGTCGCCCGATGCCGTGACGATGCGTGCCACCGTGCTCGCGCGGCCCGAGGGCAGCACGCGGATGCGATCGCCGGGCTTGACCATCCCGCCGGCGATCATCCCGGCAAAGCCGCGGAAGTCCTGGTGCGGGCGGTTGACCCATTGCACCGGCAGCCGGAAGGCGCCGGTTTGCTGCTGCGCGTCGTCCACCTCCACCGTCTCGAGAAACCCCATCAGCGTCGGGCCGCGGTACCAGGGTGTGCGCTCGCTGTGGGCGAGCATGTTGTCGCCCTTGAGCGCGGACAGCGGGATCGCGGTGACGTCGGCCAGGCCGGCCTTTGCGGCGAAGGCACGGTACTCGTCGACGATGCGGTCGAAGACCGCTTGCGACCAGTCCATCAGGTCCATCTTGTTGACTGCCAGCACCACCTTGCGGATGCCGATCACCTGCACGAGGTAGCTGTGGCGCCGGGTCTGCGTCAGCACGCCCTTGCGTGCGTCGACGAGGATCACGGCGACGTCCGCGGTGGATGCGCCGGTGACCATGTTGCGCGTGTACTGCTCGTGGCCGGGAGTGTCGGCGACGATGAACTTGCGCCGGTCGGTGCTGAAGAAGCGGTAGGCGACGTCGATCGTGATGCCCTGCTCGCGCTCGGCCGCCAGCCCGTCTACGAGCAGCGCGAAGTCGATGTCTGCGCCCTGGGTGCCCCACTTCCTGCTGTCGCTCTCGACCGCGGCGAGCTGATCCTCGAACAGCATCTTGGAGTCGAACAGCAGCCGGCCGATCAGCGTGCTCTTGCCGTCGTCGACGCTGCCGCAGGTGATGAAGCGCAGCAGGCTCTTGTGTTCGTGCTGGCGGAGGTACTCGCCGATGTCGGAGGCGATGAGATCAGAGACGTGCGCCATGTCAGAAATATCCTTCCTGCTTCTTCTTCTCCATCGAGGCGGCCTGGTCGTGGTCGATCAGCCGGCCCTGGCGCTCGCTGGTGCGCGCCAGCAGCATCTCCCGGATGACACCGGCGAGGTCCTCGGCCTCGCTCTCGATCGCGCCGGACAGCGGGTAGCACCCCAGCGTGCGAAAGCGCACCTTGCGCATCACCGGCACCTCGCCGGGGTTGAGCGGCATGCGCTCGTCGTCGACCATGATCAGCGTGCCGTCACGCTCGACCACCGGGCGCTCCCTGGCGAAGTACAGCGGCACGACCGGGATGTTCTCCTGGTGGATGTACTGCCAGACGTCGAGCTCGGTCCAGTTGCTGAGCGGGAACACGCGGATCGACTCGCCCTTGTGCTTGCGCGCGTTGTAGAGGTGCCAGAGTTCGGGCCGCTGGTGCTTGGGGTCCCAGCGGTGCCGAGCGCTGCGGAAACTGAAGATGCGCTCCTTGGCGCGGCTCTTCTCCTCGTCGCGGCGCGCGCCGCCGAAGGCGGCGTCGAAGCCATGGTGGTCCAGCGCCTGTTTCAGGCCCTGGGTCTTCCACAGGTCGGTGTGGATCTGCGAGCCGTGGTCGAAAGGGTTGATGCCCTGGCGCTTGGCCTCGGGGTTCTGCCAGACGAGCAGTTCCATGCCCGTCTCGCGCGCCGCGCGCTCGCGCATCGCATACATGTCGCGGAACTTCCACGTCGTGTCCACGTGCAGCAGTGGGAAGGGCGGCGGCGCCGGCCAGAAGGCCTTCTTGGCCAGATGCAGCATGCAGGCACTGTCCTTGCCCATCGAGTACAGCATCACCGGCTTGTCGGCCTCGGCGACGACTTCGCGCAGGATGTGGATGCTTTCGGCCTCGAGCCGCTGCAAGTGGGTCAACCGGGGTGTCGTGGGAGGTGTCATGCGTGGGGCCGTGGGTGTCGTTGGCGCGATCCCGGGTTCGGCAGATGAGGCGGGGCTTGCAGTGATGTCATTGGCTGCCGAGGCCGAGAGTGCGGGGGCTGCCAGTCGCGGCGTCGGGCCTGCCGGGCAGGGGTGCAGGCGAAAGCCGGGGTGGGCGGTGAGCCACTCCGTCAGCGCTGGTGTCTTCAGGTCGATGCCGTGCAGCAGCAACTGTCGCGCATCGGGCCAAGTCTGCGCGAGCCGGGCCAGGAAATCGGTGTAGGCGTGGATGCTGTGGGGGTCGTCCAGCGCGATCCATGCCGCGCTTCCGCGCAGGGTCTGTGCCACCAGGAGTCGCCGGGGCGGGGCGGTCGGGGTCGGACCAGGTACCCGGATCTGGCCACACCAGACCAGCGCCGCGCCTTGTTGCTGCGCCTGGCGGGTCAGGGCGGGTAGCTGCTGGGTGCGCCACTGCGCCAGCGCGGCGTGCCGCGAGGCAAGGTCCGCCATCGTTGGCAAGCCCAGACCGGCGCGCTCGAGGAAGCACCCAAGCGTCCGGCCCTTGGGGCCGTGGCCGAACCGTTCCTGCGCGAGCGTCTGCACCGCTTCGGCTGTCCACAGGCCAGGTGCCATGCCGGCGGCCTCGGGTGGTCCGCCGATCATGGCGCTCTGCAGCTCCATTTCTTCCGTGAATGTGAGCGACCGCTTTTCCCCGACCCGTCGGCCCAATGCCTCGATGGGAATGCCCTTCCAGCCCTGGCTCACGAAGGCCTTGTAGGCGGCAATGACTGTCGGGGCGCTCAGGCCGGTCTCCTGGCGGATCTGCTGCAGCGTCTGCCCGGCCAGGCGCAGTTCAACCGCGCGGCGGCGCCGCTCGTTCAGCGTGGTGAGGGTCTGGGTCGCGCTGCCTAGCCTGGCGCGCGCGGGCGGTGCAGTCGAGAGTGTTGCCATGTGGCATTAAAGCTTTAATCGACGATACATCGAGATCGGCGTGACGCGGGACACCCGGTTTGGGAGATTCAGGTCTTGTGTGGCGCTGAACGGACCGAATCGGTCACGCAATCGGCCGCGAGCGCGGCCGGGGAGCGATGGCGGGCCGCTTCTTCAGGCCGTGCGCGGCCGGATGTTCCGGCGCAGCCAGTCGGCCAGCGCCGCTTCGTCCAGGGTGCCGGCCGCGACGGCGAGCATGGTGACCACGCAGTCGGCGTCGTCGGCGACGAGTTCGTCACCATTGCAGGCCAGGAACAATTCCATCGCCACGAAGGCGGTGCGCTTGTTGCCATCGACGAACGGGTTGTTGCGCGCGATGCCGAAACCGTACGCGGCCGCCAGGGCGGGCGCATCCGGATCACCGTAGACGGCCAGATTCAGTGGGCGGGCCAGCGCGGATTCGAACAAGACCTCGTCACGCGTCCCTCTTGCGCCACCATGCTCGGCCAGCTGCTCGTCGTGGACGGCCCGCAACACCGCCGCATTCAGCCAGACCCGGTCGCTCATGGCGCGGGCTACTTCGCCAGCTCGCGCAGCACGTCGCGCCGCTTCTTCATGATCTGGCGCGCCGCGGCCATCTGCCCTTCGAAATCGGGGTCGTAGGGCGTCAGCGTGACACCGCCCGGCGCATCGGTCACGAACACGCTGTCGCCCTTCTCCAGCTTGAGCCGGGCGAGGATCTCCTTGGGCAGGATCACGCCGACCGAGTTGCCGATCTGGGTGAGCTTGAGGGTGGTCACGGTGAGACTCCTGTTATTACTCTCGTAATACTAGCCCCGACTCTCCCAGGACACAAGACGCATCACCGCGGGTCGCCCCCGGGCGGCGGGGGCGCCGGTCGCGCCGAACCCGTGTCCGCGGTTCGAGCGCGATGCGTGCAGGCTCTCAAGCAAATGTGGCTCGGCCACTTTGCTTGATCCCCACGGGGGGCGGCCGGCTTCGGCTGGCCTTGGGGCGCTCAGATGCTCTGCATCGCCCCGGGCGAAAGCCGCATCGTCGCTGGCAAGGGCCGTGTCCCGACCGGCCACTCGAACGCGGCGGTCGGTGTGTATTTGGCTGGCAGTGCGACCGCAGTGCCGCTCAGCGGCGAACCCGGAGGCAGGCGGTAGTCGCGGCCAAGGTTTGCCGGGGCGACGCGATGGTTGCCTGCGACCGCGGTGGCCGCACCACCGATATCGCCGGCGCCGACGAAGAGGTTGTTGGCCAGGGTGACCGGCGTGTCGCCGCTCAGGTGGTCGGCCCAGACGCGGATGAAGCGGCCAGACGATCCGGCCCGGTTGACCAGGGTGTTGTGTGCCAGCACCAGGCTGCCGCGCATTGTGTCTCGTGCCTCCGCGCCCATGCTCAGGATCGTCGGGTTCTGCGTGCGCGGGCTTTGCGCGATGACGTTGCCGACGACGACGTTGTCGCCACCGTTCGGAAACTCCAGCTCGTACGACGCCTGGCCGTCCTCGCCGTCGTCGAGCAGGTTGTAGGTGACGTGGTTGCGCAGCGCCCGGGTCTTCACGAGGTGCCCGCGCCAGCCCTGAGTGAAGCGGCTGCCCGTGAGGGCGAAGCGGCCGATCGCGCCGACATACAGCAGGTGATGCAGCAGCCCGGCGTGCCGCGGTGCGGCACCGAACTCGCAGCTCCGCACGATCAACTCCAAGCGCGGGTCGTTCGCGGCGAGAAGGCCCATCTCGTTGTCGAAGAAGCGGCAGCGGCGGACCGTGAGCCTTCCGCTCTCGAAGCGGATGCCCGCGCCGTTGCCGTCGGGTACGCGGGTGCCGCGGAATTCGCAGTTCTCCACCGCCACGTCGCGGCCGTGCACCACGAGGATCGCCTTGCCCTGCGCGCTGCGGCCGTCGGCGTGGAAGACGGCTCCGGTGCCCAGGCCGCGGATCGTCAGCCGGGGCTGGGTGACGACGGCCACGTCGCTGCGGTAGTGGCCCGGCTGCAACTCGATCGTGTCGCCGTCGGCGGCGGCGCGCACCGCGTCGGCCAGGGTGCGCCAGCGTTCGCTCGGGCCGACGGTCAATGTTCTCGCGCCCCCATGGGCCCGGGCCACGATGGGCCACCCGAGCAGCGATGCGAGCCGGCGCCGGGCTGGGTCGACGAGACCGCTGGAGGAGCTCACGTCGCGGCGCTTGGCCCGGGCCGTCAGACCAGCACTTCGACGAACCCCGGCTGGTCCAGGAAGGCGCGCGGGCTGGCCGTGGCACCGTAGGCGCCGGACTGGAAGACGACCACCAGGTCGCCGATCTGCGCTGCGGGCAGGTCCATCCGGTCGGCCAGCAGGTCCAGCGGCGTGCACAGCGGGCCCACCACCGAAGCCACCTCGCGCGGGCCGACGCCGCCGCGCCGGCTGATCGTCACCGGATAGTTCTTGCGTACCACCTGGCCGAAGTTGCCCGACGCCGCCAGATGGTGGTTCAGCCCGCCGTCGGTGACCAGGAACACCTGGCCGCGCGAAACCTTGCGGTCGACGATGCGCGTCACGTAGACGCCCGCCTCGCCCGCGAAGTAGCGGCCGAGCTCGATCACGATCGCGGACTTCGGCAGCTCGCTGCGCGCTCGCTCGACGAGGGCGGCGAGGTTGGCGCCGATCGGTGCCAGATCGAGCCGCTGCTCCCCCGGAAAGTACGGAATGCCGAAGCCTCCGCCCAGGTTCAGGAACTTCACCGGCGCCCGCGCGTTCGCGGCCAGCCGCAGCGCGAGCTCGAACGACTTCTGCTGCGCCTCGCAGATCGATTCCGCGCGCAGGTTCTGCGAGCCGGCGTAGAGGTGGAAACCCTCGAAGGCCAACCCGAGCCGGCCCACCGCGGCCAGAGCCTCGGGGATCAGTTCGACGTCGAGCCCGAACTGCTTGGCCCCGCCGCCCATCTTCATGCCCGAGCCCTTGAGCTCGAAGTCGGGGTTCACGCGCAGCGCCACGCGCGCAGGCAAGCCGAGCTCGTGCGACGCAGCAGCCAGCACCGGCAGTTCGCGCATCGACTCCACGTTGACCAGCACGCCCGCGGCCACCGCCTGGCGCAGCTCGACGTCGCGCTTGCCGGGCCCGGCGAAGCTGACCTCGGCCGGGTCGGCGCCGGCGTCCAGCGCCACCTTCAGCTCGCCCGCCGAGGCCACGTCCACGCCGTCCACCAGGCCGGCCATGAAGCCCACCAGGGCCGGCATCGGATTGGCCTTCATCGCGTAGTGCAGCTTCACCGCCGAGGGCAGCGCCGCACGCAACTCGGCCACGCGCCGGCGCAGCAGTCCGCGGTCGTAGGCATAGAAGGGCGTCTGGCCGACGCGCGCCGCGAGTTGCGTCAAGGTCTGGCCGCCGACGACGATCTCGCCGTCGCGCAGCGCGAACTGGTCCATCGCGGCGTGGATCGGTGCCGTAGGCATGGGCTCCGCGGCTCGGCTTGGTATCAAGAGCCATCCTCCGTGCTCGCCAGTGTCGCGCCGATGATGCGCCGAAGCTGGGGCAACGACTCCGTCACCGTGGTCCACAGGATGTCGCGGTTGATGTCGAAGTACGCATGCACCAGCCGGTTTCGCATTCCTACCACGGCAGCCCAGGGCAGATTCGCTGCCGCGCGACCCTCCATCGTCACCTTGCTGGCGGCTTCGCCGACGACCTCGATCGCGCGTACAAGAGCGAAAAGCAGCATCTCGTCGGTCTCCAAGTCGGCGGGTGCGCGGCCCCTGACAAACCGCAAGGCGGCATCGATCGCGTCGGCCATGTGCTGAAGCCGAATTCGATCATGCGGCGACATACTGAGTCCGCGCCTCACGCAGCACCTCGTCGCGGAAATAGCGCGACAGGTCTTCCGGAGTGCGCAGGTCGACCTGCTTGCCGCCGAGCAGTGACGAGAGCTCCATTTCCATGGCTGCCATGTCCAGCAGCGTGGGCTTGGCTTCCTCGCCGAATTCCACGAGCAGGTCGACGTCGCTGTCGGCGCGGTCGGTCCCGTGCAGACGCGAGCCGAACAGCGACAAGCGCCGGATTCGATGCCGCCGGCAAAACCGGCCGAGCTCAGCGCTATCCATGCCCAGGTCTGGGTTCATCCGGATCCTCCAATTTACCTGCATCGCCCGATGGCACGGACGTGACGGTCCGGCAGGCGGGCGTCGGCGATGCCATCTCGCCACAAGCGACGAGGGTAGGAATCATGCACCTTGGGCCCGCCGCTCGACCCAGCCCGTAGCGAGCAGCTTGCGGTCGATCTTGCCGTTCGGGTTGCGCGGCAGCGGCCCGGCCATGGGCTCGACGCCGGCCGGCACCATGTAGGCGGGCATGTGCAGCCGGCATTGCGCCAGCAGCGCCTCCAGGTCCAGCGCCGCGCTGCCGTCGGGCGCGGTGGCGATGACCTGGATCGCATGGCCCAGCGTTGGGTGGTCCACGCCGAAGGCCACGCATTCGCCCACCAGCTTCGTGGCGTAGAGAACCTCCTCGACTTCGGTCGGGCTGACGCGGTAGCCCGAGGTCTTCATCATCTCGTCGCGCCGGCCGATGAAGTACAGAAAGCCCTCGGCGTCGCGGCGCACGGTGTCGCCCGAGAACACGGCGTATTCGGGCAGCTGCAGCCCCGGCGCGCGCCCGCCGATGCCGCTGGGCAGCAGCTTGTAGCGCTCGGCCGTTTTTTCGGCGTCGTTCCAGTAGCCCTGGCCCACGAGTGCGCCGCGGTGCACCAGCTCGCCGGGTTCGTCCGGCGCGCATTCGCTGCCGTCCTCGCGCAGCACCAGGATCTCGGCGTTGGGGATCGCCTTGCCGATCGAATCGGGCCGGCGGTCCACCTCTTCCGGCGGCAGGTAGGTGCTGCGGAAAGCCTCGGTCAAGCCGTACATCAAGAAGGGTTTGGCGCGCGGAACCCGCGCGCGCAGTGCGTCCAGCGTCTCGCGCGGCATGCGCCCACCGGTGTTCGCGAAGTAGCGCAGGTGCTCGCCCACCGCCGCCGGCCAGGCGAGCTGGCTGAGCTGGATGTACAGCGGCGGCACCGCGGTCAACCCGGTCACGCGCTCGCGTTCCATCGCCTTGAGCACGTCCCGCGGCAGCAGGTAGTTCAGCAGCACCACGCGCGCGCCGGCGTGAAATGCCGTGGTGAGCTGGCTGAAGCCGGCGTCGAAGGACAAGGGCAGGGCGGCGAGCAGCGTGTCCTGCGGGCCGTTGTCCAGGTACGAGGCCACGCTCTTCGCACCGGCCACCATGTTGCGGTGGCTCAGCACCACGCCCTTGGGCCGGCCGGTGCTGCCGCTGGTGTAGAGGATGGCCGCGAGGTCGGTGTCGATCACGCGGTGGCCGGCGCGCGCCGGGGCGGCGAGCAACTCGGCCCAGGTCAGCAGCCTCACGCCGGCCGGCAACGCCGGCGCCTCTGCCGGCGTTTCGGTGACGACGACCTGGCGCAGTGCCGGGCAGTCCGCCAGCACCGGCGCCAGCAGCGCCAGCCGCTCGGGCGAGGTGACGAGCACGCGCACGTCGCAGTCCTGCGCGATGAAGGCCACCTGCTCGGGCTTGAGCAGCGGGTTCATCGGCACGAACACGGCGCCCGTCGCAGGGGCGCCGAAGCTCGCGATCACGGTCTCGAAGCGCTTGTCGAGGTAGATGCCGATGCGCTCGGTGCGGGCCAGGCCGAGGCCGACGACGCCGGCCGCAAAGGCCTGCACCGCAGCCGCCAGCCCGGCGTAGTGCAGCGACTGCGCGCCGTGGCGCAGCGCGGGCGCGTCCGGTGTGCGGCTGGCGGCGACGGTGATCAGTTCGTGGAGCAGCGCGGATTCGGGCATGGGGTGTCGGGGCGTGCGCAGCAAAGCGGCTTCGAGGCTCAAAACTCTAACCGCCCCGCGCGACACCGCAGGCGGGCACGCTTGTCGCATTTCGTGACGAGATCCCGCTGCAGCCTTCGTGCAGGCGCGGACATGCGCCGTTCGCGCTGGGGCGCGACCTAGAATCCGCGACCGAACACGATCGCAGAGCATGGGACTGGCCGCATGGATGTGCTGAAGGAAGTGAACCTCATCCTCGACGAAGTGCTCAGCCTGGGTGGACGCGCCTCGGGTTTCACCCGCGCCACCCACCTGCTCGGCGCGATCCCCGAATTCGACTCGATGGCCGTGGTCTCGCTGATCACCACGCTGGAAGAGCGCTTGGGCATCGTCGTCGACGACGACGAAATCGACGGCGCCACCTTCGCCAGTGTCGGCACGCTGGTCGATTTCGTCACGGCCAAGCTCCAGGGCTGAGCACCATGCCTGCCGGCGGGATGGAGCCCTTCTTCCTGCCCGTGGACAGCGGCGGCCAGCGCCTGTGCCTGCACCATTTTCCTCAGACCGGCAGCGTGCTGGGTGCGGTGGTCTACGTGCACCCGTTCGCCGAGGAAATGAACAAGTCGCGCCGCATGGCTGCATTGCAGTCGCGCGCACTGGCGCAGGCGGGCTTCGCGGTGCTGCAGATCGACCTCCTCGGCTGCGGCGACAGCAGCGGCGACTTCGGCGACGCGACCTGGGCCGCCTGGGTGGACGACGTGCTGCGCGCCGCCGCATGGCTGCGCCAGCGCCACGCCGCGCCGCTGTGGCTGTGGGGCCTGCGCGCCGGCGCGCTGCTCGCCGCCGAGGCCGCACGGCGCATCGACGAGCCCTGCAACTTCCTCTTCTGGCAGCCCACGACCTCGGGCAAGACCGTGCTGCAGCAGTTCCTGCGCCTGAAGGCCGCGGCCGACCTGCTGGACGGCGGCGCCAAGGGCGTGGTGGCCGGGCTGCGCGCGCAACTGGCGGCGGGGCGGGCGGTGGAGGTGGCGGGCTACACGGTGGCACCGGCGCTGGCCGAGGGGCTGGAGCGCGCCACGCTGCAGCCGCCCCCGCGCGGCGCCGGCCGCGTGGAATGGTTCGACGTCTCGGCCGCAGCCGAGGCCAGCCTGTCGCCGGCGGCAGCCATGTCGGCGCCGGCGTGGCGCGGTGCCAGCTTCGACGTCCGGCAGGCCGTGGTGTCGGGCCCGTCGTTCTGGCAGACCACCGAGATCGAGGACGCCCCAGCGTTGCTGCAAGCTACGAGCGCCGCGCTGGATGAGATGGTGGCCGCATGACGTACAGCGAAGAGGTGTTCACCTTCGGCTGCGGTGGCGAGGCGCTGCTGGGCATCCTGGCCCGGCCAGCGCAGCCGCACAGCGTTGGCGTGGTCGTCGTCGTCGGCGGCCCGCAGTACCGCGCAGGCAGCCACCGCCAGTTCGTGCAGCTGGCGCGCGCGCTGGCCGAGGCGGGCTACCCGGTGCTGCGCTTCGACGTGCGCGGCATGGGCGACGCCACCGGCACGTTCGCCGGTTTCGAAGGTCTGTCCGACGACATCGGCAGCGCCATCGACGAGTTGCACAAGCGCGCGCCGGGCCTGGAACGAGTCATTCTCTGGGGCTTGTGCGACGGCGCCAGCGCAGCGCTCTTGTATCTGGACGAGCGCGGCGGCGATGCGCGCGTCGCGGGGCTGTGCCTGGCCAACCCGTGGGTGCGTTCGCCGCAGACCCAGGCGCGCACGCAACTCAAGCATTACTACGCCCGAAGGCTTCTCGATCGTGCCTTTTGGGCCAAGCTGCTGCGTGGTCAGGTGGCCCTTGGTGCCGCAGGCGAGCTGCTTCGCAAGGTCGGGACAGCGACGCGCGGCGCTCTCGAGGCTGGCGCAGCGCAGACCGTGGCGATGCCGTTCGGTCAACGCATGGGTCGCGCCTGGCACCGGTTCGACGGCAGGATCCTCTTGCTGCTGAGCGGACAGGACTACACCGCCAAGGAATTCCTGCAGACTCTGGCCGACGATCCGCACTGGCGCGCGGCCGACCGGCACCCCGGGCTGGAACGCGTCGACCTCCCTCAGGCCGATCACACGTTCTCCGGCCGGCAAGCGACCATGGCGGTTCAGGAGCAAAGTGCGTCGTGGATGGTGGCGGCTGAGTCGCCACTCGGTGGCGGCGCCCTGAGCACGCGCGCAGATCTGTCAGTCGAGGATACTCATGCAACCCCTTAGATTTGCTTCGCGGCTTGTAGTACCGTTTGTCACGGCATCGAAGAATTGGGCGAGTCATGGGCTTTTCGCGGTATTGACGCTGGCTATCGCATTGCCCGATTTCGCTCGGGCACAGAACGCCGGTTGCGGACCCATTGCCAATGCCTTCGGCCCGTTCGATTACCGCACGGATCGAGACAAGTTGCCCATAGTCGAAGAACGGCATTTCGATGCCGGAGTCGAGGCCTTGGTCGCTAGCAACCACGGTGCGAGCGTTGGCGCCGACTTGGACTACACACTGCGCGCCTTCCCGAACCATTACCGGGCGCTGCTGGCCATGGTGCGCTTGGGCGAACGGCTCAAAACACCGCAACCCCCTGGGGCAAACTACACCATCGAGTGCTACTTCGTGAGGGCAGAGGAGTTCCGACCGAAGGACGTCATTGTTCGCATCTTGCACGCGACATATCTGAACAAGCAAGGGCACCGAGATGCTGCGATGAGTGAGCTGGCAATCGGGCAGAAGCTGGCTGGCGACGATGGATTCACGCATTACAACCTCGGACTGGCATATCTGGAACTGGGCGCCTACAAAGAGGCGGTAGCGCAGGCCCATAGGGCTGCAGACCTGGGCTTCGATCGACCGGAACTGAAAGATCGACTGGTTGCGGCCGGGCAATGGACCGAGCCGGAAAAGGCGTCGGCGGCAGACGTCGCGGCGGGTCCGGCGTCCGCCGCCTCGGCCCCCTGAGCGCACAGATGCCGGACGTCCGCCCGCAGCTAGATTCCCCGTCATGTGCCCGGCGGGAGGCGCCGGCAGTTTCATCGCAGTCGGCACTCCCCAAGGCGCCTGTGCTGGGCTGGGACAGTCTGCTGCCCCACGGGGGCCCGCGGCCACCGAGCGTGGGTGACTTGCCGTACAGGGCTTACACCACGAGTGGCCGTGCTGCGCTGCTGTGCGCACTTCGGCAACGAGAATGGTCAGCCAATGCAACCGTACTTGTGCCGACCTACCACTGCCCGACCATGGTGGCGCCGGTACTGCAGGCCGGGCTGACTCCAGACTTCTTCCCTATCGGGCCGGACGGTCTGCCACAACTCGAGAGCATCGACGCGGGCCGCAGTGCGCGAGCACGCGTGATGTTCGTGGCCCACTACTTCGGTCTGCCCAGAGGGCTGCAGGTGGTGCAGGCTTGGTGCCGTGAACGTGGCGTCACGCTGGTGGAGGACTGTGCGCACAGCTACTTTGGGCAGGCAGGTGAGAGGCCTGTCGGGCAATGGGGCGACTACGCTACGGCCAGCCTGTCCAAGTTCTTTCCAGTGGCGGAAGCGGGGATGCTCGCCTCGGCGCGCCATGCATTGCTGCCGCTGGGGCTTCGCGCACCGGGGGCCCGTGCCCAAATCAAGGCTGTGGTCGACGTTTTCGAGTTTTCCCGCCTTCACCGACATCTGGCCGGGCTGCGCCATCTGTTGGCGCCGATGTTCTGGTTGAAGAGCCAGATGCGCGTACCAGTTGTACCAGCTACCAGCGACCTGTGCCCGACCGACACACTGGCCATGATGGAAAGTTGCGATATGGGTCGCGCCTTGCTGCAGCCAACCCTGGCTGCCGTGGCGCTGCACCGAATTTTGCCCATGCACCGCATCGCGGTGCGTCGACAGGCCAACTACCGCGCGCTTGCCGCAGGTTTGGTCGGTGCCGCTGGCGCCCGCGCCTTGTTCGACCGCGATGTGGATCAGTGCGCGCCGTATGTGTTTCCACTCTGGGTGGACGGCCCTCAACGTGCTGACGCTGTCTATGCCCGCATGCGGGCCGACCGGCTGCCCGTATTCCGCTGGGACCGGATGTGGCCCGGCACCCCGGTGGACAAGGGCGACGTCGGCACGACGTGGACGCGGCAAGTCTTGCAGCTTCTGTGCCACCAAAGCCTGAGCGCCGCGGACATCCGCGCCGTGGCCGACGCAACCCTGCAGATCCTACGAACTCACTGACGCGGCGACGTCGTCCAGACTCCGCACACTCGATGCCCGACATCCAAACCTACTTCACCTGGCGCAAGCTGCCCGCCAGCACATTGGGCAGCGACAGCGCAATGAAGGTTGACTGGGACCGCCTGAACGCGTCACGCCTGGATTTGCCGTTCATGTGTGCCGACGCGATGACGGCTGCCCTTGCCGTGTTCGGCTCGGGGTTGGAGCGCCTGCTGATTGCCCAATCCGGTGGGCGGACAGTTGCAATGTTCCTGATGGTTCCCGACGGAACGCTGCGCTGGCGAACCTTCCAGCCCTCGCAGTTGCCGCTTGGAACGTGGGTCGCGGAGCCTGTCGCAGATTTGGCGGCGATTTGCCGCAGCGCAATGCGCGGCCCACTAAGCCCCTGCCTGGCGATTTCGATCACCCAGGTGGATCCGCTGCAGGCCGAGCGTCCCGCCGAGGCTCCCGATTTGCGCTCCAGCGACTATATCGACACAGCGTGGGTCGAGATCTCGGGTAGCTTCGACGACTTTTGGGCCGCACGTGGCAAGAACCTGCGCCAGAACATGCGCAAACAACGCAACAAGCTGGCGGCGGACGGTGTTGCCGCGGAGATGCGCGTACTGCGCAACCTACAGGACATGGCGCCGGCTATCGCTCGATACGGTGAACTCGAGAGTGCCGGATGGAAGTCCGGGCGCGGTACCGCCATCCATCCGGACAACGAACAGGGCCGCTTCTACACGCGGCTGCTCGAAGATGCGGCGCGCCGGGGCGAGGCATTGGCGTTCGAGTACCTGCTGGGCGGCCGAACCGCCGCCATGAATTTCGGATTGCTGCGCAGCGGCGTGTGGACCGTGCTGAAGACCACCTACGACGAATCGCTGCCGAAGACGCTTTCGCCGGCCTTTCTCCTGCGCGAAGAGGAACTTCAGTATCTTCACGGCACACAGGAGGTCCGCAGGATTGAGTACTACGGGCGGCTGATGGATTGGCATACGAAACTCACGGACGCCCGTCGGATCCTCTTTCACCTGACCGTATACCGCTGGCCCGTGGTCAAGCGGTGGGCCATGAGGCGGCGGAAGCCGGCACCCGTTGATCACGCTGGCGCTGAAGTGCCGCAGGTGCAATGAGCCGGCCCAAGAGACTGCTGCTCATCGCCTACCACTTCCCGCCTCTGGCGGGAAGCAGCGGCATCCAGCGCACCTTGCGCTTCGTCCAGCACCTTCCGAAGTTCGGTTGGGAACCCATCGTGCTGACGGTGCACCCGAGGGCCTACGAGCTGACCAGGGACGACCTCAACGGCGAGGTGTCCACGGGCACAATCGTGCGCCGCGCATTCGCTCTCGATGCAGCACGCCATCTATCCGTCAAGGGCCGATACGTGGCAGGGGCAGCGCGCCCTGACCGTTGGATGAGTTGGCGATTCGACGGGGTCCGGCAAGGCATGAAACTGATCCGAGATCTGGAGCCCCAGGTCATCTGGAGCACGTATCCGATCGCCACAGCACACGTCATCGGTGCCGACCTGCATGCCAAGACAGGCCTGCCCTGGATCGCCGACTTCCGCGATCCGATGGCGCAGGACGGATACCCGGCTGATCCCGCCACTTGGCGCCAGTATGCCGACATCGAACGCACGGCATTGCTGAACGCCGCGCGAAGTGTCTTTACGACGCCCGGTGCGGCGCGTGAATACGCACGTCGCTACCCCGACGCGACTGACCGGATTGCCGTGATCGAGAACGGTTACGACGAAGAGACGTTTCGAGCCGCGGAAGTCGCGCTGCCGTTGCGCGCGCCCCTTGAGCCTGGCTGCCTGAGCTTGCTTCACAGCGGCATCGTCTATCCGTCGGAGCGCGACCCGACGCATCTGATGCGCGCCTTGCAGATCCTTGCTCTCGACGGCCGTCTTGCCCCAGGGCGGCTGAAGATTCTGTTTCGGGCGTCTTCACACGATGGCCTCTTGGCCGAGATGGCTGCACAGCATGGCGTGGCGCACTTCATCGAACTGATGCCGCCGATTGGCTACCGCGACGCCTTGACGGAAATGCTGCGCGCCGATGCGTTGCTGGTCTTGCAGGCCAGCAACTGCAACGATCAGATACCGGCGAAGGTTTATGAGTATCTGCGCGCGCGGCGGCCAATCGTCGCGTTGACAGATCCATCGGGCGACACTGGTCAGCTGCTGTTGCGCAGCGGCATTTCCTCGATGGCAAGACTCGACGATGCCGGCGCAATCGCCGAGTTGCTGGCCTCAATGTTGGGGAGCGAAGGCGCATTCAAAGGGTTGTCGGCAACGCCGGAATCGGTGCTTGCAGCGTCGCGGGCCATGCGGACGTCAGAGCTGGTCGGCCTCCTCGATTCGGTTCGCGACGAGACCCAAATGCGCGGCTGATCTAGTCCCAACTGGCTCCGCGAAGGGCCGCTGGCCGGGCGTATCGGGGCATCATCGCCCTGTTTGGGGGGGTACGGCGGTTTTCCGTCGCGCTTCCCCGGATAATTTCAGCGATGAGCATGCGTCGAATTCTCTCGTTGCTCGGACTGTTGTCCTGCATCGTTCTAGTGTCGTGCGGCGGTGGCGACGACGACAGGGCTGGAACCTCCCAGACCAGCAGCACGCGAAAGTTCATTCAGTCGTCGCCTGCATCGGCGCCGGCGCCGGTGCTTGCCGGCACCTGGCAGCAGCTTCCGAACCCCAATTACGCGCCGCCGAACGGCCCCTACGTGCGCGACTGGACAGAAATGCTCTGGGATCCGTTGCGCAGGGAGATCGTCATCTTCGGCGGAAATGGTCCGCACCTCTACGAAAACGACATCTGGTCCTATAACGGCAGCACGGCGAACTGGACCAACCTTGCCCCATACACGTTCTGCCCCGGCAACAGTGGTTTTACCCAGCCCAACGGCACCGACGACACCGCGTTCAAGTACGACCCCGTCAACAACCTGTACTGGGCCTTCGGCGCGGGTAGCGGCTACCGGTGCTTGACCTACGCCACGGTGCGCACCGCCGGCGCGGGCACCACGGCCACCTCGATCGTTGACGCTTCGCTGGCCGGCTCGGCAGTCGACGCCTACACCGGATGGCAGGTACTTGCGAACAGCACCTACAGCAGCGTCACTGCCTTCGACCCGGTGACCAACACTTTGAGCCTGGCGACGCCGCTACCCAGCCTCGTGCCGGGATCGAGCTATCAGCTCTTCGCAACGACCGGAAGCGGTGTCTGGTACTACGACCCAGTGGCCCAGACGTGGACTGGCCAGGACACCCCGGGAGGAAACACCGGCCCGACGCCTACGCTGGCGCGCGTTGCTCCGGCGGTCGCTTATTCTTCGGCCGACCACGCCTTCGCGCTCTTTAGCGGCTGGAGCGGAGGATCGGACCGGAGCGTGTGGAAGCTGGATGTCAACACGAAGCTGTGGACGAAATTGCCGGTGCCTGCCACGGGAGCGCCGCCCAGCATGACCGAGATGCTGAATTCGTTCGTTTACGACCCGCAGAACGACGTGTTCATCCTATTCGGGGGGGCGTGCAACTACGACGCGAACTGCCCGAACGGCACGCTCAACGGGCAGACATGGGCCTACAAACTATCGACGAATACCTGGGTCAACATGAATCCGCCGACGGCTCCGGCGGCACGCGCGCAGCAGGTGATGGCGTACGACTCGCAAAACGGTGTCATCGTCCTCTATGGCGGCGTGACTGGGCCCGGTGTCATCGCGAACGACGTTTGGTATTACCACTTCCCGAGCAACACTTGGACCCAGGTCACCACGCCGACGTCGCCGCCGGCTCGCTACCTGGCACAGATTGCCTATGACCCGATGGCGGTACGTACCGTCGTCTTCGGCGGCGTCGGTTCCACTGGCTCGCGGGCCGACATCTGGGCGCTGACGCTTGCGCCGGCAGGCACCTTGCCGACGGTGTCGCTGACGGCGCCGGCCAGTGGCGCGAGTTACACGGCGCCCGCGAGCATCACGCTGGCGGCGAATGCGGCGGACAGTGGTGGCGCCATCACCAAGGTGGATTTCTACGCCGGCA
>MEGM01000022.1:18648-19094 GCA_001725505.1 Rubrivivax sp. SCN 70-15 | reverse complement strand
GGGGGCGCCTGCATGACCGTCGAGCCGGCCTCGCGCCCCGCGCGTCGTTCGACGCGCTGCACGTACCGACAGCGCCGCCTGGTTCGAGAGTGGGTCGGCCCGAGGGCCGACTCGTCATCCCAGCTGGAGCCCCCTCGCGGAGGGGGCGCGGGGGAGCGGTGCAAGGGGCCGTTCGGCCCGAGGCGGCCAGCGGCCGCTTCGGGTCGCGAGCCGACGCCTGCGCCGTGCGAACGTCCATCGCGCTAGCCCCGTGACGCCTGCTGCACCTGCTCGAGGATGCGAGCGGCTTCCGAGCCCTGCACCTTGGCGATGTCGTCCTGGTACTTGAGCAGCACGCCCAGCGTGTCGTTGATGGTCTGCGGGTCGAGGACGACGGCGTCGAGCTCCATCAGCGCGCGCGTCCACTCGATCGTCTCGGCGATGCCGGGCAGCTTGTAGAGCTCGAT
>MEGM01000022.1:0-18642 GCA_001725505.1 Rubrivivax sp. SCN 70-15 | reverse complement strand
TAGAGCTCGATCCCGCGCAGCCGCTGCACGAAGGCGACGATCTCGCGCGCCAGCTTCTGCGGTGCGCCCGGCACGCGGCGGGCGAGGATCTCGGCCTCGCGCTCGGCGTCGGGGAAGCCGACCCAGTGGTACAGGCAGCGGCGCTTGACGGCGTCGTGGATCTCGCGTGTGCGGTTGCTCGTCAGCACGACGATCGGCGGCTCCTTGGCCTTCACGGTGCCGAACTCGGGGATCGTGATCTGGAAGTCCGACAGCACCTCGAGCAGGAAGGCCTCGAAGGGCTCGTCGGCGCGGTCGATCTCGTCGATCAGCAGCACCGGCGGCACCGGTTGCGCGGGGTCGATCGCCTGCAGCAGTGCGCGCCGGATCAGGAAGCGCTCGCTGAACAGCTCGCCGGCGAGCTGCTCGCGATCCTTGCCCTGCGCCTCGCCGAGGCGGATCTCGAGCATCTGGCGCGCGTAGTTCCACTCGTAAGCGGCACCGGCGAGGTCCAGTCCCTCGTGGCATTGCAGGCGAATCAGCGGCCGGCCGAGCATCGTCGCCAGCGCCTTCGCGATCTCGGTCTTGCCGGTGCCCGGCTCGCCTTCGAGGAACAGCGGCCGCTGCAGCTTCAGCGCCAGGAAGACGGTGGTCGCGAGCGCGCGCTCGGGAACGTAGTCGAGCGCGAGCAGCCGGGCCGCGGTGTCGTCGATGCTGCTGGGAAGGGAGGTGTTGCTCACGAGGCGATTCTGGTCGATCAACGAAAAACGCCGCACCGAGGTGCGGCGTTGGCGGTGTCCGTCCGCGGGGTCAGCCGACCGCGCGCGCCGCCAGCACCGGGATCAGCGCCGCGCGGTACTCGGCCGAGCCGTGCAGGTCGCTGTTCAGGCCGTCGGCGCTGACCGTCGCGCCGGCCAGCGCGGCGGCGGACCAGTTCGATGCCAGCTTGGCTTCCAGGTCCTTGGCGCGGAAGACGCCGTTCGCGCCGGCGCCGGTGATCGCCACCCGCGTCCCGGCCGGGCCCTTGGCGGCGAACACGCCGACGATCGAGAAGCGCGACGCGGGTTGCTTGAATTTCTGCCAGCCGGCCTTCTCCGGGATCGGGAAGCTCACCGCGGTGATGATCTCGCCGTCTTCGAGGGCCGTGGTGTAGATGCCGCGGAAGAAGGCGTCGGCGGTGATCGTGCGCTTGTTCGTGTGCACGGTGGCGCCCAGGCCCAGCACCGCGGCCGGATAGCAGGCCGCCGGGTCGTTGTTGGCCAGGCTGCCGCCGATCGTGCCGCGGTTGCGCACCTGGCGGTCGCCGATGTGGCCGGCCAGGTCGGCCAGCGCCGGGATGGCCTTGCGCACTTCGGGCGACGCGGCGACCGCCGCGTGGGTGGTCGCGGCACCGATCGTGACCACGCCGGCCTCGACCTTGATGCCCTTGAGTTCGGCAATGCCGGCCAGGTCGATCAGCGTCGCCGGCGCGGCCAGGCCGAGCTTCATCGAAGCGAGCAGGCTCTGGCCCCCAGCGAGCAGCTTGGCATCTTCCTGGGCGGCGGCGCGGGCCGCGTCGGCCACCGAGGCCGGGGTTTGGTAGGCGAAGGTTTGCATTTCTCGATTCTCCTGGATTCAGCGCTTGGCCTGGAGGGCCTTCCACACATTGTGCGGCGACGCCGGCATGACCATGTCCTTGACGCCGAGGGCGTGGCAGACGGCGTTGATGACCGCCGGCGGCGAGCCGATCGCGCCGGCCTCGCCGCAGCCTTTGACGCCGAGCGGATTGTGCGTGCACGGCGTGCCCTTGACCGTCTCGACGACGAAGTGCGGGAAGTCGTCGGCGCGCGGCATCGCGTAGTCCATGTAGCTGCCGGTGAGCAGCTGGCCCGATTCGGGGTCGTAGACGCAGTTCTCGAGCAGCGCCTGGCCGATGCCCTGGACCAGCCCGCCGTGGACCTGGCCCTCGACGATCATCGGGTTGATGACGTTGCCGAAGTCGTCGCAGGCGGTGAAGCGGTCGACGCGGACGACGCCGGTCGCCGGGTCGACCTCGACCTCGCAGATGTAGGTGCCGGCCGGGTAGGTGAAGTTGCTGGGGTCGTAGAACGCGTTCTCGTTCAGCCCCGGCTCGAGCTTGTCGTGCGGGAAGTTGTGCGGCACGTAGGCGGTCAGCGAGACCTGCGCGAACGGCACGGACTTGTCGGTGCCGGCGACCTTGAAGCTGCCGTTTTCGAAGACGACGTCGCTGTCGGCGGCTTCCATCAGGTGCGCGGCGATCTTCTTGCCCTTCGCGATGACCTTGTCCAGCGCCTTGACGATCGCGGTGCCGCCGACGGCGAGCGAGCGGCTGCCGTAGGTGCCCATGCCGAAGAGCACCTTGCCGGTGTCGCCATGCTCGATCGTGATGTCCTCGAGCGGGATGCCCAGCTTGTCTGCCACCACCTGGGCGAAGGTCGTCTCGTGGCCCTGGCCATGGCTGTGGCTGCCGGTGAAGACGGTGACCTTGCCGGTCGGGTGCACCCGCACCTCGCCGGCCTCGAACAGACCCGCGCGAGCGCCCAGCGCGCCGGCGATGCTGCTTGGCGCGATGCCGCAGGCCTCGATATAGGCCGAATAACCGATGCCGCGCTTGAGGCCCTTGGCAGCGCTCGCTGCCTTGCGCGCCTCGAAGCCCGCGACGTCGGCGAGCTCGATCGCGCGCTTCATCGTCGCTTCGTAGTCGCCGGTGTCGTAGGTCAGCCCGACCGGCGTCGCGTACGGGAAGGTCCGGACGAAGTTGCGCCGGCGCAGCTCGGCCGGGTCGATGCCGAGCTCGCGCGCCGCGGTCTCGACGATGCGCTCGACGGTGTAGGTGGCCTCGGGCCGGCCGGCACCGCGGTAGGCGTCGACCGGCGCGGTGTTCGTGAACACCGCGTTGACGGTGCAGCAGATCTTCGGTGTCGCGTACTGGCCCGCGAGCAGCGTCGCGTACAGGATGGTCGGCACCGCCGTCGAGAAGGTGCTCAGGTAGGCGCCGAGGTTCGCTGTGGTGTCGACGCGCAGGCCGAGGAACTTGCCGTCCTTGTCGAGTGCCAGTTCGGCGGTGGTCAGGTGGTCGCGGCCATGGGCGTCGGAGAGGAAGGACTCCGAGCGCTCGGCGGTCCACTTGATCGGCCGGCGCACCTGCTTCGATGCCCAGACGAGTGCAGTCTCCTCGCCGTAGAGGAAGATCTTGCTGCCGAAGCCGCCGCCGACGTCGGGCGCGACGACGCGCATCTTGTGCTCGGGGATGCCGAGCACGAAGGCGCACATCAGCAGCCGCTCGACGTGCGGGTTCTGGTTCGCGACGTACAGCGTGTACTCGTCGCTGGACGGGTTCCAGTGCGCGTTCGCCGCGCGCGGCTCGATCGCGTTCGGCACCAGCCGGTTGTTGCGGAAGGTCAGCGTCGCGACGTGGGCGGCGCCCTTGAACGCGGCGTCGGTGCCGTCCTTGTCGCCGATCTGCCATTGGTAGCAGCGGTTGTCGGGCGCTTCGTCGTGCACGGCAGCCGGCGCGCTGGTCGCGGTGGCGATGTCGATCACCGCGGGCAGCACCTCGTAGTCGACCTCGATCATGTCGCGCGCGGCGCGCGCCTGCTCGAGCGTCTCGGCGACGACCAGCGCGACCCGGTCGCCGACGTAGCGCACCTTGCCGTCGGCCAGGATCGGGTGGCGCGGCTCCTTCATCGGCGTGCCGTCGATGTTGTTGATCAGCCAGCCGCAGGGCAGGCCGCCGACGGCCTTGAAATGCTCGCCGGTGAAGATGCCGACCACGCCTGGTGCCTTGGCCGCGGCGCTGCTGTCGATCGACTTGATCCTCGCGTGAGCGTGCGGGCTGCGCAGGAAGGCGGCGTAGGTCTGCCCGTGCAGCGTGATGTCGTCGGTGTACTGGCCGTTGCCGGTGAGGAAGCGTCCGTCCTCGCGGCGGACGACGCTCTGGCCGATGAATCCTTGGCGTGCGTTCATGCTCTTGCGCTCCTTCAGGCCATGGCCTTGGTGGCCGCCGCGGCTTGGGTCACCGCCTTGACGATGTTCTGGTAGCCGGTGCAGCGGCACAGGTTGCCTTCGAGGCCCTCGCGGACCTTGGTCTCGCTGCTGCAGTCGTGGTGCTTCACGAGGTCGATAGCGCTCATCACCATCCCCGGCGTGCAGAAGCCGCACTGCAGACCGTGGCACTGGTTGAACGCGGCCTGCATCGGGTGCAGCGTGCCGTCGGCCGCGGCGATGCCCTCGATCGTCGTCACCGAATGGCCGGCGGCCTGGCTGGCCAGCATGTTGCAGCTCTTCACCGCGCGCCCGTCGAGGTGCACGGTGCAGGCGCCGCACTGCGCGGTGTCGCAGCCGACATGGGTGCCGGTCAGTTGCAGGTGCTCGCGCAGGAATTCGACGAGCAGCGTCTGCGGCGCGACGTCGCGCGAGACGCTCTTGCCGTTGACGGTGAGGGTGATCTGGGCCATGCGATGGGTCTCCTGACTGGAAAATCGCCGCCCACGAGCGGGCGACCGGATGGTCTTGTGAGGTCCAGGATAGGCCAAGGCTCCGGCCTTGCATCAGGGAAACCGCGCATGTACCGAGACGGTACAGCGCGCAGCGGCGGCCTCCTGGCCCGATGCCGGGCGCCAGTTCTGGGGTCCCCCGGGGGGCCGGGCCGCGGGTCAGCGCAGGCGCTCGCCGCCGTCGCGGCGCGGGAACCAGCGCTCGATCATCTCGGCGGCGCGGTCGCGCCCGCCGAGTCCGAAGGCGAGCGCGAGCGCGAGCACGACGCCGGCGAGCAGGATCAGGAAGGTCTGCTGGATCAGGCCGCCGCCGATGTCCAGGTAGTCGATCGCGAGCAGCACGACGAAGGCCAGGATGCCGTAGCGCGTGAAGCGGCCGAGCAGCTCGCCGTCGGCGATCTCGGCGCTGCGGCAATAGCCCTGCACCGCGGTGCCGACGAAGCGCGCGAAGTAGCTGCCGAACACCACCACCAGCAGCGCGACGAGCACGCGCGGCACGAACAGCAGCACGCGGCCGAGCAGGTCGGTGACCTGGGTCAGGCCGAGGCTGTTGAAGGCGACGATCAGCGACGCCAGCAGCACCAGCAGGTAGACGATCCAGCCGAACAGCGCGCTCGTGTCCTTCTCGCTGCCGCCCAGCTGGACGAAGGCGTCGACGCCCGAGCGCTCGGTCAGCACGTGGAAGTTGAGCGCGCGCAGCGCCTTCACGACGCCCAGGCGCAAGGCCTTGGCGAGCAGCCAGCCGACGACGAGCACGCCGGCGGCGACCGCCAGCCGCGGCAGGAAGGCGCCGGTGGCCTGCAGAAAGCCGCGCAGCGGTTCGAGCACGATGTCGATGTTGTCCATGGTTCAGCTCCAGTCGTCGTTCATGCGCCGTCGCCGGCGGGTGCTGCTGGTGCGGCCAATTCGGCCAGGACAGCCAGCGCGGGGCCGGCTTCGCCGGGCCGGTGGTCGAGCTCGGCGTCGAGCGCATGCAGTGCCGCCTCGAGTTCGAACAGTCGCAGCCACGGTCCCGCGGCGGCGAACGTGGCGGCGTCGCGGTACAGGCCGGCCTCGACGGCGGCCGCGCCGTAGCTCTGGACGACCGCCGCGCGCACGCGCTGCAGCCAGCGTCCGGCCAGCGGTGCCAGGCGTTCGACGTCGGCTGGGCCGTGCGCGGCACGGGCCAGCGCCGCCTGGCGCGCCGCGTCGAACGACACGAGCAGCCGGCCCAGGTCGCGCAGCGCGCAATGCTTGAGGCGCTGTTCGGCCGGCGGCTGGCGCGCGTCGCCGGCGAAGCCGACGATGACGAAATCGTCCAGGCTGAGCAGGATCCGGCCCAGATGCAGGTCGCCGTGGAGCCGGGTCTTCGCGCCCGGCCACCCGCTGCGCCGGGCGCGCTCGACGATCTCGAGCAGCGCCGGCGCCGCGCCGAGCACCGCGGCCGCGTCGGACCGCTCCGGCGCGGCAGCCTCGAGCCGCGCGAGCACGCGCCGGCCGGCGTCGCGCACGGCGTCGGCCCAGGTCTCGCAGTCCGCGTCCTGCACCGGCTCGGGGTCGAAGGCCGGCGTTCCGGTGCGGCGCGCGAGCGCGCCGTGCAGCTCGGCGACCCGGCGCGCGAGCACGCGGATCTGCGGCAGCATCGGTTCGATGGCGTCCTGCTGCGGCGCCGCGATCTCGGCCTCGAGCAGCCGCGTCAGCTGCTCGACGATGAAGGTCCAGGCGTCACCCTGGCCGAGGACCTGGGCGCGCAGCTGCGCGAGCGGCCAGACCGTGCCGTCGTCGGCGCGGAAGCTCAGGCTGCCGGCCAGCGGCACGCTGTGCGCGAAGCCGGCCACGTCGGTGAGGAAGCGGCCGATCTCGGCTTCGGCGTCGATCCCCGGCTGGAGCCGGCGCCAGGCCTTCAGGAACAGCCGCTCGCCGAGCAGGCTGGCCGAATGCCCGGCGACGGCGAGTCGCTGCAGCGACAGCGGTGCGGCCAGCGCATCGCCGACGATGGCGTCGAAGGCCGCGCCGGGCTCGAACACGAATGCGCCGCCGTCGGTGCGCAGTACCAGGCGCCGGCCCATCGCCTCGACCAGCGCGCGGCAGAACGCCGCGTCGGCGAGCGCGTCGGCGAGCCAGCCCATCAACGCCTGCTGGCGCACCTTGGCCAGCGCCAGTGGCGCCAGCGCGCGCGTGCGCTCCTCGCCATGGACGTCGTCGTAGGCGATCGCGAGCGGCATGAACAGGCGCTGCGGCGCCGGCGCCGCATCGGCGTCGGCGAGCGCGAGCAGCCAGCTTTCGGCGCCCGACGTCAGCAGCGCATGCTCGGCCAGCCGCACCTGAGCCGGCGCCTCGGCCGAGTCGTACCAGCGCTGGCGCTGCGCGAAGCGCGGCAGCAGCGCGCGCTCGAGCTGGTTGCGCGTCTTGTCGGCCATCGCGATGCGCCAGGGCACGACCCGGCTGCGGAAGAAGCTGTTCCAGCCGTCGAACAGCACCAGCACCGGCAGGTCCTCGGTGGCGAGCCGCTCGGCGTGCCAGCTCGGCGGTTCGACGTCGGTGGCGAGGCGGAACCAGAAGAAGCCGTGCGCCGGCAGCGTGAGCAGGTAGGGCAGTTCGCCGACCGGCGGAAAGGCGTTGCGGCCGAGCATCTCGACCGGGACGCGGCCCTTCCAGGCCCCGAGCTCGAGCTCGACCGGCTGCGCGCTGCGCGCGAGGTTGGCGACGCACAGGATCACGTCGTCCTCGTGCTCGCGCACGTAGGCCAGCACCTTGCGGTTGCCGGGGTGCAGCATCGTGAAGCGGCCGCGGCCGAAGGCCTTGCTGCCGGCGCGCACCGCGAGCATGCGCCGGGTCCAGTTCAGCAGCGACGCAGGCTCGCGCGACTGCGCCTCGACGTTGACCGCCTCGTAGCCGTAGATCGGGTCCTGGATCGGCGGCAGGTACAAGCGCTGCGGGTCGGCGCGGCTGAAGCCGCCGTTGCGGTCGCTCGTCCACTGCATCGGCGTGCGCACGCCGTCGCGGTCGCCGAGGAAGATGTTGTCGCCCATCCCGATCTCGTCGCCGTAGTACAGCACCGGCGTGCCCGGCATCGACAGCAGCAGGCTGTTCATCAGCTCGATCCGGCCGCGGTCGTTCTCGAGCAGCGGTGCGAGACGGCGGCGGATGCCCAGGTTGATGCGCGCGCGTGCATCGCTCGCGTACATGCGGTACATGTAGTCGCGCTCCTTGCTCGTCACCATCTCGAGCGTGAGCTCGTCGTGGTTGCGCAGGAACACCGCCCACTGGCAGTTGTCCGGGATCTCCGGCGTCTGCGCGAGGATCTCGACCACCGGGTGCCGGTCCTCCTGCGCGATCGCCATGTACATGCGCGGCATCAGCGGGAAGTGGTAGGCCATGTGGCATTCGTCGCCGTCGCCGAAGTACTCGCGCACGTCCTCGGGCCACATGTTGGCCTCGGCCAGGAGCAGCCGGCCGGGGTAATGCGCGTCGAGATGGGCGCGGATCGCCTTGATCACGTCGTGCGTCTCGCGCAGGTTCTCGTTGTTCGTGCCGTCGCGCTCGACGAGGTAGGGGATCGCGTCGAGCCGGAAGCCGTCGATGCCGAGCTCGAGCCAGAACGCCATCGTGCGCAGCACCGCCCGAAGCACCGCGGGGTTGTCGAAGTTCAGGTCCGGCTGGTGGCTGAAGAAGCGGTGCCAGTAGTACTGGCCGGCGACCTCGTCCCAGGTCCAGTTGGACTTCTCGGTGTCGGTGAAGATGATGCGCGTGCCCGAGTACTTGTTCGGGTCGTCGCTCCAGACGTAGAAGTCGCGCTCGGGCGAGCCCTTGGGCGCGCGGCGCGCGGCCTGGAACCAGGGGTGCTCGCTCGACGTGTGGTTGACCACCAGCTCGGTGATCACGCGCAGCCCGCGCGCATGCGCCTCGTCGACGAAGCGGCGCACGTCGGCGAGCGTGCCGTAGGCCGGGTGCACGCCTTCGTAGTCGCTGACGTCGTAGCCGTCGTCGCGCAGCGGCGAAGGGTAGAACGGCAGCAGCCAGATCGTGTTGACGCCCAGCGACTGGACGTGGTCGAGGTGTTCGGTCAGGCCGCGGAAGTCGCCGATGCCGTCGCCGTCGGCGTCGGCGTAGGCCTTGATGTGCAGCTCATAGATGACCGCATCCTTGAACCAGAGCGGGTCGTCGGCGGCGCGCGCGTCGCGCGCGGCGGGATCGAGGTGCTGGCTGGCGGCGGGCCCGCCGGTCGATGCGGGTGCCGCGGCCCGTGCAGGTCCTGTGTCGAGCATGCCCGAGTGTTGTCGATTCGGGCCGGCCTGTGAACCCCGGCCGACGCGCGGCCGAGCGGGGGGTGCGGTCTCTCGACGCGCTTCAGTTCGAGACCGCGCGCACCTCGTCCAAGGTCGTCACGCCGGCGAGCACCTTCTCGATGCCGTCCTGGCGCAGCGTGCGCATGCCTTCGGTCAGCGCCTGGCGCTGCAGCTCTTCGGCGCGCGCGCCGGTCTGGATCATCGTGCGCAGCGGGCGCGAGATGCTCATCAGCTCGTGGATGCCGGCGCGGCCGCGCCAGCCGGTCTTGTCGCATTTCGGGCAACCGCCGGGGGCGTGCAGACGCAGCCGCCCGTCGCTGCCGAAGCGCGCCCTCCAGTCGGCGAGCACCGCGTCGTCGTCGGGCACGCCCTCGGCGTCGCCCATCGCGTGGCGGTGGTCGTGCAGCAGCTCGGCGACCTCGTCGCCGGTCGCGTCGCGCCCGACCCTGCACTCCGGGCACAGCCGGCGCACGAGGCGCTGCGCGAGCACCGCGAGCAGCGCGTCCGCGAAGTTGAACGGGTCCATGCCCATGTCGAGCAGCCGCGTCACGGTCTCGGGTGCGCTGTTCGTGTGCAGCGTCGACAGCACCAGGTGGCCGGTGAGCGAGGCCTCGATCGCCATCTGCGAGGTCTCCTTGTCGCGGATCTCGCCGACCATCACGACGTCGGGGTCGGCGCGCAGGAACGCGCGCAGCGCCTTCGCGAATGTCCAGTCGATCTTCGGGTTGACCTGCACCTGGCGCAGCCCGGCCTGGGTGATCTCGATCGGGTCCTCGGCGGTCCAGATCTTGCGGTCCGGGGTGTTGATGTAGCCGAGCGCCGAATGCAGGGTCGTCGTCTTGCCCGAGCCGGTCGGACCGACGCAGAGGAACATCCCGTAAGGCCGCCCGACCGCGGTCCTGAGCCGCTCGAGGTTGGTCGGGCTCAGGTTCAGCCGCTCCAGCGGCAGCGGCTTGGCCGACGCGAGCAGGCGCAGCACCGCGTCCTCGAGACCGCTGTGGGTCGGGATCGTCGCGACGCGCAGCTCGAGCTTCATGCCCTGCACGTACTTGCCGAAGTTGATCTTGCCGTCCTGCGGCTTGCGGCGCTCGCTGATGTCGAGGTCGCACATGATCTTGATGCGCGCGATCAGCGCGCTGCGGTAGGTGTGCGGCAGCTCGAGGTAGGGCCGCATCTGGCCGTCCTTGCGGAAGCGGATCCTCACCTTCTCGCGCCCGGGCTGGGTCTCGATGTGGATGTCGCTGACGCCCTGCGCCTGCGCCTCGAGGATCATCGAGTTGATCAGCCGCACGAGCGAGTTGTCGCTCTGCTCGATCGCCGGTTCGTCGTCCTCGCCGACCTTCGCGTCGCCGGAATTCTGCTGCTCCAGCGTCGCGAGCAGCTTGCCGGCGTCCTCGGACTCGAACTCGAGCGCCGCCGCGTCGGCGGTCGCGCGCGCCATCGGGTCGACGGCGCCGAAGCGCTCGTAGGTGCTCGCGATCGCGTCGCCGAGCAGCCCGGCGCGCGCCAGCACCGGGACGATCTTGCACTCGGCGGCGAACTCGAGCTCGTCGATCAGCGCGCCGCGCGACGGGTCCTCGAGCGCGACGACGAGGCGCCCGCCGTGCAGCGTCAGTGGCAGCGCCGGCAGCCGGCTCGCCAGCGCATAGGGCACGCGGCGCGCGGCCTCGGCCTCGACGGGGAACTGGGTCACGTCGACGAGCGGGTAGCCCATCTTGCGCGCGAGCGCCGTCTGCAGGTCCTGGCGCGAGACATGGCCCAGGCGCACGAGCAGCTCGCCGAGCGCGACGCTGCGGTCCGCCTTCTGCTGCGCGAGCGCCTCGTCGAGCTGGGCCTGCGTGATGTAGCCGAGCGCGATCAGCGCCTCGCCGATGCGCACCATCGGCATCTTCGCCTGCTGCTCGATCGCGGTCGCCAGTTCCTCGGGCGTGACGATCTGCTTGACGAGCAGCATGTCGCCGAGCTTGCGCGTGCGCAGCGCCTGCTGTTCGGCGAGCGCGCTGTCGACCTGCTCGGGCGTCGCGACGCTCTGCTCGACGAGCGCCTCGCCGATGCGCAGCCCGACCGTCGCGCGGTCGTACGCGGCGCGCGGGAAGAAGCTGCGCCGCACGCTGCCGGCGAGGTCGATCGGCTCGAAGACGAAGAGTCCGTGGTCGGTCTGCTCGTGGCCGATCGTCAGGCCCTCGTACAGCGTGTCGCCGTGGCGGGTGACCGAGAACGGCAGCGCCGGGCGCTGCTCGAGCAGCGCGCTCGCGGCCTGGTCGCCGCCGGCCGGCAGCGCGTGCAGCGGCGCGAGCAGGCGCAGCCGGCGGAACTGGTCGAAGCGCAGCGTGACCGGCGAGCGCGTCGGCGTCACGCGCAGCTGCAGCATCCGGCGCGCGGCATCGAACAGCACCAGCCGGCCCATCATGGCCTTGCCGTTCAGGCCCTCGACCTCGCACGCATCGGGCAGCGCCGGTGCGGCCGGCGCCGGGTAGCAGGGCAGCGCCGGCGTCGGCCAGGCGTAGCCGGCTCCACGCTCTGCCGTCGCCGCAGCCGCAGGCCTGGCCGGCGCGGCGGGCTCATCGGCCTCCACGGGAACCAGCGACAACGGCGGCACGGACAGGTCGGACATGGCACTTCCTTCGATTCGGGCGCAGACGCGGCGATACGCGTGGCCTTCGCCCTGGCGATGCTAGGTGCGCGCAGCGCGGCGCAAGCGCTGAAGTGCGGGGTGTTCCGGGCCCTGATCCCGGGCCGTGGCAGGCCTTCAGCCGCGCATCTGCAGCGGCAGCCAGGTCACGAGCGACGGCACGAAGTAGATCAGCGCGACGGCCGCGATCATCAGGAAGAAGAACGGCAGCGTGACGCGCGCGATCCAGCCGATCTCGCGCCGGGTCATGCCCTGGAGCACGAAGAGGTTGAAGCCCACCGGCGGCGTGATCTGCGCCATCTCGACGACGAGGACGACGAAGATGCCGAACCAGAGCGGGTCGATGCCGGCCTTCTGCACCGTGGGCAGGATCACGCCCATCGTCAGCACGACCATGCTGATGCCGTCGAGGAAGCAGCCGAGCACGATGTAGAACAGCATCAGCGCGGCGAGCAGGTGCAGGCGGCTCAGGCCGAGCGAGCCTATCCACTCGGCCAGGTGGCGCGGCAGCCCGACGTAGCCCATCGCCAGCGTCAGGAAGGCGGCGCCGGAGAGGATGAGCGCGATCATGCAGTACAGCCGCGTGCCGCCGAGCAGCGACTCCTTGAAGGTCTGCCAGCTCAGCGCGCCCTGCGCGGCCGCGATCACGAGCGCGCCCAGCACCCCGATCGCCGCCGCCTCGGTGGCGGTGGCGACGCCCGAATAGATGCTGCCCAGCACCGCGGCGATGAGCAGCACGACCGGGATCAGGTGGCGCGATTCGCGCAGCTTGCCGCGCAGGTCGAGCCGGGTGTCGGCCGGCGGCACGAGGTCCGGGTGGCGCAGCCCCCAGACGACGAGGTAGCCCGAGAACAGCAGCGCGAGCAGGATGCCCGGCAGCACGCCGGCGATGAACAGCTGGGCGATCGAGACATCGGCGCTGACGCCGTAGACGATCATGATGATCGACGGCGGGATCAGCAGCCCCAGCGTGCCCGCGCCGGCGAGCGAGCCGATGCTGATGGCGTCCGGATAGCCGCGGCGCTGAAGCTCGGGCAGGCTCATCTTGCCGATCGTCGCGCAGGTCGCGGCGCTGCTGCCCGAGACCGCGGCGAAGATCGCGCAGCCGACGACGTTGACGTGCAGCAGCCGGCCCGGCAGCGACTGCATCCACGGCGCGAGGCCGCGGAACATGTCCTGGCTGAGCCGGGTGCGGAACAGGATCTCGCCCATCCAGACGAACAGCGGCAGCGCGGTCAGCGTCCAGCTCGACGCCGAGCCCCAGATCGTGACCGCCATCGCGTCGCCGGCCGGGCGCGAGCTGAACAGCTGCATCGCGACCCAGGCCACGCCGGACAGCGTCAGGCCGATCCAGACGCCGCTGCCGAGGATCAGGAACAGCGTCGCGATGAGCAGACCGGTGACGGCGAGATCGGACATGGCGGGTGCGGGCAGGCCTATTCGTTGTGCAGCATCTCGTCGCTGGCGACCGCGACGCGCCGGCCGCGCAGCTCGAGCACCAGCTCGTCGACGAAGGCGATGGCCAGCACGACGGTGCCGGCGGCCATCGCCAGCTGCGGAATCCACAGCGGCGTCGCGTCGTTCGCGGTCGAGACGTCGTCGAACTGCCACGACTGCCAGACCAGCCGCGCGCTGTACCAGGCGAAGAGCAGCGCCAGCGCGCTCGCGGCGGCGAGCGCCCAGACCTCGAGCGCGCGCCGCGGCCGGCCCTTCAGCGCCGACAGCAGCAGCGTGACGCGGATGTGCTCGCCCTTCTTGAGCGTGTGCGCAAGCGCGAGGAAGCCGGCCGCGGCCATCAGGTAGCCGGCGTAGGCGTCCGTGCCCGGCACCATGAAGTGCAGCTCGCGGCTGACGATGGACAGCAGCACCATCGCGAGCAGCCCGACCATGCATGCCGCGGCCAGCCAGGCCGCGCCGTCGTAGAGCCCGTCGAGCAGCCGGCGCGGGCCCGAGCGATCGCTCACTTGCGGTAGGCGTCGATCAGCTGCTGGCCCTCGGGGCCGGCCTTGGCCAGCCATTCCTTGAGCATCACCTGGCCGACCTTTTCCATGTCGGCCTTCAGCTGCGGCGAGGGCGGCAGCACCTGCATGCCGTTCTTCTTCAGCAGTTCGAGGTATTCGCTGTTCTTCTGCTTCGACAGCGCCCAGCCGCGCGTCTCGGCGGCGGCGCCGGCCTTCAGCACCGCGGCCTGGGTCGGCTTGTCGAGCGCGTCGAAGGCCGCCTTGTTCACGATCACCGCGTTCTTCGGCAGCCAGGCCTGGGTGTCGTAGAAGTACTTGAGCTGCTCGTAGGTCTTGGTGTCGTAGCCGGTCGCGCCCGAGGACATGTAGGCCTGGACGACGCCGGTGGCCATCGCCTGGCTCAGCTCGGCTGCCTGCACCGTGACCGGCTGCGCCCCCACCAGCTCGGCGATGCGCGCGGTGGCCGGGCTGTAGGCACGCCACTTGACGCCCTTCAGGTCGGCCGCGCTCGCGATCGGCTTGTTCACGTAGATGCCCTGCGGCGGCCACGGCACCGAGTACAGCAGCATCATCCCCTGCTCGCCGAGTTTCTTCTCGAGCAGCGGCTTCTGCGCCTGGTACAGCTTCGCCGCGGCGTCGTAGCTGTCGGCCAGGAACGGCAGGCCGTCGGCGCCGTAGATCTGCCACTCGTTCTGGAAGTTGGCGAGCAGGATCTCGCCGATCTGTGCCTGCCCGCCCTGCACCGCACGCTTGATCTCGGGCGCCTTGAACAAGGACCCGTTGTCGTGCACGGTGATCTTCAGCTTGCCGCCGCTTTCCCTGGCCACGTCGGCCGCGAACTGGACCAGGTTCTCGGTGTGGAAGTTGCCGGCCGGGTAGGCGGCGGGCAGGTCCCATTTCGTCTGGGCCTGGGCGGCGGTGGCGGCCAGCAGTGCGGCGGCGGCGAACAAGGCGGATAGCGGTTTCATCGGGTCTCCGGCGGACGGGTTGAGTCAGACCTGCAAGCATGCGTCGTGCCACTCGCGCCGTTGATCGGGGTTTGCCGCAGGACGGTTCGGGGGCGGTCGGCGTTACGGCGTCGACCTGCGAAGATGTCGCCCGACGCGGCGCGGCAGTCTCGCGCCGGCCTGGACAGGACCCTCTCGATGACTCTCGACGACCGACGCTGGCAATTCTGGATCGACCGGGGCGGCACCTTCACCGATATCGTCGGCCGCGCGCCCGACGGCACACTGCGCACGCTGAAGCTGCTGAGCGAGAACCCCGAGCAGTACGCCGACGCGGCGGTCGAGGGCATGCGCCGGCTGCTCGGGCTGCGGCCCGGCGAGGCGATCACGCCCGAGCGCGTCGACTGCGTGAAGATGGGCACGACGGTGGCGACGAATGCGCTGCTCGAGCGCAAGGGCGACCTCACGCTGCTCGTCACGACGCGAGGCTTTCGTGACGCGCTGCGCATCGCCTACCAGGCGCGGCCGCGCCTGTTCGACCGCCACATCGTGCTGCCCGAGCTGCTCTACGAGCGTGTCGTCGAGGCGGACGAGCGCGTCGATGCGCAGGGCCGGGTGCTGCAGCCGCTGGCCGAGGCGGCGCTACGGCGCGAGCTGCAGGCCGCGTTCGACGCCGGCATCCGCTCGGCCGCGATCGTCTTCATGCACGGCTGGCGCTTCGGCGCGCACGAGGCGGCCGCGGCGCGGCTCGCGCGCGCTGTCGGCTTCACGCAGGTCAGCGTCTCGCACGAGGTCAGCCCGCTGATGAAGCTGGTCTCGCGCGGCGACACGACGGTGGTCGACGCCTACCTGTCGCCGATCCTGCGCCGCTACGTCGACCGGGTCGCGCAGCAGATGCCCGGCGTGCGCCTGTTCTTCATGCAGAGCAGCGGCGGCCTGACCGAGGCGCACCATTTCCAGGGCAAGGACGCGATCCTCTCCGGCCCGGCCGGCGGCATCGTCGGCATGGTGCGCACCGCGGTCGCGGCCGGTCACGAGCGCGTGATCGGATTCGACATGGGCGGCACGAGCACCGACGTCAGCCACTACGCGGGCGAGTTCGAGCGCGCGTTCGAGACCCTGGTCGCCGGCGTGCGCATGCGCGCACCGATGATGAGCATCCACACCGTCGCCGCCGGCGGCGGATCGATCCTGCAGTTCGACGGCGCGCGGCTGCGCGTCGGCCCGGAATCGGCCGGCGCGAACCCCGGCCCGGCGAGCTACCGGCGCGGCGGGCCGCTGGCCACCACCGACGCGAACGTGCTCCTCGGCAAGATCCAGCCAGAGCATTTCCCTCGGGTCTTCGGCCCGGGTGCGGACGAGGCGCTGGACCGCGAGGTCGTCGCGCGCCGGTTCGGCGAGCTCGCGCTCGAGGTGCGCGACGCGACCGGGCGCGACGCGACGCCCGAGTCGCTGGCCGAGGGCTTCTTGCAGATCGCGGTGCAGAACATGGCCAACGCGATCAAGCGCATCTCGGTCGCACGCGGCTACGACGTCACCCGGTACACGCTGCAGTGCTTCGGCGGCGCCGGCGGCCAGCACGCCTGCCTGGTGGCCGACGTGCTGGGCATGACGCGGGTCTTCGTGCACCCGCTCGCCGGCGTGCTGAGCGCTTACGGCATGGGGCTGGCGGACCAGATCGCGATGCGCGAGGCCGCGGTCGAGGTGCCGCTGGACGCTGCCGGGCTCGCCGCGGCCGAGGCCCGGCTCTGCGAGATCGGTAGCGCGGCGGTGGACGAACTGGTCGGGCAGGGTGTCGCGCGCGCCGCGGTCGAGCTGCGCCGGCGCATCCACCTGCGCTACCAGGGCACCGACACCGCGCTCGTCGTGCCCTTCGGCGACCCGGACGCGCTGCGGCGCGACTTCGAGGCCGGCTACCGTCAGCTCTTCGCCTTCCTGATGCCCGGCCGGGCGCTCGTCGTCGAGGCGGTCTCGGTCGAGGCGATCGGAGACGGCGAGCGCTTCGTCGCCGGTGCGGCCGGGCCCGAGCCGGAAGCGCAGCGGCCCGTGCCGCAGGCCGCGGTGCGCATGTACTGCGAAGGGCGATGGCGCGATGCGGCGCTGCACCTGCGCGAGGCGCTGCCGCCCGGCGCGCTGATCGACGGCCCGGCGATCGTCGCCGAGGCAAACGCGACCACGGTGGTCGAGCCCGGCTGGCAGGCCCGGCTCACTGCTTCCGGGCCGATCGAGCTGGCGCGCGTGCAGCCGCGCGCGACGCAGCACGCGATCGGCACCGAGGCCGACCCGGTGATGCTCGAGGTGTTCAATAACCTGTTCATGAACATCGCCGAGCAGATGGGGCTGCGGCTGCAGAACACCGCGTATTCCGTGAACATCAAGGAACGGCTGGACTTCAGCTGCGCGCTGTTCGACGCCGAAGGGCAGCTGATCGCGAATGCGCCGCACATGCCGGTGCATCTGGGCTCGATGAGCGAGAGCATCAAGACCGTGATCGCGCGCAACCCGGCCATGCGCGCGGGCGACGTCTACGTGCTCAACGACCCGTACCACGGCGGCACGCACCTGCCCGACGTCACCGTGGTGACACCGGTGTATCTCGAGGCCCCCAGGCTGCCGTCGGCCGCCACCCCCCGCGAGGGCTCGCCTCGGACCGGGGAACCCGGATCCGACGCGGGCCGAGTCGACGCGAGGCCGAGTTTCTACGTCGCCAGCCGTGGGCATCACGCCGACATCGGCGGCAGCACGCCGGGCTCGATGCCGCCGTTCAGCAAGACCATCGCCGAGGAGGGCGTGCTGTTCGACAACTTCCTGCTCGTGCGCGACGGTGTGCTGCGCGAGGCCGAGCTGCGCGCGCAGCTGGCCTCGGGGGACTGGCCGGCGCGCAACCCGGAACAGACGATCGCCGACCTGCGCGCGCAGATCGCGGCGAACGAGAAAGGCGTGCAGGAACTGCGCGCGATGGTCGCGCAGTTCGGGCGTGCCACCGTCGCCGCCTACATGAGGCACGTGCAGGACAACGCCGAGGAATCGGTGCGCCGCGTGATCACCGCGCTGAAGAACGGATCATTCACGCTCGCGCTCGACAACGGCGCGCGCATCGTCGTGAAGGTGACCGTTCACGCCGAACGGCGCGAGGCGACGATCGACTTCACCGGCACCAGCGAGCAGCTGCCGAACAACTTCAACGCGCCGAAGTCGGTCACGATGGCGGCGGTGCTCTACGTGTTCCGCACGCTGGTCGACGACGACATCCCGCTCAACGCCGGCTGCCTGAAGCCGATCGAGGTCATCGTCCCCGAGGGCTGCATGCTCAACCCGCGTCCGCCGGCGGCGGTGGTGGCGGGCAACGTCGAGACCTCGCAGTGCGTGACGAACGCGCTCTACGGCGCGCTCGGCGTGATGGCGTCGGGCCCGTGCACGATGAGCAACTTCACCTTCGGCAACGCGACGCACCAGTACTACGAGACGATCAGCGGGGGCTCGGGCGCCGGAGTCTGGAAGGACGCCGACGGCAACGTCGTCGGCGGCTTCGCCGGCACCAGCGTCGTCCAGACCCACATGACGAACTCGCGCCTGACCGACCCCGAGGTGCTCGAGTTCCGCTTCCCGGTGCGGCTGGACAGCTACGAGATCCGCACCGGCTCGGGCGGCGCAGGGCGATGGCGCGGCGGCGACGGCGGCGTGCGCCGGGTGCGCTTCCTGGAGCCGATGACGGCGTCCATCCTCAGCAACGGCCGCGTCGTGCCGGCCTTCGGCCTGGCCGGCGGCAGCGCCGGCGCGCTCGGCGTCAACCGCGTCGAACGCGCCGACGGGCGCGAGGAGCCTCTGGGCCACATCGGATCGGCCGAGATGAGGCCCGACGACGTGTTCGTGATCGAGACGCCGGGAGGCGGGGGCTACGGCACGCCGGGCTGAGAACGCGGCGAAGTCAGTCGAGCCCGCGATGACCGCGCTATCTCACGCCGGCCTTAGGCCGAAATCCGAGGCCGCGACCATCCCGCAACGGCAAGTGCCAACCCTAGCAGCGCGACTGTCGGCGGCTCGGGGACGTCCTGCGTCAGCGGTGTTTGCGTCCCGGTGAACGTCCCCGCCGCGGTGAAGGTAAGGCCCGTGACAAAGGCTGTTGGGTCAGACGGATTCAGTCCGGCGCTTGCCTCGATCCCAGTGATCTCGAACTCACTCAATCCCGCGACGCCAAAGTCGTACGCTTGGCCGCCTAGCCAGTCCTGTGCCAAGAGGACGAGGTCGCTCGACGCGTCGAAACCCCAAATGTCATACAGGCCATCCCCAACACCGACCGGTAGCGTCACGGAACGGAAGTTTGGATCGCCAGCGCCGGTTTGGTAGAGGTAGCCTGTG
>MEGM01000021.1 GCA_001725505.1 Rubrivivax sp. SCN 70-15 | reverse complement strand
ACTTCGGCCAGGAAAACCACCCCTGGCGGCGCAGCGAGGACCGCGGCCTGCACCTGTCGATGGGCGACGGCCTGCTCGGCCGCGTCGTCGATTCGCACGGCCAGCCGATGGACCGGGCCGGCGCGCTCGCCGGCGTGCGCGCCGAGCCGATGATCCGGCGCGCGATCAACGCGATGGACCGCGACCCGGTGCGCCAGCCGCTGGACACCGGCGTGCGCTCGATCAACGCGCTGTTCACCGTCGGCCGCGGCCAGCGCCTGGGCCTGTTCGCCGGCACCGGCGTCGGCAAGTCGGTGCTGCTCGGGATGATGGCGCGCTACACGCAGGCCGACGTCATCGTCGTCGGACTGATCGGCGAGCGCGGGCGCGAGGTCAAGGAATTCATCGAGGACATCCTCGGCGACGACGGACGTGCGCGCTCGGTCGTCGTCGCCGCGCCGGCCGACGCGCCGCCGCTGGTGCGGCTGCAGGGCGCGAACTACGCGACCGCGATCGCCGAGCATTTCCGCGACAAGGGCCGCCACGTGCTGCTGCTGATGGACAGCCTGACGCGCTACGCGATGGCGCAGCGCGAGATCGCGCTGGCGATCGGCGAGCCGCCGGCGACCAAGGGCTACCCGCCGAGCGTGTTCGCGAAGATGCCGCAGCTCGTCGAGCGCAGCGGCAACGGCCTCAACGGCGTCGGCTCGATCACCGCCTTCTACACCGTGCTCACCGAGGGCGACGATCCGCAGGACCCGATCGCCGACGCCGCGCGCGGCATCCTCGACGGCCACATCGTGCTCAGCCGCGAGCTCGCAGAGGCGGGGCATTACCCGGCGATCGACGTCGAGCGCTCGATCTCGCGCGTGATGGGCGCGGTGGCATCGCGCGAGCACGTGCTCGCCGCGCGCAGGCTGCGCCAGATGCTGGCCAAGTACAACAAGGCGCGCGACCTGATCCAGCTCGGGGCCTACGCCCCCGGCCACGACGCCGAGCTCGACGCTGCGGTGCGCGTCAACCCGCAGATCAACGCGCTGCTCCAGCAGGACATGCACGAGAGCGCCGCGCTCGAGACGAGCCGGCTCCAGCTGTGCACGCTGATGGGGGTCGACGAATGAGTGCGCTGCACACGCTGCTCGCGCAGGCCGAGGCCGAGCGCGACCAGGCACGCGCTGCGCTGCGCCGCGCCGAGGAGCAGCTGACCCGGCTGCGCGCGCAGGCCGAGCAGCTGCACGCCTACCGCAGCGAGTACCAGCAGCGCTGGGGCGGCCAGTTCGCCCGGGGCGGCGCGATCGAGATCGTGCACTGCTACCAGAGCTTCATGCAGCGCCTGGACGAGGCGCTGGTCCAGCAGCGCCAGCAGTCCGAGGCCGCGGCCGCGCTCGCCGAGCGCCAGCGCGCGGTGCTGCTCGCGACCGAGATGCGCGTCGCGTCGGTGCGCAAGCTGCTCGAGCGCCGCCAGATCGAGCTGCGTCGCGTCCAGGACCGGCGTGAACAGCGCCATAACGACGAGACTGCCCAGCAACTCCACCGGCGCCACACCAGCTCGAACCATTGACATGATCGCCACCCCCCTGATCGCCACCGTCGCCCCGAACGCTGCCGCAGCCCCGGCCGCGGCCCCGAGTCCGCAGGCCGGCAGCGACGACGCGAACGGCTTCGCACGCCAGCTCGAACAGGCGCACCAGTCGGGCCCGGCGGCGTCGACACCGGCCACGGCGAATGCCGGCACCGCCGAAGATGCGCAGGCCAAGCCGGCGCCGAAGGCGGCCAGGAGGACGGCCGAGGCTCACGCCGACAAGGGCGAGGGCAGCGACAAGGCGGCCGACGCCGGCAGGACCACCGACACCGCCCAACCCGCCGACCTGGCGTCGCTGCTCGCCGGCCTGATGGCGCCGGCGGCGGCGCGCACCGCCCCCGTGGCCGCGTCGGCCGCTGCCGCGTCGGCCCAGGGCCCCGGCACGACCGCCTCGACCGCAGCCACCAGCGGGCGCGGGGCCTCGCTGGCCGCCAGGGACGGCACGAAGGACAAGCTCAGGGCCGGCCTGGGCAAGGACGGCAGCGCGCTGCCCGGCGACGGCAAGCCCGTCGCCGACACCCTGCCCCAGGACACGAAGCTGCCGGTCGACGCAGCCGCGACACCAATCCGGCCCGAGGCGCTGGCCGCGCTGCAGGCGCCGGTGTCGCATGCCGCGCAGGCGGTCGCCGACAGCGCCGCGCGCAGCATCGGCGCACCGGTCCAGGCGCAGGTCGCCGCACCGCTGGGCTCGCCCGAATTCGCGCCCGCGCTCGGCGCCCAGGTCAGCGTGCTCGTGCGCGACGGCGTGCAGGAAGCGAGGCTGCAGCTGAACCCGGCCGAGATGGGACCGATCACGGTGCAGATCCAGCTCGACGGCAGCAACGCTCGGGTCAACATGGCCGCCGAGCACCACCAGACCCGGCAGGCGCTCGAGCAGGCGATGCCCAGCCTGGCCGGCGCGCTGCGCGAGAACGGCCTCACGCTCACCGGCGGCGGTGTCTTCGAGCAGCCGCGCCCGCCGCGCGACGGCAGCGACGCGCAGGCCGCGGGCAGCGGCCGGGCGGTGCCCACCGGCACCCCGGGCGACGACACGGCAGTCGCGGGGGCGAGCGTGCGCCCGGCCGCGAGCCGCGCACGCGGCGTGCTCGACCTCTACGCCTGAGCAGGGCCGGTGCGCCAGCCGCGTTAGGCGGCCTTTCGCTGCCCTTATCGGGGCTTTTGCCCCCGACCCGGCTCGAATAATCGCCTTGAAGCGCAGCCCTCGGGGGTGACCCCGGTGCGACCCGCGCCGCATGCAGTCAAGGAGAGCCGATGTCCGCCGCCGCCGTTGCCGATGCCGCCCCGCCGAAGAAGGGCAAGAAGAAGCTGCTCATCATCGTGGGCATCGTCTTGCTGCTGCTCGTCGCCGGCGGCGCCGTCGCGGTGGTGATGATCAAGCGCGCGCAGGCCGCCGCCGAGGCCGACGGCGACGCCGGTGCGTCGAAGGCCCATGCCGAGGAGCACGCGGAATCGAAGGCGGTGCCGATCTTCGTGCCGCTGGACTCGTTCACCGTCAATCTCGCCGACCGCGACGCCGACCACTACGCGCAGGTCGGCATCACGCTCGAGGTCGTCGACGACAAGGCGGCCCAGAAGATCAAGCAGTACATGCCGGCGATCCGCAACAACATCCTGCTCGCGCTGTCCGACAAGACCGCTGCGCAGCTGATGGACCGCGAGGGCAAGACCCGCCTGGCCGAGCAGATCCGGCGCGAGACGGCGCGCGCGCTCGGCTACCGCGTCGACGACCCGATGCCCGCCGCATCCGGCGCCGCCGGCCATCCGCCCGTCTCCAGGGCCAAGAAGCCCGTCGAGCTGCCGGTCACCGCCGTCCAGTTCTCGAACTTCATCATCCAGTGATCATGGCGCCCCCGAGCTCACTGCGTTCGCTGCCATCCGGCATGCGGGCCGAATGGCGTTCGCGAGCCACTCGCGAGCGCGCAGGCGCTCGCTCGGCGCTCGCTCTCCCCCCCACCGGGACCGCGTTGCGTACCGGGAAACCCGGATCCGCAACGCCCCGAGCCACATGAACCAGCAGATCCTCTCGCAGGACGAGGTCGATGCGCTGCTGCAGGGCATCACCGGCGAAAGCCAGAAGCTCGAGCCGGAGGAGACCCACACCGGCGGCATCCACAACTACGACCTGGCGAGCCAGGAGCGCATCGTCCGCGGCCGCATGCCGACGATGGAGGTCATCAACGAGCGCTTCGCCCGCAACATCCGGATCGGCCTGTTCAACCTGATCCGCAAGACGCCCGAGGTCTCGATCGGCGGCATCAAGGTGCAGAAGTTCAGCGCCTTCCTGCGCGAGATCGTCGTGCCGACGAACTTCAACCTGGTCTCGGTCAAGCCGCTGCGCGGCAGCGGGCTGATCGTCTGCGACCCGAACCTGGTCTTCGCCGTGATCGACGCGCTGTTCGGCGGCGCCGGCAAGTTCCACACGCGGATCGAGGGGCGCGACTTCTCGCCCACCGAGCAGCGCGTGATCCTGCGCCTGGTCGAGACCATCACCGCCGAGTACAAGAAGGCCTGGGCCAGCACCTACCCGCTCGAGCTGGAGTACCAGCGCTCGGAGATGCAGCCGCAGTTCGCGAACATCGCGACGCCGAGCGAGATCGTCGTCTCGACCGTGTTCACGCTCGAGATCGGCGAGACCACCGGGTCGGTGCACTTCTGCATCCCGTACTCGACGCTCGAGCCGATCCGCGACGTGCTGTACTCGACGATCCAGGGCGACTCGGCCGAGCCCGACCGGCGCTGGGTCAAGCTGCTCAAGCACCAGATCCAGGCCGCCGAGGTCGAGCTCGTCGCCGAGCTCGGCACCGCACCGGCCACCGTCGAGCAGCTGCTGTCGTTCAAGCCCGGCGACTTCATCGAGCTCGACCTCGAACCCGTGATCCAGGCCAAGGTCGACGGCGTGCCCGTGCTCGACTGCCATTACGGCACCTCGAACGGGCGCTACTCGGTCAAGGTCGACCGCTTGCTCACCAGCTCCAACCTGAGCTGGATCGGAGACGACAACCATGTCAGCTGAAGCCGAAACCCCGATGTCCGAAGAAGACCGCATGGCCGCCGAATGGGCCGCCGCCCTGTCCGAGAGCCAGCCCGGCGCCGGCAGCAACGTGGCGTCCGAGGTCACCGCGCCGGCCGAGTCGGTGGCGCCGGCGGCGTTCACCAACTTCGCGGCGACCGGCAGCACGAATGCCGCCGGCAACGACATCAACATGATCCTGGACATCCCCGTCCAGCTGACCGTCGAGCTCGGCCGCACGCGGATCCCGATCAAGCACATCCTGCAGCTCGCGCAGGGCTCGGTCGTCGAGCTCGACGCGATGGCCGGCGAGCCGATGGACGTGCTCGTCAACGGCTACCTGATCGCGCAGGGCGAGGTCGTCGTCGTCAACGACAAGTTCGGCATCCGGCTGACCGACATCGTGACGCCGAGCGAGCGCATGCGCCGGCTGTCACGGACATGAGCCCCCACGCTCCCTCCCGGTGCTCGCAGCCACGCGCGGGCGCACCGCGCCCGCCCGGCGCCGCTCGCCCCCCCGCGGGGGTTTTGTCGACGGACCGGCGCAGCCGGGTCCGTGCCAACCCTTGATCTGCCGTCCCCAATGCCCCTGGCCGCCGTCTTCTGGTTCGTCGTCATCGTCGCCGCGATCCCGCTCGCGCTGTGGCTGCTCAAGCGCACGCCGATGGTGGGCGGCGCCGCCGGCGGGCCGGTGCGCCATGTCGCGGTGCTGCCGCTGTCGGCGTCGCAGCGGCTCGTGACGGTCGAGGTCGGCCGCGGCGACAGCCGCTGCTGGCTCGTGCTCGGCGTCACGCCCAACAGCATCACCACGCTGCACACGCTGCTGCCGCAGGACGAGGCCGCGCCCGGCCTGCCCGGCACGCCGCCGACGCCGCAGACCGCGTTCTCGCAGCTGCTCGGCCGGCTGCGCCAGCCCTGCGGAGGGCGCGATGCGCATTGAGTCCCTCGGCGTGCGCCTGGTGGCGGGCCTCGCGCTGTTCGCGCTCGCCGGCAGCGCCTTGGCGCATAGCAGTGGCGCGAGCCTGCCGCTGATCATCGGCCAGGGCGCCGGCGGCACCAGCTATTCGGTGCCGATCCAGACCCTGCTCTTTTTCACCGCGCTGTCGTTCCTGCCCGCGGTGCTGCTGATGATGACCGGCTTCACGCGCATCGTGATCGTGCTGTCGCTGCTGCGCCAGGCACTGGGCACGCAGGCCGCGCCGCCGAACCAGGTGATCGTCGGGATGAGCCTGTTCCTGACCTTCTTCGTGATGTCGCCGACGCTGGACAAGGTCTACGAGCAGGCCTACCAGCCGTTCTCGGCAAACCAGATCGGCTTCGACGAGGCGCTCGCGCGCGGCGAGGTGCCGATGCGCGAGTTCATGCTCAAGCAGACGCGCCAGAGCGACGTCCAGCTGTTCGCGAAGCTGGCCAAGCTGCCGCCGGCGGTGAAGAGCGCCGACGTGCCGTTCCGCGTGCTCGTGCCGGCGTTCGTGACGAGCGAGCTGAAGAGCGCGTTCCAGATCGGCTTCATGATCTTCATCCCGTTCCTGATCATCGACATGGTCGTCGCGAGCGTGCTGATGAGCCTGGGGATGATGATGCTCTCGCCGGTACTCGTCGCCCTGCCCTTCAAGCTGATGCTGTTCGTGCTCGCCGACGGCTGGAACCTGCTCCTCGGCTCGCTCGCCGCCTCGTTCGCCACCTGAGGAATTCCGCCCCATGGATGCCCAGCAAGTTCTCACCATCGGCCAGCAAGGCCTGTTCACGCTGCTCACGGTCGCCGCACCGGTGCTGTTGACGGTGCTCGTCGTCGGCCTGCTCGTGAGCATCTTCCAGGCCGCGACGCAGATCAACGAGGCGACGCTGAGCTTCGTGCCGAAGATCGTCGCCGCATTCGCGGTGCTCGCCATCGGCGGGCCGTGGATGATCACGACGCTGGTCGAGTACCTGCAGCGCACGCTGCAGGCGATTCCGTCCGCCGTCGGCTGACGCCCGTCCCGGACGCGCGGTGCTCAGCGTCAGCGAAGCCCAGCTGCTGGGCTGGATCACGCCGCTGTTCTGGCCCTTCCTGCGCGCGCTCGCGCTGTTCACCGCGATGCCGGTGTTCGGCACCCGCACCGTGCCGACGCGCGTGCGCATCGGTCTGGCCGCGCTGATCGCCTTCGCGGCGCAGGCCACGCTGCCGCCGGTGACGCCGGTGGCGCTCGATTCGGCGCTCGCCTTCGTTCTCGTCGTGCAGCAGCTGATGATCGGGCTGTCGCTGGGCTTCGCGGTGCGCGTCGTGTTCGCCGCGGTTGAGTTCGCGGGCGAGCTCGTCGGACTGCAGATGGGGCTGAACTTCGCCGGCTTCTTCGACCCCATCAGCGCCGGCAGCGTGACCGCGACGAGCCGCTTCTTCAGCACCATGGTGGCCTGGCTGTTCATCGTGATGAACGGGCACCTGCTCGTCATCGCCGCGCTCGTGAAGAGCTTCACCGCGTTCCCGGTCGGCCCCGAGCCCTTCGCCTTCCTGAAGGCGGCGCAGCCCTGGCGCTGGGGGGCCGAGATCTTCTCGACCGGGCTGTGGATCGCACTGCCGCTGGTCGCGATGCTGCTGTTCGTGAACCTCGTGCTCGGCGCGATCTCCCGGGTCGCGTCGCAGATCAACGTCTTCGCGATCGGCTTCCCGATCACGCTCGGCGTCGGCCTGCTCGGCATCTTCCTGACGCTGCCGGCGATGCAGGCGCCGTTCACGATGGCGCTCGAGCGGCTGCTCGCCTACTTCCAGTAGCGGCGCACGAGGCCGCCCGGCGCTTCAGCTCATGTGCCGGTCAAGGCCCGGTGTCGGCGCGCGCGTCTCGCCCGGGTGCGCGCCCAGGCTGAGCGGAATCGACAGGAAGGCGGTCAGGACCACCGGGACCAGGCTCGCCAGCGCGACGCCGGTGAACTCCTGGATGAACTGACGCAGTGTCGGATGCATGGTGGACGTCCTCGTCGCAGTGGATGGATGACGCCAGCTTGGACGCCGCGCCTTAAGGCCGGCTGATCACGGCCGCGCGCGCCGGCCTTAAGACAACGCTAAGGCCGGCTCGTCAGCATGCTCGCCAAGGAGCCCGCCATGCCTGCCATTCACGTCCTGCCGTCCTCGCGCGTCGTCGCCGCGCTCGCCTTCGCACTCGCGCTCGGCGCCGCCGTCGCGCCGGCCCAGGGCGCCACGCCCGCGCAGCTGCAGGCCGCGTACAGCGCGCAGGCCGGTCAGCCCACGGCGCCGCAGCGCGGACAGCAGCTGTTCACCGCATCCCACGGTCGCGAGTGGCGCTGCGCCTCCTGCCATGGCGAGGTGCCGACGCAGCCGGGCCGGCACGCGTCGACCGGCAAGACGATCGGCGCGCTCGCGCCGGCCTTCAACGCCGAGCGCTTCACCGACGCGGCGAAGACCGAGAAATGGTTTCGCCGCAACTGCAACGACGTCATGGGGCGCGAATGCACCGGAGCCGAGAAGGCCGACGTTCTCGCCTGGCTGCTGACGCTGAAGCCCTGACCGCCCCGTGCCCGACCCGGAGATCGCCGATGAAGCCCTGCCCTCACCCCACCGTTCTGGCCACGCTGACCCTCGCCCTGCTGGCCTGGGCCCCGGCAGCCGGTGCCGACGACGGCCGCCGGCGCGCGGCCGTGCCGCCCTTCGCCCCCTACCAGCAGGAATGCGCCGCGTGCCATGTGGCCTACCCGCCCGGCCTGCTGCCGGCGGCCTCGTGGCGCCGGCTGACGGGTACGCTCGACCACCATTTCGGCGTCGATGCCTCGCTCGACGCCGCGACCACGGCCACCCTCGCGGACTGGCTGGCCGCCCACGCCGCCCCGTCCAGCATGAACCCGCCGCCGCAGGACCGCATCACGCGCAGCGCCTGGTTCGTGCGCAAGCACGACGAGGTGCCGGCCGAGCGCTGGACCCTGCCCGCCGTGAAGAGCGGCGCCAACTGCGGCGCCTGCCACACCCGTGCCAACGAAGGAGATTTCGATGAACGATGGATCCGCATGCCGCGCTGAAGGCGGCGCCGCCGCGACACCGCAGACCGCCGGCGCCTCCGCCCGCGAGCGCATCCTGGTCTGGGACCTGCCGGTGCGCGTCTTCCACTGGGCCATGGTGCTGTGCTTCGCCGGCGCCTACCTGAGCGCCGAGAGCGAGCGCTGGCGCCTGCTGCACGTGACGCTCGGCTACACGATGGCCGGACTGGTCGTCTTCCGCCTTTTGTGGGGCCTGATCGGCACGCGCCACGCCCGCTTCGCCGACTTCGTGCGCGGGCCGCGCGCCGTCGCCCGCTACGTGGGCGCGATGCTGCGCGGCGAGCCCGAGACCACGGTCGGGCACAACCCCGTCGGTGCGCTCGCGATCGTCGCGCTGCTCGGGCTGACGGCGATCGTCGCGATCTCCGGCTGGGCGAACTACAGCGACGTCGGCGGCCACTGGACGGAGGACTGGCACGAAGGCGCGGCGAACGCGATGCTGGCCGTGGTCGGCGTCCACGTCGCCGGCGTGCTGCTCGCCAGCCTGCGCCAGCGCGAGAACCTGGTCGCGGCGATGGTCACCGGGCGCAAGCGCGGCCCCGCCGGGCAGGCGATCACCCGCCGCTGGCGCAGCGTCGCGCTGCTGATGATCGTGGCGATGCTCGGCTTCGGCTGGCTGCAATGGCGCAGCGCGCCTGCCAGCGGGGGCTTCGCCCCGGCGGCCTCGGGCGCAGAGCGCCAGGGCGGTCACGACGGCGACGACGACTGAACCCGGCGCAGCACAATCCCGCGCATGCGCATCCTGCTCGCCGAAGACGACCCGCTGCTCGGCGACGGCCTGCGCGCCGGGCTGCGCCAGCGCGGCTTCCAGGTCGACTGGGTGCGCGACGGCGTCGCCGCCGAGCGCGAGCTGCGCAGCGGCGCCTACGCCGCGGCCGTGCTCGACCTCGGGCTGCCGCACAAGGACGGCATCGAGGTGCTCGCCGCCGTGCGCCGCGCCGGGCTCGCGCTGCCGGTGCTCGTGCTGACCGCGCGCGACGCGGTGTCGGACCGCGTGCACGGGCTCGACCTCGGTGCCGACGACTACGTCGTCAAGCCGGTCGATCTGGACGAGCTGGCGGCGCGGCTGCGCGCGCTGGTGCGGCGCGCCCACGGCCAGCCCCAGGAACGGCTCACCGCGCAAGGCGTCGTGCTCGACCCGGCGGCCCGGGTGGTGACGAACGAAGGAGTACCGGTCGCGCTGTCGGCACGCGAGTTCGACCTGCTGCTGGCCTTGATGCTCAACGCCGGCCGCGTGCTGTCGCGCGAGCAGCTCGAACAGCATCTCTACAGCTGGGGCCAGGAGGTCGACAGCAACGCGGTCGAGGTGCATGTGCATCACCTGCGACGCAAGCTCGGCACGGGGCTGATCCAGACCGTGCGCGGCGTCGGCTACATGCTGCTGCGCGAAGCGCCGGCGCCATGATCCGCGCGCCCCGATCGCTGCAGGGCCGGCTGCTCGCGCTGGTGCTGGGCGGCGTCGCCGCCGTCTGGGTCGTCACCGCGGCCGTGACTTGGTTCGACGTGCGCCAGGAGCTCGACGAGCTGCTCGACGGCCACCTGGCCCAGGCCGCGGCGCTGCTCGTCGTGCAGCAGTCGCAGGAGTTCGGCGACGGCGCGCCCGACGTCGACGCGCCGACGCTGCACCGCTATGCGCCGAAGGTTGCGTTCCAGGTCTTCCACGAAGGCCGGCTGGTGCTGAGATCGGCGAATGCACCGGTGCAGCCGATGGTCACGCCGGGCGAGCGCCTCGCGTCGGGCTTCGGGACGGTGCGCATCGACGGCACGGCCTGGCGCGTGATGGCGGCGCACGGTGCCGAGCGCGACGTGCAGGTCTACGTCGGTGAACAGGCCTCGTCGCGCGCGTCCATTCTCTGGGCGGTGCTGCGCGGCACGCTGTGGCCGATGGCCGCCGCGCTGCCGCTTCTGGCGCTGGCCGCATGGTGGGCGGTGTCGCACGGCGTATCGCCGCTGCGTCGGCTCGGCCAGGCGCTGGCCGCGCGCCAGCCCGGCGCGGCGCAGCCGGTGGTCGTCGACGACGCCCCGGCGGAAATGGAGCCCGTCGTCGACGCGCTCAACGGCTTGCTGCAACGCGTGGCGACGATGCTCGACTCGGAGCGCCGCTTCACGGCCGACGCCGCGCACGAGCTGCGCACGCCGATCGCGGCGATCCGCGCGCAGGCCCAGGTGGCCCTCGCCGAGGACGACGCGGCGCAGCGCCGCCACGCGCTGCAGGCCACGCTCGACGGCTGCGACCGCGCGACGCGACTCGTCGAGCAGCTGCTCACGCTGGCGCGGCTCGAATCGACAACCGCGCGCGCCGACCGGGCGGTGGACCTGGGCGCCGTCGTGCGCCAGGTGGCGGCCGAGATCGCGCCGAAGGCCGTCGCCAAGCGGCAGACACTGCGCCTGGCCGCGGGCCCGGACTGCAGCGTCGCCGGAGACGAGACGCTGCTGGCGGTGCTGGTGCGCAACCTGATCGACAACGCGGTGCGCTACAGCCCGCCGGCGGCGAGCATCGACGTCGCCGTTCGACGCGATGCGGACCGGGTGACGCTGACCGTCGACGACAGCGGCCCCGGTCTCGCCGCCGCCGACCTGGAACGGCTCGGCCAGCGCTTCTTCAGGGTCGCGGGCAGCGGTCAGGACGGCAGCGGGCTGGGCTGGTCGATCGTGCGGCGCATCGCGCAGGCGCACGGCATGGACGTGACGGTCGGTCGATCGGAGACGCTCGGCGGCCTTGCGATACGGATCACCGCTGCGGCACGGGCCGCGCCGGCGCAGCCTCGCTGAAGGGTCAGCCCGACGCGAGCGCCGGCCGGCGCCGGAACTCCGTCGCATAGAGCGCCAGCCCGACCAGCGCGAGCGCGCCGCCGAGCAGGCACAGCGCGCTCCAGCCGTGGAAGGCGTAGATCGCCGCCGCCGTGCCCGACGCCAGCGCCGCGCAGAGGAAGACGAAGGTCATGAACAGGCCATTGAGCCGGCCGCGCAGCTCGGGCGCGAGCATGTACAGGCTGCGGATGCTGAGCACCTGGCAGACCTGCACCGCGGCGTCGATCAGCAGCGCGGCAAGCACCAGCGCCGCGAGCGAATGCGCACGCAGCGCGGCCGCGCCGATGCCGAAGGCGAGCAGCACCACCGCCATCGCGGCGCCGGTGGCCGGCCGCGTCAGGCCGCGGTCGGCGAGCCGGCCGGCCACCGGCGCGGCCAGCGCCCCGGCCGCGCCGGCGAGCGCGAACAGCGCGATGCCGGTCTGGCCGAAGCCGAAACGCTGCGCCAGCGCCAGCGGCACCGTCGTCCAGAAGACCTGGAAGGCGGCGAACATCAGCCCCTGGTAGGCGGCGCAGCAGCGGCGTGCGTCGGACGATCCCCGGCAGCGACGCCAGCGTACCGCGGTAGCTCGCCGTGCCGGCCGGCCGGCGCTGCGGCAGCGCGCGTGCCAGCACCGCGAGCAGCGCGACCATCGCCAGCGACGACAGCGCGAACACGCTGCGCCAGCCGAGCGCGGCGGCGATCAGGCTCGACACCGGCCGCGCGAGCATGATGCCGGCAAGCAGCCCGGCCATCACGTTGCCGACGACCTTGCCGCGCATCGCCTCGGGCGCGAGGTGCGATGCGAACGGCACCATCACCTGGGCCGCCACCGCGCCGACGCCGACCACGAACGAGGCCGCCAGAAAGCCGGCCGCCGACGGCGCCGCCGCCGCCGCGACCAGGCCGATCACCGCCGCGGCCATCATGAAGACGATCAGGCGCCGGTTCTCGACCACGTCGGCCAGCGGCACCAGCAGCAGCAGCCCGGCGCCGTAGCCGAGCTGCGTGAGCGTCATCACCAGACCGGCGAGCCCGGCATGCAGCTGCAGCGCCTCGGCAATCGGCCCGAGCAGCGGTTGCGCGTAGTAGAGGTTCGCGACGCACAGGCCGCAGGCGCTGGCGAAGAGCAGGGTCAGGCCGGCGGACGGGCCGGCCGGCGCATGCGGCGTTTGCGGGTTCATCGGCAGAGCCCGCGCGACGAAAGCGGAGCCGGGCAGAAATGAAGAAGCCCTCGAAGGTCGCCGACCTGCAAGGGCCTCCAGAATCGTTGGCCGAGTGGCCGGGAGAGGACCGGCCGGACTCGTCTTCCCAGGCAAGGCAGCCGCTTGGTGATGGCCAAGTTACGCGGTCGTGGATCACGGTTGAGGAGTATCGATCGTACATGACGGTGTCGCATCGACCGTGGACTTGCATGAGCGCCGGCATGGGCCTGATGCGGAAGCTCAGGCCTGTCGTCCCCGCACGATTGACCCAGGACAATCGGACCACGGACCGTTGGCGTTCAATCGTGCGATGGCACCGAAGCGCGAGAACCAACCGGGCACGACCCATGGCGAGTGACAACGGCTGCGCCTCGCGCACCAGCGTGCGGCCCGCGGCAGCGGGGATCGCCTTCGATGTGATGGCGACCACGCACACCAGCGCCGCCGCCATTGCCGCGCTCCAGGCGGGACGCCTGCGACTGCTGCTGCAGGCGGCGCTGGGCACGCGGTTCTATCGCAGCGCGCTGCGTGGCATCGACACCGGCAGCGTGGCGCTCAGCGCCCTGCCCGTCGCCGACAAGCTGCAGCCGATGCGGCAGTTCGCCGACCGGGTCACGGATCCGCAGATCACACTCGATGGCCTGCGCGCCTTCTGCGCCGACACGCGGCGCATTGGCGAGCCGTATCTGGGCCGCTACAGGGTCTGGAAAAGCTCCGGCAGCACCGGTCAGCCCGGCGTGTTCGTGCAGGACGAGACGGCGCTGGCGGTCTACGACGCGCTGGAGGCCTTGAGGCGCCATTCGCCGCGTCCGCTGGTGCGGCTGGTCGACCCGCTGTACCTGGGCGAACGCTTTGCCTTCGTGGGCGCCTTTGGCGGCCACTTCGCCAGTCATGTCTCGGTGCGGCGGCTGCAGGCGGCCAACCCCTGGCTGGCGCAACACTCGCGCAGCTTCTCGATCCTGCAGCCCACGGCGGCGCTGGTGGCTGAGCTCAACGCATTCGGCCCCAGCATCGTCGCCACCTACCCCACCGCTGCGGTACTGCTGGCCGAGGAAACCCAGCGCGGCAACCTGCGCATCCACCCGCAAGAGGTGCGGACGGGTGGCGAGACCTTGTCCGCCACCATGCGCGCACGCATCGAGCAAGGCCTACGCTGCGCGTTGCGCAACAGCTATGGCGCGTCTGAGTTCCTGCCCATCGCCTGGGAGTGCGCCCAGGGCCGACTGCACGTCGACGCCGATTGGGTGATCCTGGAAGCCGTGGATGCCCGGCACCGCCCGGTGCCGGCGGGCCAGGCCTCGCACACCACGCTGCTGACCAACCTGGCCAACCACGTGCAACCACTGATCCGCTTCGACATCGGCGACCGCATCGTCCTCGACGCCGAACCCTGCCGCTGCGGCTGCGCCCTGCCGACCGTGCAGGTGCACGGGCGCCGTGACGACGTGCTGGTCGAGCGCAGCCGTGAAGGCGCGCCGGTGACCCTGCTGCCGCTGGCCTTGACGACGCTGCTGGAAGACCATGCCGGGGTGTTCGACTTCCAGCTGTGCCAGCACGGCGTGGGCCACTGGGACCTGACGCTCGGCCGAGGTGCAGCGCACACACGCAGCGTGCGCGAACACTGCCGCAGCCTGCTCGCCGACTTCGCGCGGCGGCAAGGTGCGGTCGACCTGCGCATCGTCGTGCACGTGGCCGATGCCCTGCCGCTGGGGCGCAGTGGAAAGCTCAAGCGCATCGTCGCCAGCACGCGACGAGACGCTCATGCCGAGTGATCCTTCGGCATCGAGCGGCGCCGTGACGCCAGACCTCGATGCGTTGGCACCGCGTCTGCTGGCGACGGTGCGCAGCGTGGCCGACGAGTTGCGGCCACGAGCCGGCCTGGCCACCGCGCTGGGCCTGGACCACTCGCTCGAGCGCGACTTCGGCCTGGACAGCCTGGCCCGCGTCGAACTGATCACGCGCATCGGCCACGACCTGGGGGTGTCGGTCGGAGAAGCCGCATTGACCGAGGCCGAGACACCGCGCGACCTGCTGCGTTTCATCACGGTCAGTGGCGACGCGACGACGCTCCCGCCGGGTGCCGAAGCGCCGCCCGGTCCGCAGCCCCGCGCGGCGCAGGAGCCCCCGCTGGCGCCCGCTGCGCAGCGCTACCCGCCCGATTCGGTCCAGACCCTGGTGGAGGTCTTCGACTGGCACCTGCGGCAGCACCCGCAGCGCGTGCTGATCACGCTCCATGGCGATGGCGATGCCCGCACCGAGCTGAGCTACGCGGACCTGCACCGCGACGCCCTCGCCCTGGCCGCCGGCCTGCACGCGCTTGGCCTGGCCAAGGGCGACAGCGTGGCGATCATGCTGCCCACCGGGCGCGAGTTCTTTGCCGCGTTCTTCGGCGTGCTGCTGGCCGGCGACGTACCGGTACCGTTGTATCCGCCGGCGCGGCCCTCGCAGCTCGAAGACCACCTGAAACGCATCGCCGGCATCCTGCGCAATGCGCGTGCGTCGGTGCTCGTCACCGTCGAGCGCGCCAAGCCGCTGGCCCACCTGCTGCGGGCCCAGGCCGAGGCCTTGAAGACGGTCGCCACGGTGGCCGACCTGTCACGGGCCGATGCGGCCTTCATGCCACCCGCGGTGGCCGCCGCGGACGTCGCGTTCCTGCAGTACACCTCGGGCAGCACCGGCGAGCCCAAGGGTGTGCTGCTGACCCATGCCAACCTGCTGGCCAACCTGCGCGCGATGTGGCGGGCGTCCAAGGTCGGCAGCGACGACACCTTCGTCTCGTGGCTGCCGCTGTACCACGACATGGGCCTGATCGGGGCCTGCCTGGGCGGTCTGTACCTGGGCTTCCATCTGGTGCTGATGTCGCCGCTGGCGTTTCTGGCCCGGCCGGCGCGCTGGCTGGAGACGATCCACCGGCACCGTGGCACGGTCTCGGCGGCACCCAACTTCGCCTACGAGCTGTGCCTGGCCAAGCTCACCGATGCCGAACTCGATGGCCTGGACCTGTCGTGCTGGCGGCTGGCATTCAACGGCGCCGAACCGGTGAGCCCGGACACGCTGGAACGCTTTGCGGCGCGCTTCGCCCGCTGCGGCTTCAAGCGCGAGGCGTTGACGCCCGTGTACGGCCTGGCCGAGAGCTCGGTCGGGCTGGCCTTCCCGCCGGTCGGCCGCGGCCCCTTGATCGACCGCGTCGATCGCGCCGCGCTCACCCGGGGTGGCGCGGCCATGCCGGCACGGCCGGACGACGCGCAAGCGCTGCGCATCGTGTCCTGCGGCCTGCCGCTGCCCGGCCACGAGCTGCGCGTGGTCGACGCCAGCACGCATAGCGGGTCGCGCGAGCTGCCCGAGCGCGAACAGGGACGCGTGCAGTTCCGCCGCCCGTCCAGCACCCAGGGTTACCGCGACAACGCCAGCGCCAACGCCCGCCTGTTCGAAGACGGCTGGCTCAACACCGGCGACCTTGGCTACATCGCGGACGGCGAGCTGTTCCTGACCGGGCGCGAGAAAGACATCATCATCCGCGGCGGCTTCAACATCCATCCGCAGGAACTCGAGACGGCGGTCGCCGGGCTGGCCGGTGTGCGCAAGGGCGGCGTGGCCGTGTTCCCGGCGAGCGTCCCGCGCAGTGGCACCGAGAAGCTGGTGGTGCTGGTCGAGACGCAGCGGAGCGAGCCCGCACAGCGCCATGCGTTGATCCAGGCCATCACCGCGATGTCGGCCACGCTGCTCGGCGCCCCGGCCGACGACGTGGTGCTGGCGCCGCCGCGCACGGTGCTCAAGACTTCCAGCGGCAAGACGCGCCGCACGGCCTGCCGCGAGCTCTACGAGCAGGGTCGGCTCGGCGTGACCCAACGCCCTCCGTGGCAGCAGTGGGCCGCACTGGCGACCAGTGCCGCAGCGGCGCGAACACGTCGCGCAACGCACGAGGCTGGCCGCCTGGCGTGGGGCCTGTGGGCCTGCACCGTATTCCTGATACTCGCTGCCGTGGGGTGGTGTGCCGTGATGGTGTTGCCGGGCGTGACCCAGCGGCGGCGCGCGACGCGCGCGCTGACACGGGCCGCGATCCGGCTGACCGGCTTGAACGTGCAGGTGGAAGGGCTGGACCAGCTGCCGGCAGGCGGGCCGCGCATCGTCGTCGCCAACCACGCCAGCTATGTCGATTCGATCCTGCTCGGCGCCGTGCTGCCGGCCGACTTCTCCTTCGCCGCCAAGCGCGAGCTGGCCGACGTGCCGCTGATCGGCCGGGCACTGCGCAGGCTGGGCATCGCGTTCGTCGAGCGTTTCGATGCGGCGCAAGGCATCGAAGACACCAGGGCGCTGCAGGCGCGCGTGCGTGCAGGCGAATCCTTCGTGTTCTTCCCCGAAGGCACGTTCGGACGCGCGAGCGGCCTGCAGCCCTTCAAGCTCGGAGCCTTCGTGATCGCCGCCGAAACCGGAACGCCGCTGGTGCCGGTGGTGCTGAACGGGACGCGCTCGCTGCTGCGCGACAGCGCCTGGCTGCCGAACCGCAGCAAGATCGGTGTGACGATCGCCGCGCCCATCGCACCGGCGGGCCCGGGCTGGGACAGCGCGCTCGAACTGCGCGACGCGGCGCGCCAAGCCATGGCGGCCGGTCTGGCAGAGCCCGCGCTCGACGCCTGAGCGTCAAGCGACCACCGCGCAACCACCACTGCGGCTGCGCCGCGCTCTCTTGGCAGGCGTGCCCGGCGGCCTGCTGCTGGCGGGCTTCGGGGTGATGCGGCCGCTCCCGGTGGCCATCGCCTGGGCTGCGATCCTGACCTACGGGTCGTGGCCGCTGCGCCTGCGCGTGCAAGCGCGGCTGCATGGTCGAAGGCCCTGGGCCGCGTTCGTCATGGCCGTGATGCCGACGCTGACGCTGGGGGGTGTGGAGGCACGCTGCCAGCCAAGGAGTTGGCCCACCTGATGCGCGACGTGCTGGCCGCCGCCGCGAACGCAGGCGCGGCGACCTCGAGCGCGCAGGCGCTCGGCCCGGCTCCGACTACGCGCGCTGTCTGCGCGTCAGAGGAACCAGTCAGCCAGCTTCGTGACGACCCAGGTCAACACCGCGGTGACGACCACCACCGCGAGCTTGTTCTCGCGGGCGAAGTCGATCAGCCATGAGACGAGGCGCGCAGACATGGCGCTCGTAGTAGCCGGGGCTGACGAAGATCACGAAGCTGTCGGGATCGTTCTCGGGCGGCGGCACGTAGCGGCCTTGCCACCATCGCTCGAAGACGTTCACAGGCACCTTCCCCCCACGCGCGACGCGCCGGCGCCAAGCGTCCGGCGTGATGTTGGCCCGGATGTCGGGCCGCACACGAAAAACGGGCCCGAAGGCCCGTTTTTGCTTGCATGTTGGCGGAGTGGACGGGACTCGAACCCGCGACCCCCGGCGTGACAGGCCGGTATTCTAACCAACTGAACTACCACTCCCGAATGAGCCCGCAACTATAGCACAGCCGCGGACGCCGACTCAGGCCGCTTGCAGCGGCACCGGCGTGTAGCCGGCGTCCGCGATCGCCGCGGCCAGCGCCTCGGCACTCGCCGTGGCCGGCGTGATCTCGACCCGGTGCGTCGGCAGGTCGATGCGAACCTCGGCGGCGCTGTCGGCCTCCTTGAGCGCGCGCGTGATCGTGCTCACGCAATGGCCGCAGGTCATGTCGTCGACTTGGAAGGCAATCATGAGAGGCATCCTCGCTGGCGGTTTGAGATGGATCGAAGTTTCCAGCTTGCCATCGTGGGAAAGTCAAGGCTTGACCTTCCTACCGTGGGAAGGAAGAACATAGTCCGCAACGGTGCCCGTCGGGGCGCCCGGAGCCGATCGATGAACACGCCCACCACCACCGCCCCCAAGCCCGCCCCGGGTCTGACGCTGGCCATCACCGGGATGACCTGCGCGTCCTGCGCCGGACGCGTCGAGAAGTCGCTCGCGGCGGTGGCCGGTGTCGACAGAGCGACGGTCAACCTGGCCACCGAGCAGGCCTGCGTGCTGGCGCCGCCGAGCGTCGGCGCACAGGCGCTGACCGACGCGGTGCGCAAGGCCGGCTACGACGTCGCGATGGACGAGCAGACGCTGCAGATCGGCGGCATGACCTGCGCGTCGTGCTCGGCGCGGGTCGAACGCGCCTTGCTCAAGGTGCCGGGCGTGCTGTCGGCGTCGGTCAACCTGGCGACCGAGAAGGCCAGCGTGCACGCGCTCAGCACGGTGCCGGCGAGCGCGCTGATCGCGGCGGTCGAGAAAGCCGGCTACACGGCCAGCCGCGTCGACGACGCGACGCGCCGGCCGCCGAGCGGCGCGCGCGACAGCTGGCCGGTGCTCGCCGCCGCGGCGCTGACGCTGCCACTGGCCGCGCCGATGCTGCTGTCTCTGTTCGGCATCCACTGGATGCCCGCGGGCTGGCTGCAGCTCGCGCTGGCGACACCGGTGCAGTTCTGGCTCGGCGCGCGCTTCTACCGCGCCGGCTGGAACGCAGTGCGCGCGGGCACCGGCAACATGGACCTGCTCGTCGCGCTCGGCACCTCGGCGGCCTACGGGCTGTCGCTGTACCTGCTGCTGCGCCACCCCGGCCACGAGATGCCGCACCTGTACTTCGAGGGCTCGGCGATGGTCATCACGCTGGTGCTGCTCGGCAAGTGGCTGGAGGTGCGCGCCAAGCGCCAGACCACCGACGCGNNNGGAGGGGCGCGCCAAGCGCCAGACCACCGACGCGATCCGCGCCCTCAACGCGCTGCGCCCGAGCACCGCGCGCGTGCGCCGCGACGGCGTCGAGACCGAGATTCCGGTCGAGCAGCTCCGCGTGGGCGACCTGGTGCTCGTGCGCCCGGGCGAACGCGTGCCGGTCGACGGCGAGGTCGTCGAGGGTCGCAGCCATCTGGACGAATCGCTGATCACCGGCGAGAGCCTGCCGCTGGCCAAGGCGGCGGGCGACAAGATCACCGGCGGCTCGATCAACGTCGAAGGCGCACTGACGGTGCGCACGCTGGCGGTCGGCACCGAGACGACGCTGGCACGCATCATCCGGCTCGTCGAATCGGCGCAGGCCGGCAAGGCGCCGATCCAGCGTCTGGTCGACCGCGTCAGCGCCGTCTTCGTGCCGGTCGTGCTCGCGGTCGCGCTCGCGACGCTGGCGGGCTGGATGCTGGCCGGCGCCGGCTGGGAGGCGGCGCTGATCAACGCGGTCTCGGTGCTCGTCGTCGCCTGCCCTTGCGCACTCGGGTTGGCGACCCCGACCGCGATCATGGCCGGCACCGGCGTCGCCGCGCGCCACGGCATCCTGATCCGCGACGCGCAGGCGCTCGAGCTGGCGCATTCGGTGGGCACCGTGGCCTTCGACAAGACCGGCACGCTCACCGACGGCCGGCCGACGCTGGTCGCGGTGCTGCCGGCCGCGGGCCGGTCGGCCGACGAGGTGCTGGCCTGGGCCGCATCGCTGCAGCAGGGCAGCGAGCACCCGCGCGCGCGCGCGCTGCT
>MEGM01000020.1:18282-46009 GCA_001725505.1 Rubrivivax sp. SCN 70-15 | reverse complement strand
ATCGACGCCGATGAGCAGGCTGCCGGCCGAGGTGAAGTGGTGCGGCGGCACGACGAGATTGGTCGGCGCCGGGACGTTCTTGAACACCCGTCCCGCCAGGTCGAACTTGGATCCGTGACAGGGGCAATAGAAGCCGCCGGGCCAGGATGCGCCAATGTCCGCCGCGCCAGGGGTCGGCCGATAGGTCGGAATGCAGCCCAGGTGCGTGCAGATCCCCACCATCACGCCGAACTCGGGCTTGATCGATCGATCGGCGTTGACCGCGTAGTCTGGCTGATCCGATCGCTTGGACTGCGGGTCGGCGAGCAAGTCGTCGTGCCGTTGCAGACCTTCCAGCATCTCAGCTGATCGCCGCAGCACGAACACCGGCTGACCGCGCCACTCCACGGTCCTGAGTTCGCCGGGCTGCATGCCTTGCAGCTCGACGCTGACAGGGGCGCCGACGGCACGCGCTCGCTCGCTCGGCGCCATCGAGGCGACGAACGGAATGGCTGCAGCGGTCAGGCCCGCTCCACCGGTCACGGCGGTTGCGGCGAGCCACATCCGCTTTGCCGGATCTTCTGGGCTGTCGGTCGTCATGGGTCGTACTCCGTGGTGAATGACGTGAGAGCGGGGATGAGGCAGGAACTGCAGAACCGCCCTTGCGACAGCAACCGCGACTCAACGGGGTTTGGCAGGTGAAGGAGATCGGTGGTGCTGGCGCCAGGCCGATCAGTTCGGACTTGAGCTGCCATGGCGCGTCGGACGAGAGGACTCGCAGCCAGGCGACCGCGCGCACGCCTGCTCATGGTTCGACACCTTGCGAGCTCGCCATGGCGCCACACCGACACCAAGTGCAGCCGCAGTCGACGTGGTCGCAGCTCGCGTCGGCGCGCCTGCTAAGGACCCTGCGGCGTGCCCAGGGCAGCAGGGCGCGGCGCAGGATGCCTTGGCCGTACAGCCGCCCCATGAAGCCCCGTGCGTCGCCCGACCAGAGCTGGCTGCGCAACAGCCAGCGGTAGCCGTGGTTGCCGAGCGCGCCGTAGATCGCGCGGTTGACCATCGAGCATTCCACGCCGGCGCCGATCTCGCGTCGCCACGCCTGGTCATACTGTTCCTGGCCCAACAACGCACGCGCGGCGAGCACTCCCGATCGCAGGGCATAGCGCATCCCGAAGCCGGCAAAGGCGTCCTGGAAGCCGGCCTGTTCGCCGGCCACCGGATGTGCACCCGACATGGCGGTGGCCGGCAAACGGAAGTTGCCGATGCCGCCATGCGGCCGCGCATCTCGCATCGACAGCCCGGCGATTTGCCGGAAGCGCTCGACCGTGCGTTGAACGTGCACGCGCTCGCTCTTGAACCCGGAGAACATGCAGCTCTTCACCGTACCGCGACCGCCCATCACCAGCAGGTAGGCGTAGCCCTGCGGGGCCAGATCGTCGTCCAGGATGAGCCAGAACCCGTCAGGCATGTCGGTCTCGAAGTGATACCCGACCGCGATCGCGTCCGCTGCCTTCGGGCCGGTGGCGAGGATTCCCGGACCGTCGATCGAGCTTGCGCGGCTGCCGAATCGCACTTCGACCCCCAGACGCTCAGCCTGCGAGAGCAGGGCTGCATCGAGCGTGCCGGGACCGGGGCCGCGCTCCACCAGGTAGCAAAGCGGCCGCTGGCTGCGCATGGGGTAGGCGCGATGCCATGCGTCGTACGCGACACCGGATGCGCAGGGCAGCACCCGAAACGAATTCGTCAGCCCGAGCGCTGCCAGTTCCTCGAGCGCATCGCCGTGGGTCGACCAGTTCTCCAGTCCCTGCAGGTCGTTCCCGAACCGATGCCCGACTTCCCGATGCGCTTCGCGTAGCACCACGCGCCGCCCGGCACGAGCGAGCGTGATCGCGGCGGCGAGCCCCGCCGGCCCGGCTCCCACAACTTGGAGAGTCAACGTGTCCTCCTCGGCTTCATGGTCCGCCCTGATCCGGGAACGAACTGCGCCGCCTCATGTCCGTCCGCTCGCGGCGACACCTTCCAGATCGCGGCGTGCACGGTCGATGTGCCGGTCGGCGCGCTATCCAGGTCGAACATCGCACCTGCGAGTGGCATGCTCGGTTTCATCCTGTGCTGCCCCGACGGATCCATCGGACTGTCATCGGCCAGCCGTCCCGGCTGCGGGGGCCGGGCCGGAGCGTTTGAGGTAGCGGTAGTAGTCGCCATCGGTCGTGAGGATCACCACCGAGTTCGCATGCTTCCCCTCCTTGTATGTCTCCAAGGTTCGGGCGAACGCGTAGAACTCCGGGTCGGCGCTGTACGCTGCGCCATAGACGCGGGTCGCTTCCGCATCGGCCTTGCCACGTACTTCCTGTACCTGCCGGTAGGCGGTCGAGCGGATCTGGCGCAGCTCCTTTTCCATCGTGCCGAGGATCTCGGCGCTGCGACCTTCGCCTTCCGACCGGAACCGCGCGGCGATGCGCTTGCGCTCCGACGTCATCCGGGCGTAGACCTTCTCACGCACGCTTTCGATGTAGTCCAGGCGCTTGATGCGCACATCGACGAGCTCGATGCCGTACTGGGGCATGACCTTGCGGGCCTCGGCCAGGATCGTTCGCGTGATCTCCTCGCGTCCGCGCAGCACCTCCTTCTTCAGTTCCTCGCGCACCTCGGCCGGAACTTCCTCCAGCACTTCGCCTTTCGGCACCTCCCAGGTGGCGCTGCGCACGAGTTCGACCAGTTCGCTGCCGGAAACCTGGTCGCGCACCACCGAGTCGATGATGTCGTTCAGGCGCGATCGGGCACCGGCCTCGGTGGCGACACTCTCGAGGAACTTGCGCGCATCGGCGATCCGCCAGCGCGCCGTGGTATCCACCCAGATGAACTCCCTGCCCTTGGTGGGTATCTGGTTCGGGTCGCCGTCCCACACCAGCAGGCGCTTCTCGAAGCGGCGCGCTTCCTGGACGAAGGGGAGCTTGACGTGCAGCCCGGCGACCGTGACGGGCTCGCCCACGGGCCGCCCGAATTGCACGACGACCGCTTGCTCGCCTTCGTCCAGGGTGTAGAACGTCTCCGACAGGGCAATGGCGATCCCGAGGACGAGGAGCGCAAGTCCAATGGTCAGCGACTGCCTCATGGCTGCTTCCTTTCCTTGACGGCTTCCGCCGGGCTGCTGCTCTTGCCGGCTGCCGTGCCGGGCGGCTGGCCCGACTCCAGGCGCAGCATGGGCAGCAGGGCCTTCTGGTCGCCATCGACGACGTACACGGCACCGGCCTCGGGCAGGACGGTGCCCATGGCCTCCAGGTACAGCCGGCGCCGTGTGACTTCCGGAGCGCGGCGGTACTCGGCAAGGACGGCCCGGAACCGGGCCGCCTCGCCGTTCGCGCGGTTGACCCGCTCGATGGCATAGCCGTCGGCCTCGGTGATCGTCCGGGTTGCTTCACCGCGCGCCTTGGGAACCTCGCGGTTGGCCTGCTCCTGCGCCAGGTTGATCGTCCGCTCGCGGTCCTGGCGTGCCTCGTTCACTTCGTTGAAGGCGGGCTTGACCGGGTCCGGGGGCGTCACGTCCTGAAGTTCCACCGTCACCAGACGAACGCCGGTCTGGTACTCGTTGAGAATCTTCTGCATTTCCTCCTTGACCTCGGTGGACACCGCCACCCGGCCCACGGTGAGGACATCGCTGCCCAGGCGGTTGCCCACGACCCGCCGCATGACCGCCTCGGCAACGTCCCGGATCGTCTGCTGGGGTTCGCGAACCCAGAAGAGGTAGCGCACGGGGTCCTCGATCCTGTACTGGACGATCCACTGCACGTCAATGACGTTCAAGTCCCCGGTGAGCATCAGCGACACATCCTTGAATGCCTTCTTGTCGGCGGCGTACTGCGTGCGCCCGCTCGAGCCGGTGGATGCCGTGCCGAACCCGAATTCCTCCTTCAGGACCCGCGCGGTCGGAACGAAGCGGACGCTCTCGATCCCCGCGGGAAACTTGAAGTGCAGGCCCGGACCTGCAGTGCGCGACACTGCGCCGAACCGTTGGACGATGCCGGTCTCCTCGGGCTGCACCGTGAACCAGGTCGACCACAGCAAGAGCAGCAGCAGCACGCCAGTGACGGCGGCGGCGATTCGTCGGCCGCCCAACTCGGCGGCGTGCTTGCGCAGGTCCTCGACGATGTCTTCAGGCTCATAGTTGGGCATGGCGCGTCTCCTTCCTGTGCGAACGTGGATCCGGCTGCGTCATGTGCGCGCGTGCTCGGCCGGCGCCGGACAGGCGCAACTTGCCGTTGGACACTCACAGGCTCGCAACGACGCATGCGCGCGCTCGAGGTGCTGCGCATGGCGCCCGAGGCCGTGCGACCAGAGCTCGAGCACCCAGACACGAGCGGCGTTGTTCAGCGGAAGCCAGGCGAGCGCGTAGGCCCAGACCAGTAGTGCGTCCTTCCAGCCGATCGGCTCCAGGAACCAGCCGTAGACGGCGGCCAGGGTGCCGAGCAGCTGCGTCGCCTCGGTCACCCAGAACAGTCGCGCGGCCGGCCAGGGCCGCGACCAGAACCAGCGTTCGCTGCGCGTGATGTAGATCGTCAGATGCCCGGCGACGAGCAGCTTGAGGAAGACGAGTGTCTGGATCTGTCCGGGTGGAAGTTGAAGGACGTCGCGGGCAATCCAGAACAGGACGAACGATGCGATCACGCCCATGACGCCGGCGACCACCGCGACCGCCAGCACGCGCCCCATCTCCCAGCGCACCGGCCGCTCGGCGACACGCACCCTGTCGTAGGCGATCATCATGATCGGGAAGTCGTTCAGGATTGCCAGCAGCACCAGCATGATCGGCGTCACTGCGTAGAAATCGAAGATCACGATGGCGAGCGCGATGAAGCCGAGCACGCGGATTGTCTCGGCGATCCGGAACACGGCGTAGCTGCGCATCCGCTCGAAGATCCGGCGCGCCTCCTCGACCGCGGAGGCGATGACGGCGAGCCCCGGCGCCGTCAGCACCAGGTCGGCCGCGGCGCGGGCTGCGTCGGTCGCGCCGCTGACGGCGATGCCGATGTCAGCCTGCTTGAGCGCCGGTGCGTCATTGACGCCATCGCCCGTCATGCCGACGATGCGGCCCGCGCGCTGCAGCGTGCGCACTATCCTGAACTTGTGCTCGGGGAAGACCTCGGCAAAGCCGTCGGCGGATTCGATGCGCGCGCCGTCGCCGTCGTCGGTGTCGCGTTCGAACACCTCGCGGGCAGCAAGGATGTTGGTGCCGAGCCCGAGCTTGCTGGCGGTTTCGCGCGCGATCGCAGCATGATCGCCCGTCACCATGCGCACGTCGATGCCCATCTGCTTCAGCGTGGCGAGCGTCTGCGTCGAATCGTCGCGTGGCGGGTCGAACAGCGGCAGCAGCCCGAGGATGCGCCAGGGGCCGCTACCGTCGGCCTGCGCCACGGCCAGGGTGCGGTAGCCGCGCGCGGCCAGCGCATCGGCGTCCTTCCTGATCCTGGCTTCGAGCGCGGCGTCGATGCTGGCCAGGCGCGCAATCGACTGCAGCGCGCCCTTGGCGACGCGAAACGTCGCGTCGTCCGAACGCACCTCGGCTTCGGCACGCTTGCGCACCGGATCGAACGGCTCGAAGCGCACCACACGGCAAGTGGACTCACCGCTTCCGCCGGCCGCCGACTTCAGGATCGCCGCGTCGATCGCATCGGGGCTGTCCGGGTCGCAGGCGAGCGCCGCGGCCTGCAGCAGTTCGGCGTCGTCGCGCGCATCGACCCGCAAGGGCTCGCCCAGCGTCAGCTCGTTCTTGGTCAGCGTGCCCGTCTTGTCGGTGAACAGCAGGTCCATGCCGGCCATCTCCTCGATCGCCACGAGACGCGAGACGATCGCCTGCCGGCGTGCCAGCGCCGAGGCACCCACCGCCATCGCCACCGACATGACCGCCGGAAGTGCAACCGGAATCGCGGCCACCGTGAGGATCAGCGCGAACAGCAGCGTGTCGATCAGCGCGTCGCCGCGGAAAAGTGCGACCAGCAAGACCAGTGAGACCAGCCCCAGCGTTGCGAGGATCAAGAAGTTGCCGATCCGAAGCACCGCCTGCTGGAAGTGCGAGCGCGTCTGTGCGGTCTGGACCAGCCGCGTCGTGCGGCCGAAGAACGTTCTTGCGCCGGTCGCGGTCACCAGCGCTTTGGCCTCGCCGCGGCGCACGACCGAGCCCGAGTACAGCGCCTCGCCCGCCTTCTTGTCGGCCGGCAGCGACTCGCCGGTCAGCGCCGACTGATCGACGCTCAGGGACCCGTCGCCGGCGAGTTCGGCAGCGGCCGGCACGATGTTGCCAAGCTTGAGCAGGATCACGTCGCCCGGAACGACGTCGCCCGCAGGCAGATCCTGCCAGCGGCCGTCGCGCAGCTTGCGCGCGACCAACGCGAGGCGCTGCTTCAGCGCGGCGATCGCGTTGTCGGCCTTGTACTCCTCCCAGAATCCGACGCCGGCATTGACGAGCAGCAGCAGCGCGACGACGCCGAAATCCTCCCAGCGACCAGCCGCCGCGGACAGGGCCGCGGCGATTTCAATCATCCAGGGAATCGGCCCCCAGAAGTACGACAGCAGCACGCGCGCCACGCTTCTGCGCTGCTCGGGCAATGCGTTGGCACCGTACTGCGCCAGCCGGCGCCGAGCCTCCTCGGCAGAAAGCCCGGTACACAGATCGACACCCGCAGGTTTCGCGCCGCCCGCGCCGGCCGTCTTTCGCTCGTCTGCCATCGGCGCGATCTCTACTCGGCCCACAGCAGTGCGCTCGTCATCGGCGTGAAGACGCCGAGGTGGTCCTCGACCCGGCTCGCGCCCGGCACCCGCGCCGCGGCGACCCGCGCGGCTTCGCGTTCCGCTTGCGAGTGGGTCGCGCCCCACAGGTGCACGACCGCACCGGAGACGATGACGTTGATGAATTCGCTGCGCACGCCGCTGGCATTGATCTCCGCGGCGACGCGCTCGCGCAGCGCGGCATCGTCTGCCGCCGGCTGCGGCGCGTCCTGCCGCACCACGATGCCGCGCAGCAGATCGGCACGGCTCACGATGCCGACCAGCTTGCCGTCGCGCAGCACCGGCACGCGCTTGATGCCGTGCTTCTCGAGCAGCGCGGCGATCTGCTCGAGCGAGGCAGCCTCGTCGACGCTGACGACGCTGCGCGTCATCACCTCGCGCGCCCGGCCGCCGCGCGCCTTCACGTACTCGATCGCCTCGGCGACCGGATCGGCGACCAGCGACAGCCACCAGGAAGGATGGCGCTGGCCCTCGATCTCCGGGCGCCGCATCAGATCGCCTTCGCTGACGATGCCCACCGGGCGTCCTTCATCGTCGACGACCGGGACTGCGCTGATACGCCGTTCGACGAGCCGCTGCGCGATCTCGGTGACCAGGGTATCGGGACTCACGGTGACGACCGCGGTCGTCATGACATCTTTCGCTTGCATTGAAATATCTCCATGTGATCTATGGCACGCACTCGCAACCGGCGACGAGGACGGTCAGGCTGCGTGGCGGAGCCGTGTAAGCAGCCTGCTGTCGGATCTCCGCACCTCCTTCGGACACCGGGATGTCGCCCGGTGGCAATGCCGCGGTATCGATCGCAACACGCCATGCACCGCCGCCTGTCGGCGTCGAGAGCGCGAACGTGGTCTCGCTCGTGCCCGCATTCAATAGCAGGCACAGGTCCGGATCCGCGGCGACGCCCCGAATGACACATCCGAGCGCGGAACTCTGGCCGTTCCAGTCGGGGGGTGCGCCTCCGGCGCCGAACCAGTCGATCTCGCCGTCGCCGAAAAACCGCTCCTGCCTTGTATCTTTAGGCCTCGGACCAGCTCGGGTAGCCCGAGCGGCCTCTGGGCCAGTTGTTGAATCCCGCTTCTGAGCACTGGGCGCCCGAGTTGGACCGTCCTTTCTTGCAGCCCGAACGGTTGTAGGAACTCGAAGTTCGCATAGACAAGGATGGGAGCGAGAGGACGTGTCCGACTCTGTTTTCGTGGGTATCGATGTCTCCAGCCAGATACTGGAGGTAGCCAGCAGCGACCAGGCCAAGACCTGGCAGGTGAGCAACGACGTCGCGGGGTTGGAGGATTTGGTCAGCCAGTTGTCGACGCTTGGGCCGGCACTGACGGTACTGGAAGCCACTGGCGGCTACGAGTTCGAGGCCGCGTGCGCGCTGCAGGCGGCCGGCCTGGCGGTGGCAGTGGTCAACCCGCGCACGGCGCGCGACTTCGCCCGCGCGATGGGCGCGCTGGCCAAGACCGACGCGCTGGACGCCAGGATGTTGGCCGCCTTCGCTCGGGTACTGCACCAGCACCCCGAGCGGGAGCGCTTCGTCAAGCCACTGGCTGATACGGAACTGCAGCGCCTGCAGGCCCTGGTGCTGCGCCGCCGCCAGCTGGTGCAGATGATCACCTCCGAGCGCCAGCGCATGCGCATCTCGCACGTCGCAGCCCGACCGAGCATCGAGCGCGTCATCGGGTTCCTCAAGACCGAGCTCGGTGACTCCGACGCCGACGTGGCCGCGCACGTGCAGCGTCACCACGCCGAACTCGCCGCCGCGCTGGCCAGCGTGCCCGGCATCGGCGCGGCCAGCGTGGCGGTGCTGTTGGCCGAGCTGCCCGAGCTGGGCAAGCTCGATCGCCGCCGTGTCGCAGCGCTGGTGGGTGTGGCGCCGCTGAACCGCGACTCCGGTCAGATGCGCGGCCAGCGAACGATCTGGGGCGGGCGCGCCAACGTGCGGCGAATCTTGTACATGGCCACCCTCACAGCGGTGCGCCACAACCCCATCCTCAAGACCCACTACGAACGCCTGTTGGCTGTGGGCAAGCGCAAGAAGGTCGCCCTGGTGGCCTGCATGCGCAAGCTGCTGACCATGCTCAACGCCATCGCCAAGCACGGCTCGCAGTGGGATCCGACGCTTCATAGTGCTTGACCGTCAAGACGGTTGCTCAGAACGAGATGACGTCTTCGAAACGCGATCAGGCCGCGCACGAAGCGGACAAGAGCCGCGTTGCTCTCGACCATGGTCCAGTCGAACCAGGAGAGCTCGTTGTCCTGGCAGTAGGCGTTGTTGTTGCCGTGCTGCGTGCGACCGAACTCGTCGCCGCCGAGAATCATCGGCACGCCGCGCGCCAGCATGCAGGTGGCCAGCAGATTCCTGATCTGCCGCTGTCGCGTCGTGTTGACCGCTTCGTCTTCGCTCGGCCCTTCAGTGCCGTAGTTGGCGCCGTAGTTCTCGTTGGCGCCGTCACGGTTGTCTTCCCCGTTGTCCTCGTTGTGCTTGGTCTGGTAGCTCACCAGATCCGCGAGCGTGAAGCCGTCGTGACAGGTGACGAAGTTGATGCTGCTGACCGGCTCCTTCTTGCTGCGCTGATAGATGTCGGCGCTGCCGCTCAAGCGGCTCGCCAGCGCACCGGTCAAACCCGGCTCGCCGCGCCAGAATCGGCGCACGTCGTCGCGAAAGCGCGCGTTCCACTCCGACCAGCGCCGGCCGGGGAAACTGCCGACCTGGAAGGCGCCGGCCGAGTCCCAGGCCTCGGCAATGAGCTTCACGTCCCTGAGCACCGGATCCTCTGCGATCCGCTCGAGCAGTGGAGGATCGGCGAGCAGGCTGCCGTCCGGACCGCGGCCGAGGATCGACGCAAGGTCGAATCGGAACCCGTCGACCTGCATGTCGGTGGCCCAGTAGCGCAGGCAGTCGATCACCAAGTCGCGCACGACCGGATGGCTGCAGTTCAGCGTGTTGCCGCAGCCGCTGTAGTTGCGATAGCGCGCCCGATCCTGCTCGAGCATGTAGTAGATCGGGTTGTCCAATCCACGGAATGAAAGGGTCGGGCCGGCTTCGTTGCCCTCTGCCGTGTGATTGAAGACAACGTCGAGAATGACTTCGATGCCCGCGCGATGCAGTTCGCGGACCATCGTCTTGAATTCCTCGACCTGCCGGCCGGGGACGGCTGCATAGCCTTCCTTCGGCGCGAAGAACCCGATCGTGCTGTAGCCCCAATAGTTCTTGAGGCGCTGCCCTGACGAATTTCGTCGGTCAAGTTCGTCTTCGTTGAACTCGTGCACGGGCATCAATTCCACGGCCGTGATGCCCAGCGCACTCAGGTACGGCAATTTGTCGACCACAGCCAAGAATGTGCCGGGTACTGCAGCGCTGGCGGAGGCGTGCGCGGTCAGCCCGCGCACATGCACTTCATAGATGATCGTGTCGCTCCAGGCGGTCTTCGGCCGCGCAACGCCCTGCCAGTCGAAGCGACGCGACACGAGCAGGCAAGTCGGCGTTGCAGCGCCGGACGATCGGTCTGTACTCGGGCCGCTGAGGCTCGCGAAATCCCACTGGGCCGCTCCGCTGAGGGCGATCGCGTAGGGATCGAGCAGACGCCTTCTGGCGTCGAAGCGCAGCCCTTCGGGGGCGTCCGAGCGACCGTCGATTCGGTAGGCATAGCTTTGGCCGAAGCGAACGCCCTCGACCAGGGCGTGCCAGATGTCGCCGGTCTTGTTCCGATCCGGATCGAATCGGATGCTCGCGAAGGGCGTTTCGCGGTCGGCACCGTCGAACAGAAGCAGTTCGACACCTGTGGCGTGCCGACTGAACAAGGCGAAGTTGAACCCGTCGCAGCAGTCGTGCACACCGAGCGGCAGTGGTCTGCCCTCGGAAACCTTCAGGTCCGACCGATTCCCGTTCTGGCCACGACCTGGGTCAGGCAGATCGATCCGCGACTGCAGGCGGCTGTCATGCATCGAGCAATCGGTCATCGAAGCCTCCTGTGGAGGGATGAGCCTTCGGTCTTCACACTCTGAAGCCTTGGGCTGGTGACGCCCAGCCAGATGGCGCCCAGGGCCACGGTGGCGGCAACCGCCCAGAGCGCATTGGCCTCGAACATCGCGAACAGGGCGCCACCGGCGAGCGAGCCGGCGGCCTGGCCCAGTCCGCCGGCGGCGGCCACGGCGCCGAGCAGCAGTCCGCTCGCCACGGCGTCATTCAGCGTCGCCACGTAGGCAATGGCCGGCTGAAGAAGCGCACCGCCGGCGCCTATCAGCCCAATCGCCAACGCTGCGTGCGTCAGCGACTCCGTCGCCGCGAGCAAAGAGAGTCCTGCCGCGACGACGAGAAAGGCGGTCGCGATGAAGGCACCACCGGCCACACGTTGCAGGATGGGAAAGACGAGCAACCCGCCCTGGACGCCGAGCATCGCGATCATGCACACCGACAGCAGCGCGCCGATCGCCTCGGGGCCGATCGACAGATGACTCCGTCCGAAGACGGGCAAGATGGCCTCGAATGCACCGAGTGCGAGCGTCAACAGGAAGCTCGCGGCGAGTGCCGGCCGGGCGTTTTGCCAAACGGCGCGCGCTGCAGGCATGATCCCCCCGCCCAGCTCCAAACTGGCCGTACGCGTTCGCTCAAGTCGAAGGCCGCAACCGAGCGCGACCCCGAATGCGACCGAGGCCGAGGCGACCAGCGGCAGGCCGACGACCGCCGGTGTCATCGTGGTGACGTCACCCATGCGTTGCATCGCGCCGTAGACGAGACCGCTCAACGCCGGCCCGGCCAGCAGACCCAGCAACGTCGCCATGGCGGTGCCGGAAAAGAGTCGGGCCCGTTGCCGGCGGTCGGTGACGGCACCCGCCGTGGCATTGACGATCGGCAGCACGGCGCCACCCGCCACGCCTGCCAGTACCCGCCAGACGTAGGCCAGTGGCAGCGATTCGGCCAAGGCGAACGCGACGAGTGACGCGGCGTAGGCGACCAGCCCGCACACCAACAAGCGCTGCCCGCCGATGCGGTCCGACAGCGCACCCCAGACGGGTGCGGCGAAGAACAAGCCGAACATGTAGGCGCCCAGCAGGCCCCCCGTGTGCCATGACACCGATACGGCACTGGCCGAGCCACCGTACGTCGCGAGCAGGGTCGGCAGCAGCGGAAGGATCGCGCCATAGCCCAGCGCGACCGCGAAGTTCGCGCCCGCAAGCAGCCAGAAGACGATTCGTGGCACGCGAAGGCTCCTCAGCACCCGTGCCGGCGCGACCGGCGCTGCGGGGGTGGCGCCGCAGTGGCATACCGCTGTGGCTCGGCTTCGAAGCGCCGCCGCGTGTCTTCCGACTCGAAGTAGTAGGTTCGCCCGGCATTCACCGACGTCAACGCCTGGTCGGTGCGCACCGGCTTGCCGCTTACCGGGTCGATCGCCGCGCCCGGACTCAGGGCATCGTGGTCGCGGGGCGAAGCGTTTCCGAGCCGCTCGTGCGACCCGCCGTGGTGGCCGCCGCCGTCGTGGCCGCGGCCACCGAAGCCGCCATGACCGTGCCCGCCGAAGCCGCCTTGGCCATGCCCACCGTGGCGTCCCCGCCGAAGCAGGAACCAAACGGCGGCCAGCGCGATGAGCACCCAGATGATGTTCGCGTTGACTCCATTCATCTCAAACCCTCCTGACGATGCCGCCTTGCTCACGTTCCGGATTCGCGACCGCCGCCGCGATCCGGTCCACCGGCGCGTCCACCGACTCGGCCATCAGGTCGTCCAGCGTCGCGCGGTCGACGACTTCCCGTTCCAGCAGCGCCTGCGCCAGCCGGTCCAGCGCAGCCCGCTGCGCGGTGAGCGTGGTCGTCACCCGTTCGCGCGCCTCGTCGAGGATGCGGCGCACCTCCGCGTCGATCGTCTCCGCCGTGCGCTCGCTGTAGTCGCGCGGCTGCGCCGGCGCAGGGCCGGCCAGGAAGATCGGTGTCGGGCGCGCGTCGAAGGTGGCCAGGCCGAGCGCGTCGCTCATGCCGTAGTGGGTGACCATGTGTCGCGCCATGTCGGTGGCGCGCTGCAGGTCGTTCTCGGCGCCCGTGGACACGTCGCCGAACACCAGCATCTCGGCCACGCGGCCACCGAGCAGCACGTCGATACGGTCGAGGAGTTCGCTCATGCGCATCAGGTAGCGGTCCTCGGTGGGCGACTGCTGCGTGTAGCCGAGCGCGGCAATGCCGCGCGGGATGATCGACACCTTGGAGACGCGATCGGTGTTCTTGCGCATTTCGGCCACCACCGCGTGCCCGGCCTCGTGGAAGGCCACGAACTTGCGCTCGGTCGGGTTCATCACCCGGTTCTTCTTCTCCAGGCCGGCGACGATGCGGTCGAGTGCCTCGTCGAAATCGGCCATCTCGACCGCCGGCTTGTCCCGCTTGGCGGCGCGCAGCGTCGCCTCGTTGACCAGGTTGGCGAGATCGGCGCCGGCGAATCCCGGCGTGCGCGCGGCCAGCGCAGCGAGCTCGACTTCGGCCGCGAGCTTGACGTTCCTGACGTGCACCTCGAGGATCTGGCGGCGGCCGTTCAGGTCGGGCCGGTCGATGGCCACGTGGCGGTCGAAGCGCCCCGGGCGCAGCAGCGCGGGATCCAGGATCTCGGGCCGGTTCGTCGCCGCCATGATGATGACGCCGCGATTGGTGTCGAAGCCGTCCATCTCGACCAGCAACTGGTTCAGCGTCTGCTCGTGCTCCTCGTGGCCGCCGGTCATGCCGACCCCACGCGCCTTGCCTAGCGCGTCGAGTTCGTCGATGAAGACGATGCACGGTGCCTTGGCCGCCGCCTGCTCGAACAGGTCGCGCACGCGCGCGGCGCCTACGCCGACGAACATCTCGACGAACTCGGATCCGCTCAGCGACAGGAAGGGCACGCCGGCCTCGCCGGCCACCGCCTTGGCCAGCAGCGTCTTGCCGGTACCCGGCGCGCCGACGATCAACACCCCCTTGGGGATCTTGCCGCCCAGCCGCCGGTAGCGCTCGGGGCTCTTCAGGAACTCGACCACCTCCATCAGTTCCTCGCGCGCCTCGTCGATGCCGGCGACGTCCTTGAAGCTGACCCCGGTCTCGGTTTGCATGTAGACCTTGGCCTTGCTCTTGCCGATCTCCATCAGGCCGCCGTGGCCCATGCCGCCGCCGATGCGCTTCATCAGCAGCCACCAGATGCCGAAGAAGACCAGCGCCGGCGCCACCCACGAGACCAGCGCGCCCAGCCACTTGCTCTGCCGTACCGTGCCATAACGCACTTTGGCCGCGTCGAGTTGGGCCACGAGGTTGGGGTCGTCGACCAACACCGTGGCGAAGCCATGCTCGCCGCCGATGCGCTGAAGGGCCTCGACCTTCTCCTTGGGCAGGATCTGGTCGAGTCCGTCCGCCTTCAGCTTGCCGGTTGCCACGCCGTCGGCAATCACCACGTCGTCGACCTTGCCGGCCGCGAGCGCCTGCTTGAACTCGCTGTAGCTCAGCGTCTGCGTGTGCCGATTGGCGCTCAGGTCCTGGATCAGCAGGAGCACCACGAAAGCGGCGAGCACGTACCAGAGCGAGAAGGTTTGCTTCTTGTCCATGGAGGCCTGATCTCGAGGTCGTCTCAGATCCGCTCGACCGCCAGCGCCACGGCCTGTCCCCCGCCGATGCACAGCGTGACAATGCCGCGGCGCAGGCCGTCGCGTTGCATGGCGTGCAGCAGGCGCGTGGTCAGCACTGCGCCGGTGGCGCCGATCGGGTGCCCATGGGCGATCGCGCCGCCCTCGACGTTGACGACATCCTCGGCAAAGCCCAGTTCGCGCTGGCAAGCCAGCGCGATCGCGGCGAAGGCCTCGTTGATCTCGACGCGGTCCACGTCGGCGATCGACCAGCCGGCACGTGCGAGCGCCTGCCGCACCGCCGGCAGCGGCCCGAGACCGAAGAAGTTCGGATCCACCGCACCGATGCCGTGGGCGACGAGACGCGCCTGCACCGCCACCGCGTGCGCCTCGGCCCAAGCGCGGTCGGCGACGACCATCGCCGCGGCACCGCTGTTCAGGCCGGGCGCGTTGCCCGCCGTGATCGTGCCCTCCTTGCGGAACGCGGGCTTGAGCCGTGCGAGCGACTCCATCGTCGTGTCGGGACGGTTGTGCTCGTCGCGTGCGAAGTTCACCGGCCCCTTGCGGCCCGGCACTTCGACGGCAACGATCTCGGCGTCGAAGTGGTGGGCCGCCTGCGCCGCCGCGAAGCGCTGCTGGGAGCGCAGGGCCCAGCGGTCCTGGTCCTCGCGTGTGATGCCCTGGCGCAGCACCAGGTCCTCGGTGTGCCAGCCTGAATGGCGGCCGCTGAAGGCGTCGTTCAGGCCGTCACGCAGCATGCTGTCGAGCAGCACCGCATCGCCCATGCGCGCACCCCAGCGCCCTTGCGGCAGCAGGTACGGCGCCTGGTCCATGTTCTCCATGCCACCGGCGACCACGCAGTCCGCCGAACCGCACAGCACCTCGAGCGCGGCGCTGACCACCGCCTGCGCCCCTGAGCCGCAGACGCGGTTGACCGTCATGGCCGGCACCTCGATCGGCAGCCCGGCCTTGATTCCGGCCTGCCGCGCCGGATTCATGCCAGCGCCGGCCTGGATCACGTGGCCCATCACCAGGGATTGCACCTCCTGCCCGTCGATGCCGGCGCGGCGCAGCGCCTCGCGGATTGCGGCGGCGCCGAGGTCGACGGCCGGCATGTCCTTCAGCGTTCCGCCGTAGGTTCCGATGGCGGTGCGGACGGCCGCACCCAACACGACTTCACGTTTGGTCATTGCGAACTCCTGGAGCAGTCGGCGCGCAGTGCGCCGCGGTGGGATGGACGGCGCGCAGCCGGGCTGCGCAGCCGGGGCAACGTTGCAGCACGCCTTCCGCGTCGCCGCTCAGGCCCGCAGCGTTGGCTTCGTCGGTGTCGAGGTGCACCTCGAGCACCGCGTCGTCGGCCAGGCGCAGTGCCACGTGCCGCAACACGGTGGCGCGCGGCGTATCGAGTTCGAGGTCGATCTCCTGCCCCGGCGCAACGCCCAGTCCGGCAGCGTCGGACGGCGACAGGTGCAGGTGCCGCTGCGCGACGATGGCGCCGTCGGTGCGGACGCTGCCGGACGGACCGATCAACGTCACCTCCGGCGTGCCGTCGAGGTGGCCGGACAAGCGCAGCGGGGCGTCGATGCCGAGGCGGATCGCTTCGGTGCGGCTGAGCTCGATCTGGTTGCGGCTGCGGCAGGGGCCGAGGACGCGCACGCGTTCGAGCCGTCCGCGTGGCCCGACCACCGCGACGGTTTCCTCGGCGGCCCAGAAGCCCGGCTGGGTCAGCGGCTGCCGGACCTGCAGCGCGTGGCCGGCGCCGAAGAGCCTCTCGACGGTCGCCCGGGGTCAGGTGGACATGGTGCGCCGACACCGCCACCGGAATCGCCAGCGGTGCGCTTGCCGGCATCGAGCCCGCGCTCAGCGCGGCCTGCGCCGCGCGCGCGATCATCACCTGCTCCTCGGCATGGACGGCCAGGACGGCGACCGGCGCGCGGTCCGGCTGGAGCGCCGCCACGGAGGTCTCGGCCGGCCTGTAGGCGTTGTTGCGGTCCTCGTCGAGGCGCACGCCGAGGAACTCCAAGCCCTCGACGACGCGACGGCGCAGCGCCGGCGAGTTCTCGCCGGCGCCGCCGGTGAAGGCCAGCACGTCGATGCCGCCCAGTGCGGCCGCGTAGGCACCGATCGTCTTGCGCACCCGGTAGGCGTAGGCCCGCAACGCGGTCTGCGCGTCGGCGTGGCCTTCGGCGGCGCGGCGCTCGACGTCGCGCAGGTCGCCGCCGGCACCTGACAGGGCCTTGAGGCCGCTGTCTTCGTACAGTGCCCGCTCGACCTTGCCCGGCGACAGGCCGAAGTGCCGGGCGACGAAGAGGATGGCACCCGGATCGACGTCGCCGCTGCGCGTGCCCATGATGAGGCCCTCGAGCGCGGTCAGGCCCATCGACGTGTCGACCGAGCGGCCACGGTCGATCGCGCACACGCTCGCGCCGTTGCCGATGTGGCAGCTGACGATGCGCAAGTCGCGCGGGCCGCGTTCGAGCGCCGCGGCGGCAGCTTCCATGACGTGCTCGTGCGCCATGCCGTGGAAGCCGTAGCGGCGCACGCCGGCGTCGCGCCACGCCTGCGGCACCGCGTACAGCGCGGCGTGCTCGGGCAAGGAGGCATGGAACGCCGTGTCGAACACGGCCACCTGCGCCAGGGCCGGCCAGCGCCGGCGCGCGAGGCGGATGCCCGCCAGGGCCACCGGGTTGTGCTGCGGCACCCAGACCGCGGCGCGTTCGATCTCGGCCTCCACCTCGTCGTCGATGCGCACCGCAGCGCGCAGGCGCGGTCCGCCATGCGCCACCCGGTGCGCCACCGCGTCGAGCGTGGTCGCGGCGATGCCCGCTTCGGCGAGCTTGCGTTCGATCCGGTCGAGCACGGCGTCGTCGAGCACGCCGCCGTCAAGCCCGACCTCGACCAAAGGGTGAGGCGAGGGCATGTCGAACACACCGGCCTTCAACGAGGAGCTGCCGGCATTCAGGGCAAGGACGCGCATGTTCAATGGAAGACCATCCCTTCGACGTGAAACCCCGCATCCACGTGCACCACCTCGCCGGTGATGCCCGAGGCATGCGGACTGCACAGCATCAGCGCCACCCGGCCGACCTCGTCGGCATCCACGGTGCGCCGAAGCGGCGAACGGCGGGCAGCGTCCTCGACCAATTCCTCGAAGTGCACGATCCCGGAGGCCGCGCGGGTGCGCACCGGCCCGGCCGAGATCGCGTTGACGCGGATGCCGGCCGGTCCGAGCTCGTGCGCGAGGTAGCGCACCGACGCCTCGAGCGCGGCCTTCACCGGCCCCATGAGGCCGTAGTGCTCGACCACCTTCTCGGCGCCATAGAAGCTCAGCGTGGTGAGGCTGCCACCCGCACGCATCAGCGGCCGCGCCAGCCGGGCCATCTGCACCAGTGAGTGGCAGGACACCAGCATCGCTTCGGCGAAGCCCTCGGCGGAGCAGTCGACGAGCGGCGCGCGCAGGTCTTCCTTGGGCGCCGAGGCGATGGCATGCAGGAGGAAATCGAGCCGTCCCCAGTGCCGGCGCAGCGCGTCGAACACGGCCGGCAGTTCGCCGGCTTGCATCACGTCGCAGGGCAGCAGCAGCGCGTCGGCCTCGCGCGCCAGCGGCTCGACATGCGGCCGTGCCTTGTCGTTCAGGTAGGTCAGCGCCAGTTCGGCCCCGGCCGCGCGCATCTGCCGCGCTGCCGCCCAGGCCAGGCTGTCGGCGTTGGCGACGCCGACCAACAGCCCGCGCTTCCCGGTCAGGTCGAAGGCTTGCATTCGGGGCCCTCCATGGGGTGTCGGTCATGCCCTTCGGCAGCAGACGCCGAGGACTCCTCGCCGGGCAGGAGATCCAGCGGTGACGGCGTCGCGTAGATCTGCTTGAACAGCACCTCGGCCCACAAGTCGCGCTGGGTCCGCCAGGACGTCCATGCGCCCGCGACGGCATTGGCCGCGCTGCGTTCGAGCCGGTACCAGGGGTTGTCCGCGCGCTCACTGTCGGGCGCGCCGAGCGCCTGCAGCGACGCGCGCAGCCATGGCAACCACGCCAGCGCCGGCATCGCCTGTTCGGACCAGACCTTGCGGCTCACGCGCATCGGGTGCCACTCGCGCAGGGCGCGCGCGAGGTCGGGGTTGACGGCCGATTGAACGATCGGCGACGCGTACTGCGCGTACATCGACTCCAGCCACGCGGACAAGGCCTTCACGCGGTCGAAGCCGGCCGGCGCCGGATCGAATTGCAGATCCTCGACGCGCCGCGGCTCGAAGCGCGCGCCGGGCGCTTCATCGGTCCCCGTTGCATCGGCGAGCAGCATTTCGTACAGCCCGGGGGCCAGCTGCTCAATGGTCTTGGCGTGGTGCAGGATCGCGCGGTGCTCGCGCTTGGCCACGCCGGCGGAAACGAAGATGCCCAGGTGCCCGACATCCCGGTGCGTAAGGTAGACGACGCGCTGTCCGGCCGCGACCAGCGCCTCGGTGCTCGGGTACACCGCCGGCAGCCAGCCCAGCGCCTGGTGCGGCGGCGTGATGTTGTCGCCGTAGGAGCTGAAGACGACCAGCGGCGTGCGGATGCGCTTCAGGTCCGCGTGGCAGTGCGCGTCGACGCGCATCTGCCCGTCGTCGAGCAGATTGCCGACGAACAGGTCCCGCGTGATGGTGACGATCTCGTCGCGGCCGAGGAAGTAGAAGCCGTTCCACCAGCGCTCGAACTCGAGGAAGCGCTCGCGCTCGGCCTGGGGTTGGGCGAACAAGGTGTCGTACTTGCGGAAGACGCCCTCCGGGCGCAGCCCTTCGAAGTTCTGCACCAGCCACGCGCCGTCGAAGGTGCCGCCGCCCAGGTCCGCAGCCCAGTGCGCCGGCCAGACGCCGCCGCTGAAGCCGCCGAGCAGCCGCATCGGGTTGATGCCGTGTTCGCCGGCCCAGTAGGACAGCGGCGAGCCGTTGAGCACCGCCAGGCCCGCGCGGTGCTGGCAGTGCGACAGCGCGAGCATGAGTGCCCAGCCCCCCTGGCAGTTGCCGTAGACGATCGGCCGCCGATTGCGATGCCGCTTGGTGACGAGGTCGATGAAGACGGCCAGCGTGCGCAGCACGGCGCCCAGGGTCTGGCCCTCGACCGGCTCGGGGTCGAAGACGACGAAGTAGACCGGATGGCCTTCGCGCAAGGCCATGCCGACCTCGGAGTCGCGCTTGAAGCCGCCGATGCCCGGGCCGTGGCCGGCGCGCGGGTCGACCACCAGGACGGGCGCGGCATCCTTGCGCACGTAGCGCTCGAGGGCGTCGGTGCCGCAGCGCGTCACCCGCAGCAGCCGGTAGTTGCAACCGGCTCGGATTCGAAATGCAGCAGCGGCGGCATGCCGGCCGCCTCGTGCTCGGCCATGTTCGCGGCGCGCTGACGGAGTGTCTCGGCGGTCTCCGCGGCGCGCCACAGCGCGTCGAGCCAGTACGCGGCCAGCGGCAGAGGCTTTGCGTCCGCGGAACTGAAAGGGGGGGTGGTGTTCATCTTCGATCCTCGGTGGCGGCAGCCGCCGCCGGTTGGGAAGACGCTGGAACGCTCCGGCGGCGCCCGCGCCGGGTGACGAAGGCCAGGAAGGCGAGACCCCACACGGCCGACAGCAGCGAGCCGATCAGCACGCCGAGGGTTGCCGACGAGGCCATGGCCTCGCGCGGGCCGAAGGCCAGCCCGGCGAAGAACAGACTCATCGTGAAGCCGATGCCGGCCAGCACCGCAGCCCCCGCGACATGGCGCCAACTCGCGCCCGATGGCAGTTGCGCCAGACCCGATCGCACGGCGACCCAGGCCGTTGCCAGAATGCCCGCGGGCTTGCCGAGTGCGAGGGCCAGGGCGGTTCCGGCGACAACACCGGCGACGACGGTTCCCGGCGCCATGTCGACGATGCGGATCCCGGCGTTGAACAAGGCGAAGACGGGCACGATGACCAGTGCGACCCACGGCTTGAGCCCTCGTTCGAGCGCCAGCAGTGGCGAACGCTCCGGGCGGCGCGAGCGCAACGGAACGGCCAGGCCGATGACGAAGCCAGCCACGGTGGCATGGACGCCGGAGGCCAGGACGGCCGCCCACAGGGCAAGTCCGCCAAGCAGGTAGGCGGACAGCCGCGTCACGCCGAGGCGGTTGATCAGTGCCAGCCCGAGGCCAGCGGCGGCCGCGGCCAGCAGGGCCGGCGTCGAAATGGATTGCGAGAACAACAAGGCCAGCACGGCGATGGCACCCAGGTCGTCGAAGATCGCCGTGGCCGTCAGGAACGCGACCACGGCTGCCGGGACCCGTGCCCCGAGCGCGCGCAGCGCGGCCAGCGCGAGGACCGTGTCGGTGGCCATCGGGATGGGCCAGCCCCGCGCCGCGGCAGGATCGCGCCAGGTGAAGGCCAGGTACATCACCGCCGGCACGACCATTCCGCCGACCGCGCTGATCAAGGGCAGGGCCACCCGCGCACGGGATGCCAGATGGCCCTGCAGGACCTCGCGCTTGATCTCGAGCGCGACAAGCAGGAAGAAGAACACCATCAGGCCTTCGTTGATCCAGAGGATCAACGGCCGCTCGATGTCCCACCCGCCCACGCGAATGCCGACCGGCGTGTGGTGAATAGCGTCGTACAGCGGCCTCAGCGGCGAGTTCACCGTGACGAGCGCGACCAGCATGGCCGCGAGCGTCAGCGGGCCCGAGATGCGCTCGGGGCTCCGCGACACCCAGCTCGATGCGTTCGCTGCATCCATCTTGTCGACCGTGGCCGGCATCCGTCGATTCCCGTGCCTTACTTCGGACGAAATTCCCGGCGCAGGTAGGCGAGCACGTCCTGGATCTGCTGCGCCGTCAGGCTCGGATCGCCACCCTTCGGGGGCATCGCCAGCGGCGAGCCCGGGGTCTGGAAGCCCTTGGTGATGCGCTCGATCAGCACCGCGTCGGGCTGTGCCAGCGGTCCGCCGGGCTTGGTGAAGTCCGGCACCCCCGGCAGCACGCCGGCGCCGTCGGCGCCGTGGCAGGCGATGCAGGTGCGACCGAAGATCGCCTTGCCGGTGTCCTGCGCCCAGGCGCCAGCCGACGCCATTTCCAGGCCCACGGCAATCGCAGGCAGTCGAAGTGGTGTGTGCATTTCAGTTGCTCCCCTGGAGAAACTTGAGGATGTCGCGCGTTTCCTGGCCGGTGAGGCCGGCGCGCAGCCGCATGTGCTGCATCACCGTGGCCCACTGGTCGTCGCGATAGTCCTTGGGGTCGCGCATGTTGTGGCAGCGCATGCAGTTGTCGGACCACGCCTTGGCCCCGCGGACGGACGCCATCGGGTCGGTCTTCGGCTGCTGCTGCTGCTCGGGTGCCGCGGCGACAGGCACCGACACCACCGCCGCGATGGCGGCCACGAGGGAAGTCAGCACTGCACGTTGCTTGGATGTGGACATGTTCATCTCCTCGTCAAAAGCCGTAGGCGAACTGCACCAGGACGCGGTCGCTGTCGTTCGGCGTACCCGCTTCGCCGCGGTTGGATTCGAAGCCCAGCTTGGCGACTGCGCTGGGGGCGACGTAGTAGTTCACGCCGGCAGCCCATTGCCGCTTGCGCTGATCGGGGTGCGGGGAGCGGAAGTCGCCGAACCGCACGACCGGCTCCCATTGCGGCGTGATCCGGTAGGCCGCCTGCACATAGCCGGCCTTCCAGGTGCCGCCTTCGGGCGCGACGCTCGAGGCGAGGTCCCCGACACGCTGCTGGATGTACTCGCCCCGCAGTTCCAGTGCCTTGCGCCGAAACGCGAAGTCCGCGCCCGCGACCTGGTAGGAGCGCCGCGCCTCCACGGTGCCGTCGTCCCGTTGCACGGCGAGCCGGCTCGCGCCCAGCGAGACGCCCAGTTCCAGACCCGGGATGGGCAGGACCGCGAAGCGCCCGGCGAGCAGTTTGTGGCGCGAGGGGTTGCTGGTCGCGGCCTCGCCTTCGATCGCCTCGATCTCGTCGCCGGCGGCGTTGAGTGCCAGGCGTGGCCCGTTGCCGACATAGACGGCGTAGTTGGCGCGCGCCGTGTCGCCCAGCGCAAAGCCACCCCTGGCGCCGACGCCGATGTCCGACTCCGGTGCGGCCGAGCCTTCGCCACCGAAGCCGGGCGGGCGCGACGCGAACTTGTTGATCCAGGCCGGATGCAGGTTCTGGAAGAAGTAGCCGACCGGCGTCAGGAACTTGCCCGCGAACAACGCGACATGGTCGTTGAGGAAGTAGTTCAGGTTCGCGTATTCGAGATCGACGTTGGTGCCTCCGGCATCGTTGCTCGTGATGTTCAGCTCGGTCTCGAAGAACAGCCGGTCGCCGTACGCGAAGTGGAAGATCGGTGCCAGCTGGACCATGTTGAACGAGCTGTCGCCGCCCTTGGCAGAGGCATAGCCGACCGCTCCGTAGCCGGCCAGATGCGCGGCCGCGCGCGGCTGCATGTCCGTGTCAGATGGAAGTCCGGCCTGGTTCGCGCTCGATGGCGCGGTGGCCTGCGTTTGCGGCGCAGGGCGATCCGCAGTGCCGGGCTGGCGGCGTTGCTCGTCGAGTGCGGCCTTCAATGCCTGCACCTCCTGGCGCAAGGCGTCCACCTGCTCCCTGAGCGCGCCGACATCGTCAGCGCTCCAGGCCGTGGGCGCGAGCCCGGCCGACAGTGCGAGGGCGATCGCCGATGCGCGCAGCGATCGATGGTTCTTGTCCATGGTCTTCTCCTTGGTTTCCGGTTCGTCGACGGCAGGTCGGATCCGGCGGCCCGCCGGGTGCTACGGCCGACGCGGCTTCCGAATCTGCATGCCGTACCCGGGTACGGAGTCAAGCCCGATGCGGGCTGCAGCTCGCCGCGCGGCGGCGGGCGCTACAAGGTCAGGCGGGAGAAGAGAAGTCGGGCGGGCGGGCCGCGAGGCGCAATCGACCGGAGGTCGGCGACGCCGCCGGGTGCCGGGCCCGCGCCGGGTACGGCGGTCAAGGCGAAGGCAACGAACGGCGCCGATCCGGGGTCGAGCAGATCCGCCGCCTTGGCGGCCAGCGCGCGGGTTCCTTCATCGCAGGCCTTCAGGCAGGGTGGCGATGGATTGCTCCCCTCGTCGGCGTCGTGCGCAGGCACCAGCCCCACATGGCCGGCGGTGATGTCCAGCGTCTTCGCCTGGCCTTGCGTTGCGCCGAGTCCAACTGCATCGGCATGGCCATGCGTGCCGGAAATCTTCAGCGTGCAGGCGTTGGCCACGCCGGCGACGAGCGCGAACAGCCACAGCAGCAGCATCGCCGCTGCGCGCCGCCGTCGGCGCAGGCTGGAAGGCGCAAACGTCACGGGCCAACTCCTTGCGGATTCATCGTTCGTCCGGCTGGGCGCGCACGCCGTGCTGGCGGTGGCGGGGCAGGTACTTCGCCGGGTCGGCGAGGAAGGCGTCGCGGCACTCCCGGGCGCAGAAGTAGTACAGCCTGCGCTCGTGCTCGGCCTCGGCCACCGCCGTCAACCGGCTCACGCGCATGCCGCAGACCGGATCCTTGAAGTCACGCTCGGGCTCGGTGTGTTTCACGGGTCGTCCTTGCCGTCACCGAACGGTGGCCATCTGATGACCGGTTCCGCCCGGCAGCTTGATCGTGCCCACCAGTGCCAGGCTGTTCTGGTCGACGACCCAGATGACCGGCTCGTTCCGGCTCGAGACGTAGACCTTGTTCGTGCCGTGGATCGTGTTGAGGTGGTACGGCGCCGGCGACAGGCTCAATTCGCGCCGCGAGCCATCGCGCGGGTCGAGCGCGATGAGCCGGTTGCCCTCCAGGTCGCTGACGAACAGCCGCTGGCCGTCGTCGCCGATGTCGAGGCCGTGCAGCTTTCCGCCCAGCGCGAAGGTGTTGACCGTCTTGCCGGTTTGCACCGAGACCGCCGTGATGGACCCGGCCCGCGGATTGAGCGCGTACAGGGTGCCTTCGTCGGCGGAGAGCACCAGGTGCTCGGGCGCGGGGCCGGACTCCAGGGTGCGGGTCACGCCCCAGGTCTTCAGATCGATTTCGCTGATGTTGCCGCCGCCGCTGTTGCTGACGAATGCGCGCGATCCGTCGCGGGTGATGACCGTGTAGTTCGGCGACGCTCCGGTTGCGATGGTCTTGACGATCTGATTGCTCTGCAGGTCGAGTACGCTGATGCCGCCGCGGACCGGATGCGTCGAGATCACGTAGCGGCCGTCCGGGGTGATGGCCTGGTGGTGCGTCCAGCCGGTCACGGCGATGGTCTGCATCACGTGCCCGTGCTGCGGATGCACCAGGTGCAGCTGGCTCGCCGGTCCGCCCGTCGAGCCCTCCTTGGCCGGCGTCTCCTTGACGCTGCCGGCGATCAGGTACTCGCCATCGGGGGTGGCGACCAGGCCATGCGCGTCGATCACGTTGGCATAGCTTGCGATGATGCGATCGGTGGCGGCATCCACGGCGATCACCTGATTGGCCGAGCCCAAGGGGATGTAGACGGTCGGTGCCGCGACCGCGGCCGTGGCGTAGAGCGCCAGCGTCGCACCCAGGCTGGCGAGGACTTTCATGGCTTTCATTGAATGGGCTCCTTGTGGGAAGGGTTGAACGGCTGCGGCCGCGTACGCAATCAAGTGGGCGGCTACATCTGGTGCGGCTTGAACCGGATGCCGTTGGCCTGCTGCAGTTCGCGCACGTACCGAACGATCTGCGTCAGTTGAGCGTCGCTGACCTGGGGCTGCGCAGGCATGTCACCGAAACGCCAGTGGTGCTGACGGACGCCCTGGCGGACTGCGCGCAGGAACGCTTCGTCGGCGTGGTGGCCCGGGTTGTAGATGTCGTGCAGGAAGGGCGGGCCCTTGTCCGTGCCCGTTGCGAAGCGGCCATGACACGAAGCGCAGGTGGCGTCGAAGGCCTTCTGTCCGGCGGCGGCCTGAGCAGACAGCGTGGGCATCGTGATGCCGAACGAAGATGGCGGCAGGTCGCTGATGCGTTGACCCCAGCTGGCCGGCGCCGACAGCGCCGTCAGGAAGATCAAGGCCAGCCTGGCGATGGCGGCGGGCGGAGAAGGCTCTCGTGAAACGACCCGGGTCATGGGCGCCTCTGGATGGACGGGCTGCGGATGGTGCGGACGTCCGGCGCGGCCGGGCCGACGGGCGGCGCCCGCTTCACCTCGTGGGTCGATGAGCCCGTCATCGCCGCAAAACAATCGCGCGTGCTCTCGCTGGCGAAGAAATAGACCTTGCCTCGGTGAAACCAGGGCAGAGCAGTGTCTATGTGGAGCGGCTCGCCCGACACCGGATCGACCCCTGGCCAGGGCATGTGCGGCTGGCCGGCCGGGCGTGCGCCGGGCGATCCGTCGTTGGTCCCGGGCGGATGAGGATCCGCATCGTGCCTACCGCCTCCCTGGGACCGCCGAAGCCAGCCCGCGACGAGAACGCCAAAGGCCGCAAACGACGTGGCAAACCAGATCCAGTTGATGGCGATGGGACTCATGTCGGACTCCTCGTTGGATCGGCAGGCGAGAACTCGGGCCTGACTCGGGACTGCCGGCGTGCATGGAGGAACAGCGCCGCGCCGGCGGCGGCCAGTGCAAGGTAGTTGGCGACCATGAACCAGGGCGTGATCCATGCGATGCCGTCGAAGCCGCGCTGGGTGAAGGGGTACAGCACCGGCGAGGCGTAGTAGTCGGCCGAATGCGTGAACACGTCGATCACGATGTGAGACCACCAGCCCAGCAGCGGCAGCCACAAGGTGCGCCGCCAAGCCCACAGCAGCAGCGTGATGCCGGCGGCGATGACGGCGCTGTGGGCAACGCAATGGATGTTGTGCGACCACCATGTCACCCATTCGGGCATGACGGGTTCCCGGCCCGGCAGCGCGATGGCAAAGGCTCGCACGGCCTCGAGACTGCCGCCGCCAAACCACCACCAGCCCAGCACGGGCAGCATCTGGATCACGTCGGGCAGCGCCGCCAGTGTGATCGTGGCCGCCACGGCCGTGCGGGAGACGGGCCGGCGGCGTGCCAGCCACGCGGCCCCGAAGCCTGCCCAGAGCGTGTGCGCGACGATGTCCATCGACCTTCGTTCCCTTCAGACCCGCGCCGAGCGCAGCCGCAGCGCGTTGAGCACGACGGACAGCGACGAGGCACTCATCGCGAAGGCCGCGAAGATCGGTCCGATCAGCAGGCCCAGGACGGGATAGAGCACGCCGGCCGCCACCGGCACGCCGGCGGCGTTGTAGATCAGCGCGAAGAACAGGTTCTGCCGGATGTTGCGCATCGTCGCGTGCGAAAGCCGGCGTGCACGCACGATCCCTGTCAGGTCACCTTTGACGAGCGTGAAGCCGGCGCTCTCGATCGCCACATCGGCCCCGGTGCCCATCGCGATGCCCACATCGGCCTGCGCCAGCGCCGGCGCGTCGTTGACCCCGTCGCCGGCCATCGCCACCTTGCGGCCCTGGGCCTGAAGCTCCTGGATGATGCGGGCCTTGTCGGCGGGCAGCACGTCGGCGCGGATCTCGTCGATGCCCAGTCGCGCCGCCACGGCCTTGGCCGTGCGCTCGTTGTCGCCGGTGGCCATGACGACGCGAAAGCCCAGGGCATGCAGCGCCTTGATGGCTTCGGGGGTGCTGGCCTTGACCGGGTCGGCCACGGCCACCAACCCGGCGATGCGGCCGTCGAGCATCACGAACATGACCGTCTGGCCTTCGTCGCGCGCGGCGTTGGCCTTCTCGGCCAAGGCGCCAGCATCCATGCCGAGATCCTGCACCAGCTTGAGGTTGCCCAGCGCCACGCCCTTGCCGTCGACGCGGCCCTTCACGCCCTTGCCGGTGACGGCCTCGAAGTCCTGCGCCTCGGCCAGCTTCACGCCGCGCTCCTCGGCCCCCTTGACGATGGCCTCGGCCAGCGGATGCTCCGAGCCCTTCTCCAGCGTCGCGGCCAGGCGCAGCACCTCGGCCTCGTCGTGGTCTGGTTCCGGCATCACCGCCACGAGCTTCGGCTTGCCCTCAGTCAGCGTGCCGGTCTTGTCGACGATCAACGTGTCGACCTTCTCGAAGCGCTCCAGCGCTTCGGCGTTCTTGATCAGCACGCCCATCTGCGCGCCGCGGCCGGTGGCGGTCATGATCGACATCGGCGTGGCGAGGCCCAGCGCGCAGGGGCAGGCGATGATCAGCACCGACACCGCCGCGACCAGCGCGTAGGCCAGTGCCGGCGCCGGGCCCCAGATCGCCCAAGCGATGAAGGCCAGCACCGCGACGCCCATCACGGCCGGCACGAAGCGGCCGGCCACCATGTCGGCCCACTTCTGGATCGGTGCGCGGCTCTTCTGGGCCTTGGCCACCATGTCGACGATTTGCGCCAGCAGGGTGTCGGCGCCGACGCGCGTGGCCTCCATCACCAGGCTGCCGGTGCCGTTGATCGTGGCGCCGGTGAGCTTGTCGCCGGCGACCTTCTCCACCGGCACCGGCTCG
>MEGM01000020.1:0-18233 GCA_001725505.1 Rubrivivax sp. SCN 70-15 | reverse complement strand
GGTCGAGACGCCGGTGATCATGCTCTCGTCGATCGACGAGCGGCCGTCGACCACCGTGCCGTCGACCGGCACCTTGTCGCCCGGGCGCACGCGCAGGCGGTCGCCGACCTGCACCTGCTCGAGCGGGATCTCCTCCTCCATGCCGTCGGGCCGGATCACACGCGCGGTCTTGGCCGCCAGGTCGAGCAACGCGCGGATCGCCTTGCCGGTGCCTTCGCGCGCGCGCAGCTCCATGACCTGGCCCAGCAGCACCAGCGTCACGATCACCGCCGCCGCCTCGAAGTACACGCCCACCGTGCCGGTCTGCGGATCGCGGAAGCCCGCCGGGAAGATGCCCGGCGCGACCAGCGCCACCACCGAGTAGATGAAGGCCGCCGCCACGCCCATGCCGATCAGGCTGAACATGTTCAGGTTCCACGTGCGGAACGACGTCCAGCCGCGCTCGAAGAAGGGCCAGCCGGACCATAGGATCACCGGCGTCGCCAGCACGAGCTCGGTCCACATCGCCGTGTGTTCGCCGAACAGGTCGCGCACGGCCGTGACGCCGAGATAGGGCGACATCGTGAGGATCAGGAGCGGGACCGTCAGCACGGCGGCCACCCACAGCCTGCGGGTGAAGTCGACCAGCTCGGGGTTCGGGCCCTCGTCGAGCGCCGCCGCGCCGGCCTCGAGCTGCAGCCCCATGCCGCACAGCGGACACGCGCCGGGCCCGGTCTGGCGCACCTCGGGGTGCATCGGGCAGGTGTAGACCGCGCCCGACCAGCCGGCCGGCACCTTGTCGTACTTGCCACCTGGGATCGCCTTGGCCGTGGTTGCGGCCGCGGCGCCATGGTCGCCGTGACCCACATGACCAGGGTGATCGTGTCGGGCATGTCCGTGCGCGCCGTGACCCTCCGCCTTCAGCTGATCCTTGGGCACGAGGAACATGCCGCACTTCGGGCACTTCCCGGGCGAGTTCTGGCTGACCTCCGGGTGCATCGGGCAGGTGTAGGTTGTCGCAGGCGCACCGCCTGCCTTGGCAGGCGCGCGCTGGTCGTGGTCGTGATGGCGGTGCTTGGGCATGTCCATGTCATCAGTCCTTGTTCGGTTCGCCGCCACGGCTCGCCTGGCCCTGTGGGTCGTGACTGCCGTGGCTTCCATGGCCCCCGTGCCCCCCGTGCCCGCCGTGGCCGTGGAACAGGTGCATGAGCGGGCAAGCCAGCAGCAGCAGGTAGATCCAGTTGCCGGCCACGTGATTCCAGTGCTCGCGCAGCAGATAGAAGCCGCCGACCAGCGCCACCATCACCAGCGCCGTCTTGACCGGCCTGCCGAGTGCTGTGCGTTCCCCTTTGTCGTTCGAGGACAAAGGACCCGAGGACACCGGGTTCGCGTCGTGTGCGTGGTCATGTGCAGTCATCGCTTGATCCTTTCTCGTGTGCGCCGAAGTCGCGACTTGAACCAAAGATCGGTCTTGCCATCGTGTCAATGTCAAGGCTTGGGTTCAGGCCGCACCCGTCGGTTTGACGCCGATCAACCGCCGGCAGGCCGATCGCGATCCAGCAGCGCCTTGCGCTTCTCGTACTCTTCCGGCGTGCACTCGCCGCTGGCCAGGCGCCGTTGCAGCAGCTCGTGCGGGGTCTCGCGCGCTGGTGGCGGGTTCGACCCGCGCCGCGAATCGTCCCGGCGCCCCCAGAAAGCCCATGCGAATGCCGCGACGATCGCGATCCAGAAGATCCACCACAGGAAGTGCATTCCGCCCATGAACCATCCGCCGTCGTAGAACATGTGCACCTCCATCAGGCCTTGTCGGGCGCTGTGGCCGCCAGCGCGGCCCGCACGCGTTGCAGGCGCTGTCGGACCTCGTGGGCAACCTCGGCGACCTCCGGGTTGTCGGTGAGCTGGAGCACCGCCACGGGGTCCATGAAGCCGACGACGAGGCGGCCGTCGGGCTCTTCGCGAACGACCACGTTGCACGGCAGCAGCAGCCCGATGTCGGGATCGGCGGACAGGACGCGGTGCGCCAGCGGCGGGTTGCAGGCGCCGAGGATGCGATAGGGGCGGCCTTCGACGCCGAGCTTGGCCTTCATCGTGGCCTGCACGTCGATCTCGGTGAGCACGCCGAAGCCCTCGGCCTTGAGCGCGTCGGTGACGCTCGCCACGGCGGCCGCGAAGTCGCGGCCGGGCAGTTCGCAATGGAATCCGTAGCTCATGCGCCGCTCCTCACTTCTTCGCGGGGGCCGGCGTCACGCGGTCCATCATCATCTGCATCATGGACTGCATCATGTCCATGCGCTGCTCCATCATGCCCTGGCGAGCGGCCATGTCACCGGGCTGGGTGGGCGCGGCGCCGGGGCGGTTGCCGCCCATCATCGCGCCGCCGCCCATGCCCATGCCGCCACCCATGCGGCCCATCATGGCCATGCCGTCCTGCATGAGCTTCAACTGCTCGGCCATCAGCGCGTTGCGCTCTTCCGGCGTCTTGGCCGCGAGCATCTTGTCGTGCATGGCCTGCATGGCCTTCATCTGATCGGCATAGCCGGGCATCGCGGCTTGGCCGCCCATGCCCGCGCCCATGCCCATCCCCATGCCCTGCGAGGGCTGGGAAGCCTGCGCGATGCGCACCTCGGCCTGCGCGGCAGGGTGGTGCGCGTCATGCGAATCGGCGTCGAGCGCATGAACAGGGAAGGCCGTCGTGGCGACGACCGTGGCGGCAATGACGGAAAACGTGCGTGTGAGTGTCATGTTGGACTCCTGAAATTGAAAAGCGGCTCGAAGATGGCTGCGGAGGGAGCGCCGACCCACCCATGGTGCGACCCGTACCCGGGTACGGAGTCAAGCGAACCGAATGCAAGCGTTGACGGCGGGTCCGCCGGTTCGGCGCAGTGACGACCACGGCGGCACCTGCCGGCGCAAGGCCGGCGCGGGCGCGCCGGTTGGCGCTATAGCGCCAGGCGCGAGAGCAGGGTTCGCGATGGAACCCTGGGCCGAGGCGGAGGCGCGGCGACAGCGGCAGGCGCCGCCGTGTCGGGAGATGGCTCGGGTGTCCAGGCCAGGGACCTCGGCGGCCCAAGCGTCAGATTGGGCAAATCGATCGCCCAATTCGGCTGCACCGAATTCTGGGTGGCGGCGTCGCAAACTTCCAGGCAGCCCCCACGTGCCCGGCCATCACGGTGATCGGCTCAGAAGGGTGGCCGTCAGTCGATCCATGCCGATGGGTCTGCCGATCCTGCAGCACGCACGCGTTGGCCCACGACGACGCCAGCGCAAACAGCCAGAACAGCAGCATCGCCGCGACGATGCGGCGCTGGGTGCAGGGGCGGCGAAATGCAGTCATCTGGGCAGGCTCGACAAGGGCATGCTAGTGGGTCACGGTGCCCCCCCTTTGACGCACATCAACATCGGTCCGTATCCGACTACGGAACATGCAGTCATGGAACGAAAGCCAGCTCCCCGAGTTTCGACACACGATGTGGGCCTGGCGGGTCTCGCAACGGCCACACTGACGATTGGCGCGCTCGCCCGTCTCTCTGGCGTTGGCGTCGAGACGGTGCGCTACTACCAGAAGCGACAGCTGTTGCCGGTGCCATCGTCGGGTGGATCCGTGCGCCGGTACCCGCTGCGACTCGCGCAAAGGATCCGATTCATCAAGAAGGCCCAGGCGCTCGGCTTCACGCTCGACGAGATCCGCACATTGCTCGATCTGGCCGATGGACGCAACCGCCGCGCGGTCCAGGCGGTGACCGCGGCACGACTGGCACAGATCAATGGCAAGCTGTCCGACCTGGCGCGAATGCAGACGGCACTGGCGCACTTGCTGCATCAGTGTCTGACGTCGGGCGACATCCAGCCCTGCCCCATCATCGACGCACTCACTGACAGTGTGGAGGCGTCGCCGTCTTGATGCAGTGCGCGAGCGACACGCCTCCTACCAGAGGCCCAGGAAGCCGCCAGTCCGCGACGGATACTTCCGCCTGAGCCTCAGCAGGTGCGCGCGCCGCTGCTGGCCATGTGGCCGCTTCGGCTGAGTCCGCCAACCCTGCGGTGGCAGGGCTGGCCATCAGGGCCGGCCATCCTCGTGGCGTCCGTGCGCGACTCGGGAATGCCGACGAACAGTGCGCCGGCTTCGCCGCCGACGTTCATCCACCCGTCGCTGCCGACCGGGTTGCGCCTGGCCTGCAGCATTTCGCCGGTCACCTCGGCTCGGCTCTTGCCGCTGGCGCCGGTTCCGACGTACACCGCGCCGGCCTCGCCGCCCACGTCGCGCCAGCCGTCCGCGGAGACGGGATTCGCGCGCCAAGCGGCCAGTTCCTGTTGCACCTGCGCGCGGGTCTTGACCGTGGGCATGGCGTGAGTCTGGAAGCCGGCCTCGCCGCCGACGATGGTGGTGCCGGTGGTGGCGAAGGCGGGCATGGTGACTGCGCCGGCAAGCAGGGCGATGGCAATCAGGTTGAAGCGGGTTTTCATGACGAACTCCTTTGTGGGTGGCGGGGCGACATCTCGTCCCCCATGTGTCGCGGTGTCTCGATGCACCGTGGAGCCAATGTAGAAACTGCTCACCCACAGAAAGATGGCCCGTTCATGACAACTGCGTCATCTAACGACCGGGCTGTCATCGCGGTCTGACTGCGGCAGTCAATGCGTCCATGGCCGGAACGCCTCGGCGGCGAATGCCCGTCCCGTCGCGACGTGGCGCGCAACGCGCTCCGCATCGACTTACGGGACGGACCGCGTCAGGGTCAGAAGCGATGCGTGATGCCCAACTGGTAGCCCGACGAAGTCTCGCCGGCCAGCATGGCCGCAGGCGAGCTGCCATCCACGGTCAGACGTGCCGACCCGTCATTGGAGATCCGGCCCACGAACCCATACAGGGCGGTTCGCTTGGACAGGTTGTGCACATAGCCGGCCGAAAGAAGCCTGCTGTCGTCGCCGTTTGCGAACCCGGTTCCGGCCGTGCCGCCGTCGCGCTTGTTGGCCGCCACCATGGCGCGGAACTCCCCGGCTCCCATGGGCACCGACGCACCCAGCGCCGTGGTCTTCTGCTTCAGCGCGCCGTACTCGTGCACGTTGTAGAGGCCCTTGAGCGTGACGGACCCCAGCGTGTACGACGCCCCGATGTTCCACTGCTTGAAGTCGTTGGTCGTCGCGGTCTTCGTCGTGCCGTAGGCCGCAGAGATGTCGAAGGCGCCGGCGTTGTAGCCGAGCCGCGCGCCGAGATACTTGTTGCCCGGAGCGCCTTCGGAGGGGGCGACCATCGCCTCACCGTAGATCCCACCCAGGCCCTTTGGCAGGAAGTACGCGACGGCGTTGTTCGTGCGCAGCGCCGTGGTCGCGCCGCTGCCCAGCGTGGCCGTCGGCGCCAGTGTGAAGTTCAGCACCGTACCCACGCTTGTGCCGATGTAGGGCTCGAACAGATAGGTGTTGCGCGACGAAGGGTTGTAGTCCCGTCCGAGGCGGAGCTCGCCCCAGCCGCCCAAGAGGCTCACCGTCGACCGCCGGTTCCAGAACACACTGGTGACCGTGCCGTTGTCAGGGTTGATCTGGCCCTCGAGGTGGAAGGCGGCGCTCATGCCGCCACCCAGATCCTCGATGCCACGCAGCCCGAGACGGCTGGTGTTCAGCGCGCCTTGCGAAAGGCCCTTCATCGAGCCAGCGCTGCCGTTCTTGATCTGGTTGGCGTTCAGGTCCAGGACACCGAACAGGGTCACCGAGGACTGTGCCTGGGCACCCGAGGCAAGACCTGCCAGTGCGGTCAGGACGGCCAGCGAAAGCACCGACTTTTTCATGCTTGAAATCTCCATCAGGGTTGCAAGAAGGGAAAGACGACGCGATTGGCAGTACAGCTCATTCGAACGCCGCCGCCAGAGAGGCCGAGGGGAAGTTCGATCAGGCAGTGCCAAGGCGCTGCATGCAGGCTAGGAGTCCCGATACGTCGTGGCGAGAGTCCTGCACAAGATCACGTGAGCGTTGCTAAGGCGGGCCCGGATGTTGTGTGCGATGCGCGTGGCCTGCGAACGACACGACGTCGGCGGAGACGTGCGGCACGTGCGCGACGACTAGGCGGCTGCGACCAGGCAGCACTACGAATGCGTCAACAGCCCTCGGGTGCGAATCGAAGCGCACCTCGATCGAGATGACGAACTCGTCATTTGCGAGCAAGGGTTCCGTCGGTATCAGCTCAATACCTTCACGGCGATCAGAAACGTGAGGCCATCACGAACTTCGACCGGTGAGACTTCGGTCGATTCGTTGCGGTCGCGCATCACCAAAGGATTGACCGCATGCGCAAGAGAGACATCCAGTTGCTTGCTGCAGCTCGGCAGGGGGACATCGCGGCCCGATGCGAAGTCGGCCGCAGATACCTGACGGGCACCGAGGGATTCCCCTTGCATCTGGCACAAGGACTCGAACACCTCGAGCACCCTGCCTTGGCGAATTCGCCGCTGGCGGCATTGATCGTTGCCGAGCACTTGCCGTTGCACGAGATCGTGCGCGCGGGACATTTGCCAACACTGAAACGCGCGGCCGCCGTCGGCAGCGTTCCAGCTTGGATCAAGCTCGGGGTCTGGAGCTGGCTGACCGAGGCCTCCGCCACGCCGGCGATCGCGTGGCTCACGAAAGCCGGCGAGTTGGGCGATCCACTGGCGCGGCGCCTTCTCCGGGCTGCAGATCGCGGACCCCGGGCCAAGTTCGGCGCCTTCTTGGCATGTCTCCGGGGAAACACAGCCTTCGATCTCGAGGCCTTGCTGCAGCAGGCCATCGGCTTGGCGCTGGAGAACGGGCATGGTCCGCTGGTCGGGCACTTGCTGGGCGCTGCAGCACAACTGCCGCTGTCCGCCTCCTCGCCGCTTTCGGCGCTCGTGTGCGAAGCACTGTGGCGGGCACAAGCGCTCGCGGGATTCGAGCTGTCCTGCGCGCCAACCGACATCGAGCGCGTTCTCGACACCGGCGCCCACCGCGCTAGTCCCTGCGCTGCACTACTTCTGGGCCGCGCACTGTGCGGCCTGGATGTGGTTGCCGATCGGCCCTCGTCGCTGACCGAACACGCCAACATGCGCAAGGGGGCTGCGCTCCTGCTGCGGGCGGCCGATGCAGGCTACGGGGAGGCCTGGATGCTGTTGTACCGCGTGCACTCCGACCCTAGTGCTTCGGTCGCGAATCCTCAGATGGCTCGGTTCTGCCTCGAGAAATCGGCGGCCATCGGTGATCCGTCGGCCCAACGCCTTCTGGGGGCCCTCCTGCTGCGTTCGGCTTCGACGATCGAAGACAACGAACGGGCCATTCACTGGCTGCATGAAGCCGCGGGCCAGGGTGATGGGCATGCACGCAGCATCCTGCGCTCGCTGGTTCTGCCAGTGTCAGGACCCGAATCGTTGGCCGAGGAGGTGATTGACGCCATCCATCGGGACGATCCGTGGCTGGCGTGGAGGCTTCGAGTTGCACGCGAATTCGGCCTGACGCGTCTGGAGGCGCTGAGCGTCGACATTGCTTCGGGCGTGCGCGGATGGGGACTGCTGGTCGGCCCGAATCCGTTCGTTGTTCAGGCGAAGCTGGCAGCGCCGCGTGCGATCCCGGCGTTGACGGTCCGTGCGTTATCGCGCCTGCATGAGGCTGCGGGCCTGATGCGCCAGATGCGCCCGATCAGTGGTGCGTTCGGGGGCGATCTGCGACAGCGGACCGTGCGCCTGCGGCGAAGGCTCGCCCACCATGCGGTCGCCGACGACCTCTTCTTCGCTCGGGGTAGCGCGAGCATGCTGGATCGGCTTCGCAGTGGTGCGAAATGGGCCTTTCACGAACGCGACACGCTGCGACAAGCGCTGGCGGCATGACGCTGTCCCGGTCTCCCGCCGAAGACATCGTGGACGACGGCGCGCTGCGCATCCTGATCGTCGACGTGGACACTCGTTCGGCTTCGGCACTTTGTCGAAGTCTCGCGGCGCAGGGACTTGAAGTGGAAACCGAGGGCGACCTGCATCGTGCCGAACAGCGGCCGGCGGGGCGGGGGTATGCCCTTGTGATGCTCAACCTGACCCCACTCGGTCGTGAAGGCGTTCGAGCCCTGGAACGACTGAAGCGCCGGCTCGCGGTGCCGGTGTTGGCGATCACGGGCACATGCGCTCCCTATGAACGGCTGGCAGCCCTTCGAGCCGGTGCCGACGATTGCGTGGACGGGTCGGTCGCCTGCGAGGAACTGGTCGTGCGCATGCGGACCGTCCTTCGCCGCGGGCTTGCCGCCGGAACTGCAACAGGCGGTCGTGTCGCGTTGGACGATCTGGTTGTCGACACGACACGCCGAACGGCTTCTCGGGGCGGTGTACGTCTGAATCTGAGTGCGCTCGAGTTCAAGCTGCTGGCCGCCCTGTTGCGCAACCCCGGGCACGTCCTGTCGCGGGCGGACGTCGTCGACGCCGTCTGGGGCGACGTGGCCGACGTGGATCCTCGCGTGGTCGAAGTCGCGATCTGCCGTCTCAGGGCTAAGGTCGACCGGCCCTATGCCAAGAAGCTCGTGAGAACGCTGCGAGGTGCCGGATACCTGCTTGATGCCACGCATGGAAACTCGGTCAAGGACTGAGTGTCCTGCGACGACGCAGGACTGGTCCGGACCACTGGTGCGGGCCTCAGGCGCTCGTCAACGATCCAGCACTAAGGTGGCGAGGTCGAGCAGAAACCGTCCGGCCCCGGCCGGTGGTTGCAGACGCGCAGCAAACAGCAGCGACGGGCCGCGCGCGGCGTTGCCGAGGTCCACCCGGCCTTGCTCGTCGGTGGCCAGATGCGCGCGATGGCCTTGCCGGTCCACCAGGTCCACCGAGTACTTCACCAGCGGCAGGCCATCGGCCAGCAGGACGTAGGTCCCGCTGGCACCTTCGGCCGCAACGAACTCCAGTGGCACACCCGTCGGGCGCTCGGCTGCAGACCGATCGCGGCAGTCGGCCACGCACATCATGGCCTTGGCGAAGCGGCGCGACACCACTTGCCAGGTGCGCGGCCTCGGCAGCGCCTCGACCGCGGCGGCGGCAGCGGGTGCGACGCGGTACTCACCCAGGATCAGCGGGATGCGGTCCTCGCCGTAGTCCACCTCGCGCGGCTTGATGCTCGCCGTGGCCACCAACATGCCGGCCTGGGCGCCGAACACCTCCAACTGCAGCCCCTTGTTGACGGGCCCGGTGATGCGCAGCTGCGGCTGGCCGGGGCCGAAGGCCGCCAGGCGCTCGGTCCGATCGGCGGGTACGACGATCTCCGGCGTGGGGAAGCTCGACGCCACCGTGGGCTGCAGAGTGATTGGTTGCGTGCCATCGACACGGAACGCCGACGGCAGCAGAAGAAAGTCATGGGCGCTCACGGTACCGGCACCCATGGCCAGGGCCAGCGCAATCAGACGATGCGGACGCTTGAACAACGATCTCTCCCAGGTGGTTGAAGGTGGTGCGTGTGTCGGTGTCCTCGGGTCACCGGCGTGTGCCGACAGCCGCGGCCCCAGCGACGTATTCACCGGTTGGCAACTCGATGCCGAACGCATTGTGGCCGTCGCGTGACATGGCAAACGGGGTGCCGCCATGCATGCGCGCGATGGCCGCAACGATGGCCAGACCCAGTCCGTGATGCGCGGCATCCGCGCGCTGGCGCGCCGGATCATCGCGATAGAAGCGCGTGAACAGTCTGGGGAGGCAGGCCTCGTCGATCGGCGCGCCCCGATTGACGACGGACAGCCGCACGCGGTCCGTCGTCGGCTCGATGCACAGGAGAACTGTCGTCCCTGGCAAAGCATGACGCGATGCGTTGCTCAGCAGGTTGGCGACGGCGCGCTGCAGCAGGGCCACGTCGAAGTCGCCGCGGCCATCGCCCTCGACCACGAGCGCGACCTGTCGTTCGTCCAGGCCAGGTTCGTGGAACTGCACGACGTCGGAGAGCGCCGCCGCGAGGCTGGGCACCGGCGCTCGTCGCGCACGGGCGCCGCGGTCCGCACGCGACAGGAACAGCATGTCGTTGACGATGAAGGCGAGCCGGCGCAGGTCCTCGAGGTTGCCGGCGATCACCTCGCGCAGTTCGTCCAAACCCCGGCTGCGACGCAACGCCAACTCGCTGCTGCCGATCAGCGTCGTCAGGGGCGTGCGCAATTCGTGCGCCACGTCGGCATTGAAGCTCTCCAGCTGTCGGAAGGCTTCTTCGGCGCGGGCCAGCAGGGCGTTGAAGTGCTGAATCAGCGGCACCAGCTCGGCCGGTTGACCGCTGTCGGAAAGGCGCACACCTGGCCGCGACGGCGCCATCGCGGCGAGCGCGATGGACAGCGCGCGGATCGGCCGCAGACCGCGGCGCACGAGCGCGTAGCCGGTCACGCTCGACAGCATCGCTGCGGCGACCGAAGCCGCGATGACGATCCATGCCACCCGTTGGAGCAGGGCGACGTCCGCGCCGATGTCCAGGCCGAGCACGACATCGACCGGTCGACCCGTGGGTCCGGGCCAGCGGTCGCGCCAAGCGATGGTCCGCAGTGGTCCGGCGTCTGGGGGCGAGACCGCGCCCGCCATGGAGTCGAACAGCAGTTCGCCAGTCGCCGCCCGTACGGAAAGCGACATCGCCTCATGCCCAGCCAGGAAGCCGGCGAGATGCTGCTGCAGGTCGTGGGCGGCCCCGGCCGGCGCAGGTCGGGCGAGTTCCTGGCGGACGACCGCGCTCTTGACCTTCAACAGGTCGGTCTGGCGCGCGTCGAGCGTCCACGCGTTGACGGCGACGACCGCGGCCGCCACCGCGAGGGCGCCGGCCAGCCCCTGCAGCCCCAGCCAGAGCGAGAGGCGCCGGCCGAGCGAGGGCGATCTGGCGGCCGCCGGGGGCCGGGCGGGCCTGCTCACACCGCACGTTCCTCCAACACGTAGCCCATGCCACGCACGGTGTGCAGTAGCCGCCGCTCGAACGGGTCGTCGAGCTTGATGCGCAGCCGCCTCACGGCCACATCGACGACATTGGTGTCGCTGTCGAAGTTGATGTCCCACACCTGCTCGGCCAGTTCTGTGCGCGACAGCACCTCGCCGCGACGGCGCAGGAAGAAGGCCAGCAGATTGAACTCCTTGGCCGTGAGCGGCAAGGTCCGGCCGCCGCGCTGGGCCCGCCTGCGAGGCAGGTCCAGTTCCAGGTCGGCCATGCGCAGGACGGTCGGCTCGATGTCGCGCCGCCCGGTGCCCCGGCGCAACAGGGCCTGGACCCTTGCCAGTAACTCGCCGAACGAGAAAGGCTTGCCGAGGTAGTCGTCGGCGCCGGCCGTCAGCCCGCGGATCCGGTCCTCGACCGCGTCGCGGGCCGTCAGCATCAGGACCGGCACCGACCGGTGTGCGCGCAAGTCCGCCAGGACCTCGAAGCCGTCCTTGCCGGGCAGCATCACGTCGAGCACGACGAGGTCGTACGTGCCTTCGGTGGCCAGATGGGCACCGTCGACGCCGTTGTCGGTGACGTCAACGGTGTAGCCGCTCTCCGTCAGGCCCTTGCGCAGGTAGGTGCCCAGGCGGCGCTCGTCCTCGACGATCAGGATGCGCACGGCAGCGCGTGGCCAGGCACGCGCCAGGCCACGCAGGCCCGGCGCGACACTGGCCTTCAGTTGACCGCGATCTTGCCCGCCATCCCGGCCTCCTTGTGCCCCGGCACCAGGCAGGCGAAGGCGAAGGTGCCGGCCTTGTCGAAGGTCCAGACGATGCCGCCGCGCTTTCCGGGCTCGAGCGTGATCTGATTCGGCTCGGCGTGCTTCATGCCAGGCATGTTGCGCATCATCTCGGCGTGCTCGTCGAGTTCGGCAGCGGACCCGATGACCATCTCGTGGGCGATCTTGCCCTTGTTGACGACGAAGAAGCGGATCGTCTCGCCGGCTTTCACGCTGATCTCCGACGGCGTGAAGCGCATGTTGTCGCCCATCTCCACCGGCACCGTGCGCGTCACCTTGGCCGGGTCGCCGGGCTTGCCGGCGGCGGAATCGTGGGCCTCCATGGCGTCGTGGCCCGGCATGCCCTTGTGCATGTCGCCCATGGTGCTGCCGTGGCCGCCACCGTGCTCGCCTGCGGCCAGCGCCATCAGCGGCGCGGCGAGGGTGGCGGTCAGCAGGAGTTTGATCGTGCGTGCATTCATGTTCGTGTCCTAGGGTGTTGGTCGGGTGGTTGAGGGACGTGGGAGCGTGTCAGAACCAGAAGCGAACGCCGGCCACGACGCGGGTGTCGCGCGTGGGACGGCCGTCCGCCCGCGCGATGTCGGCGGTCTCGCCGAAGCGGCCGGCCCATTCGACGCCGACATACGGCGCGAACTGCCGCGTGAACTCGTAGCGCAGGCGCACGCCGGCGCTGACGCTGGAAAGGCCCTTGCCGATCTCGTTGGCCGGGTCGCTCTTGCCGTAGGCGGCCAGTTCCACGCGCGGCTGCAGGATCAGCTTCTGGGTCAGCGGCAGTTCGTACTCGGCGCTCAGACGCAAGGCGGTGCGGCCGCCGTCACCGACATAGCCCGTGGCATCGACCTCGAACCAGTACGGCGCCAAGCCCTCGATGCCGAAGGCCAGCCAGTTGCGGGCTGGCCCCGGACCGGTGTCGTGGCGCAGTCCGAGCTGGGTGTCCCAGTAAGTGGCGAGCGCCCGGCTCCAGAGAGCTTCCGTGCGGGACTCCTCGAGCTTGCCGCCGACGACCTCCCCCTCGGCCTTGATCACCAGCCGGTTGAAGTCGCGGCCGTAGCGCGCCATCAGGTCGTACGCGCCGGTGGTCTGACCGTCACTGCGCTGCGCTTCGAACCGGTCGGCCAGGAAGAAGCCTGAACCCTGCTCATCGCCCAAGCGCAGCAGGCGCTCCTTGGAGATCAGGTAGGGGCCGGTGGTGAGCGTGTGTCCGCCGGAGTAGGCATGCGGGTCACGGGCATCGGGCGGCGCCGAGCCGCCCTGCATCTTCATCTCGCCATGGTCCATGCCCGCCATCGGCGCGGGCGGCTTCGGGTCGACCGTGCCCGCTGCAGGTGTGGATGCCGCGGCAGACGCCGCCGTCGGCATGTCAATGCCATGGTCGGCGTGACCGGCCGATTGCGCCATGACGGGGCCGGCGGCGATCGCGGCAACCAGCGCGGCGATCTTCAGGGGCGTGGGGAAGGTCAAGTGTCGTCCTTGTGTGATTGGGGAGCCGGTGACGGATCGATTCGTGGCCTCGCTCATGCGACGACCACCTCGCGGAACATGCCGGCGTCCATGTGCAGCATCAGGTGGCAGTGCCAAGCCCAGCGCCCCATGGCGTCGGCCGTGACGAGGAAGCTCACGCGCTGCGCTGGCTGGATCGGAATCGTGTGGCGACGCGCCTGGAACTGGCCGTCCGACGTCTCCAGTTCGCTCCACATACCGTGCAGGTGCATCGGGTGGGTCATCATCGTGTCGTTGTGCAGGATGATCCGCACGCGTTCGCCGTAGTTCAGGCTCACCGGCGTCGACGACCCAAACGCGACGCCGTCAAAGGACCAGGTGTAGCGCTCCATGTTGCCGGTCAGGTGCAGCTCGAGTTCGCGCTCGGCGCCGCGCGGGTCCAGCGGCCCGCCGACGGTGTGCAGGTCGGCCAGCGTCAGTACGCGCCGCCCGTTGTCGCGCAGGCCGATGCCCGGGTCGTCGAGGCGGGTTCGCGCCATGTCTACGCGCATGTCGACGCTGGGGCCGTACTCGGTGCGTGCGTGGCGCGCAGTCGTGCTCGGGCGAGCCAGCGGGCTGGCCGGCGCGGCGCCATGCCCCATGGCAGCGTGATCCATCCCCTGCATCTTCGAGTGGTCCATGCCGGGCATGGCGCCGTGGTTCATGCCGGGCATGCCCTGCATCTTGGAATCATCCATGCCGGCCATGCCGGCCATGGCGCCATGGTCCATGGATCCCATCATGTCGCCCATGGTCAGCCAGGTGACCGGATCCAGCTGGGGCACGGCGGCCTGCAGCCCCTCGCGCACCGCCAGCGTGCCGCGGGCGTAGCCGGTGCGCTCCATCGACTGCGCGAACACCGTGTAGGCGTCGTCCTTGGGCTGCACGACCACGTCGTAGGTCTCGCCGGGGCCGAAGCGGAACTCGTCGACCGTCACCGCATCGACGTTCACGCCGTCGGCCTGCACGACGGTGAGCTTCAGGCCCGGGATGCGCACGTCGTAGAAGGTGTTGGCCGCACCGTTGATGAAGCGCAGCCGCACGCGCTCGCCGGGCTTGAACAGGCCCGTCCAGTTGCCGGCCGGCGTGGTGCCGTTCATCAGGTAGGTGAGCGTGCGCGCCGACAGGTCGCCGAGGTCGGTCGGGCTCATGCGCATCTGGTTCCACATGCGCCGCTTGTCGAGCGCTGCGCTCAGGCCATTGGCCGAGACGTCGCGGAAGAAATCCATCGCCGTCGGCTCGTTCAGGTTGTAGTAGTCGCCCTGGGCCTTGAGCTTGTGAAGCACGCGCATCGGGTCGTCGTCGGTCCAGTCCGACAACAGCACGACGTGGTCGCGCTGCGCGCGCACGCCCCCGCCGTCGCGGGGCTCGATGACGATCGCACCGTACATGCCCGTCTGCTCCTGCATGCCCGAGTGCGAGTGGTACCAGAACGTGCCGCTCTGCTCGACCCTGAAGCGGTAGGTGAAAGTCTCGCCCGGCGGGATGCCGGCAAAGCTGATGCCCGGCACGCCGTCCATCTGGAACGGCAGGATGATCCCGTGCCAGTGGATCGAGGTGGCTTCGCGAAGGCGGTTGGTGACACGGATCGTGACCTCGTCACCTTCGCGCCAGCGCAGCGTGGGCGCCGGGATCGAGCCGTTGATGGCGGTCGCCATGCGCGGCGCGCCGGTGAAGTTCGCGGGCAGCTCGGCCACCTCGAGGTTGAACTCGGTGCCGGTCAGCACCGGCGTGGCGTGGCGTGCGACGGTGTCGGTGGCGGCGCGCGCCGGCGTCAGCAGCGGCGACAGGCCGGCCAGCACGCCGCCGGCGGCCAGGCCCTGGACAAAACGGCGGCGGGGCAGTGCAGCAAGAGACGTTCGAGTGGTCATGCGGTGCTTCGGTGGGTGGTCAGGAACGGCCCGAAGTCTGCAAACCGGCGCCGAACGAAGCCATGACGCCTTCATTACGATCACGTCATGGTCCTGTCATGTGTTGGAAAGCCATGGCCGACTACGCTGGCTGCCGAAATGGAGGGGCTGACCCGATGAAACTGTTGGTGGTCGAGGACGAAGCCATCACGGCGGACTACCTGCGCCAGGGGCTCAGCGAGGCCGGTTTCGTCGTCGACCTGGCCCGCAACGGGCTGGACGGCCACCATCAGGCGATGACCGGCGACCACGACCTGCTGATCCTGGACGTGATGCTCCCGGACGTCGACGGCTGGCGCATCCTGAAGTCGCTGCGCGACGCTGGCCGCCAGACGCCGGTGCTGTTCCTGACGGCGCGCGACGGCGTCGAGGACCGGGTCAAGGGCCTGGAGGCGGGGGCCGACGACTACCTGGTCAAGCCCTTCGCCTTCTCGGAACTGCTGGCCCGCGTGCGCACACTGCTGCGGCGTGGCAACACGGCGCCAACGGCCGATCGCATGGAGGCGGCCGACCTGGTCGTGGACGTGCCCCGGCGCAGGGCCACCCGCGCGGGCAAGCGCCTGGTGCTCACGGCCAAGGAGTTCGCGCTGCTGGAGCTGCTGATGCGCCGCCGCGGCGAGGTGCTGCCGCGCTCGCTGATCGCGTCGCAGGTGTGGGACATGAACTTCGACAGCGACTCCAACGCCATCGACGTCGCCATCCGGCGCCTGCGCGCCAAGGTCGACGACGACTTCGAGCCCAAGCTGATCCAGACCGTGCGCGGCATGGGCTACATGCTGGACCTGCCCGATGCCGATTGACGCCGCGCGCCGACGTCCTTGGTCGCTGGCCCTGCGCATCACGCTGGTCGTGAGCCTGACGATGTCGGCCGTCTTCGCGGCCAGCGCCTGGCTGGTGTCGCGCTCGATCGAAGGGCATTTCGAGGAGATGGACTTCGGCGAGCTGCAGGCGATGACGGAATCCCTGAGCCAGGCGCTGGCCGAGCCGAGGCCAGGGGACGGCAGCCCGGCCCTGCGCGATCGGCTGGGCCAGGCCGTGGCCGGCCACCACGGGGTGTACTTCGCGGTCCTGGGCGCCGGCGATCGACCGCTCTACGCGCGGGCACCGGAGGCCTTGCTCGCAGTTGCACGGCGTGCCGACCCGTTGCCACGGCTGGCGCCGGAGCGTCTCGAAGTCTGGGCGGTCGGCGCGGACAGCTTTCGGGGCGGTGTGGTCAGAATGGACGGTTACCGTGTGCTCGTGGCGGTGTCGACCGACGCGCACGATCACTATCTGGCCCAGCTGCGGCGGGGCCTGTGGTGGGGCGCACTGGCGGCCACCCTGCTCGCGGTGCTGGCCGTGTGCGTTGCCGTGCGCTGGGGCCATGCGCCGATCCGGCGCATCGGCGCCAGCATGCGCAGCGTGACGTCGGACAACCTGGACCTGCGGCTGGACCCGCAGTCCGTGCCCACCGAGCTGTCCACCTTGGTGACGTCGTTCAACGCCATGCTGGACCAGCTGGAGGCGAGCTTCAAGCGTCTGTCGCACTTCTCGGCCGACATCGCGCACGAGCTGCGCACGCCTGTCACCAACCTGATGACGCAGACGCAGGTCGCGCTGTCCAAGGAGCGACCGCCGGCAGCCTACCGCGAGGTGCTGTACACCGGGCTGGACGAGCTGGACCGCATGCGCAAGATGATCGGTGACATGCTGTTCCTGGCGCAGACCGAGGACCCACAGCGGCGGCTGCAGAAGGCGGCGGTACAGCTCGACGCCGAGGTTCAGGCGGTGTTCGACTACTTCGAGGCCTGGGGCGACGAGGCGGGTGTCGGGCTGCAGATGGATCCAGGGCAAGGCGGCGTGTCCAGCGTCAGCGGCGACCGCGGGATGCTGCAGCGAGCGATCAGCAACCTGGTGGGCAATGCGCTGCGCCACACGGCAAGGGGAGAAACCGTTGTCGTGCGGCTGGTGGGCGATGGCGGTGCGGTATGCATCGAGGTGGAGAACCCCGGTCCGGCCATCGATCCGACCCATCTGCCGCACCTGTTCGACCGCTTCTACCGCGTCGATCCTTCGCGACATCGCGAAGGCGAGGGCGCGGGCCTTGGACTGGCCATCGTCAAGGCCATCGCCGAGGCGCATGGCGGCACGGTGGGCGTCTCTTCGGCGGACGGCATGAATCGGTTCTGGCTGCGACTGCCTGCCGATGCGGCGGCCATGTCGCACTCCCGGGTGGCAAGGCGTGGTTCTCGTGAGGGCTCACGCACGACCGCTCCCCAAGATCTGGAGGCATGACATGAAGAGGGCAAGCACGATGGCTGCCGTGGCCTTCGCCCTGGCGGTGGTTGGCGGCGGCGCCTGGTGGATCCTGCGCGGTGGCGATTCGGGCCGCGGGACAGGGCCGATGGCACTCCGCCCGGACGACGCGCGGCTGGCGGCCCGCGGCGCCACGCTCTATGCCGCCCAGTGCGCCTCCTGCCATGGCGCGAACCTCGAAGGCCAGCCGAACTGGCGCGAGCGCGGGCCCGATGGGCTGCTGCCCGCACCGCCACACGATGCGAGCGGTCATACCTGGCATCACCCGGACGCGACGCTGATCCGGATCACCCGCGATGGCGTGGCCGCTGTAGCCGGGGATCCCAACTACCGCACCGCGATGCCCGTGTACCGCGGTCGGCTGAGCGATGAGGACATCGTCGCTGTGTTGTCGTGGATCAAGTCGCGCTGGCCGGCGGACGTGCGATCCAAGCACGACCAGATCAATGCGCGGGCCAAGTGACGGCCTCCGAGTGCCGTATGGCCTATTTGCTGTACGCGGCGAGGCCTGACTCCCCGGAGAAGTTGCCGCGCGTGAGTCAAGTCCGACTCGACGACTGCGAGAAGAAAACGGCCACCGTGCGGTTCGAGTCGACACGGCCGGCGTCTTGTACCTGGCAAGTCAGGACCGCGACAGACGCGGGTCATCCCTCAGCGCTTCACAAACGCGTGCGACTGCCATCGCGCAGTCGAAGGTTTTGCTGACGTGCCCGGAGTGCAGTTGCGCCAAGGCTGAGTGATTGCCGACATCGCAATTGATTCGAGCACCCGGCGGAACGAGCATCCGAGAGTCAAGCAGTTTCCGTTGGGCCTGGCGCGATGAGACTCGCTGCCCGCCAAACTCGTCGGGATGGTCGCGCCCGTTCGCCAGCTCAGGCTCCGGCCTTGCCGAAAAAGTCCGAGGTCGCGATTATGTGAGACGTACG
>MEGM01000019.1:53512-54865 GCA_001725505.1 Rubrivivax sp. SCN 70-15 | reverse complement strand
GAGGCCGAGGCCGGCCGTGTTCGGATGCCGGCCGGTCGCGTTGAGCGCGGCTGCGGCGACGAGCACCGAGCCGTCGGCGCGGTGCAGCGCGTAGCCGTCGTCGCGCCGCTCGAGCGACTGCAGCGCGACGCCGGCCGCCAGCGTGATGCCGCGCGCAGCGAGCGCGTCGGCGAGGCGGTGGCGCAGGTCGGCGTCGAAGCCGCGCAGCGGGTGCGTGTCGCGGAACGCGAGCGTGACGCGGCTGCCGAGGCCAGCCAGGATGCTGGCGAACTCGACCGCGATGTAGCCGCCGCCGACGACGAGCAAGGTCTGCGGCAGCTCGCGCAGGTCGAGCAGCTCGTTCGAGCTCATCGCCTGCGCCAGACCGGGCAGCGCGTCGTGCGCCGGCGTGCCACCCGTGGCGACGAGGACACGGCGCGTGTGCAGGATCCGCTCGCCCAGCGCGACCTGGCCCGGGGCGACGAGGCGCGCCCGGCCCCGCGCCAGCTCGACGCCCGAGTCGGCAAGCAGGCGGCCGTAGAGCGCCTCGAGGCGCGCCGTCTCGGCCGCCTTCGCGTCGGCCCAGCGCGCCATCTCGAAGCGGCCGGCGATGTCGACCCAGCCGAAGCCGCGTGCGTCCTCCAGCGCCTGCGCGAAGCCGGCCGCGTACATCATCAGCTTCTTCGGCACGCAGCCGCGGATGACGCAGGTGCCGCCGACGCGGTCGGCCTCGGCGACGAGCACGCGCGCGCCATGCGCGGCGGCGCGCCGCGACGCGGCCACGCCGCCCGAGCCGGCGCCGATGACGATCAGGTCGTAGGGTTCTGACAAGCGGGGCTCCTCTGCGCGGGGTCGGTGCGAACCAGCATAGCGGCGTACCGGATTCGCCGCGGCTTGCGCCGGGCCCATCAAAGCAATAAAGTCGGCGCATCTTTGAGGCCCGCATGCGACTCGCCGAGTACACCGACTACACCTTGCGCGTGCTGATGTACTGCGCCGAACGACGCGACGAGCGGGTGACGATCGCCGCGCTGGCCGATCATCACGGCCTGTCGAAGAACCACCTGATGAAGGTCGTCAACGAGCTCGCGCGGCAGGGGCTGCTCGAGACGACGCGCGGCCGCGGCGGCGGGCTGCGGCTCGGGAAGGAGCCGGCCGAGATCGGCATCGGCGACGTCGTGCGCGCGTCGGAGACCGACTTCCGGCTCGTCGAGTGCTTCGACGCAAGGCGCAACCAGTGCACGCTGACGCCGGACTGCCGCCTGCGCACGCTGCTCGACGGCGCGCTGCGCGCCTGGTTCGACGCCCTCGACGGTGCCACCCTGGCCGACATCGTCGGGCCCGGCGGGGGTGGCGGCAGAGCGGGCCCCGGCC
>MEGM01000019.1:34533-53409 GCA_001725505.1 Rubrivivax sp. SCN 70-15 | reverse complement strand
CTCGACAACGAGGGCTACCTCGTCGACCCTGACGCCTGGGACGAGTCGCTCGCCGTCGAGCTGGCGCGCACGCAAGGCATCACGCTCACCGACGACCACTGGTTCGTGATCCGCTTCATGCGTGACTACTACCAGGAGCACCAGATCTGCGCCGATGCGCGCCACGCGATGAAGCATCTGTCGCAGCGCCATCCCGGCCAGGGCCGGCAACGCCTGTTCGAGCTCTTTCCCTACGGCTACGTCGCGCAGGCCTGCCGGATCGCCGGCATGCGGCGCCCGCGGACCTGGAGCACCGGCTGAGCGGCGGCGCGTCCCGGTGACGCCGTGCCCGTGGCGCGTCGGCACCGACCGCGCCGCGCCGGGGTTCAATGCCGATGCCGGTGGTGCGCGTCCGGAAAGTGCGCGTGCGAATGGCGCAGCGGCTCGTGGCGGTGCGGGTGCGAGTGGCGGACGGGCGTTGCCGCCTCGTCGTGCCCGTGCGCGTGGTGGGCGTCGTGCTCGTGCTCGTGCTCATGCTCGAGCGCCTCGTGCACATGCTCGTGGACATGGCGCTCGCTCAGGTGCAGCCAGACGCCCAGCGCCATCAGCGCCCCGGCGCCGAGCAGCGGCGCGCTCGGCGGTTCGCCGAGCCAGAGCAGCGCGAGCAGCGCGCCGAAGAACGGCGCGACCGAGAAGTACGCGCCGGTGCGCGCCGTGCCCAGGTGGCGCAGCGCGACGACGAACAACGCCAGGCTGACGCCGTAGGCCGCGAAGCCGAGGACGAGCGCCCCGGACAGTGCCGGCCAGGGGGGCAGCGTGTCGCCGAGTGCGAGCGCGATCGCCAGATTCACGCTGCCGGCGCCCAGGCCCTTGACCGCGGCGATCGCGGTGGCGTCGTTCAGCGCGACCTTGCGTGTGAGGTTGTTGTCCAGCGCCCAGGCCAGGCAGGCGCCGAGCACTGCCAGCGCCGGCCAGGCGGTGCCGAAGCGGGCTTCGCCGGGCCAGCTCAGCAGCGCCGCGCCGGCGACGATCGCGAGCATCCCGACGGCAACGCGGTGGTCGACGTTCTCGCGGAACGCGAACCAGGCGAGCAGTGCGGTGAACACGCCCTCGGCGTTGAGGAGCAGCGACGCGCCCGAGGCCGGCAGGCGCGTCAGCCCGAGCATCAGCAGCACCGGCGCGACGCCGCCGCCGGCAAGCACCGCGCCGGCGAGCCAGAGCCGCTCGCGCGCCGGCAGGCGCAGCGCGGGTGCGCGCCGGACCCGGCGCAGCAGAGTGAGGCCCAGGCCCGAGCCGAGGTAGAGCAGCCCGGCCAGCATCCACGGGCCGACCGCGGCGAGAAGCTGCTTGGCGACGGGCGTGCCGGCGCCGAACAGCGCCGCCGCGAGCAGTGCGGCACCGATGCCGGGCCGGGCGCGCAGCCGGTTCAAGCGCGCGCCCCGGTCGTGCCCGCGCGGCGCGGACGCTTACTGGCCGCCGAACTTGTAGTCGGTCTTGGCCTTCGCGCGCAGCTCTTCCTGGTACTGCTGCAGCTGGGCCTGTTCGAGGCGCTGCTTGAGCTGGGCCTTGACGTCGTCGAAGGCCGGGAACTGCGCCTCGCGGGTGTCGACGAGCTTGATGATGTGCCAGCCGAACTGGGTCTTCACCGGGGTCTGCGTCATCTCGCCCTTCTTCAGCTTCACGAGCGCCTGCGCGAACTCGGGCACGTAGGCCTCGGGCTTGGCGAAGTCGAGGTCGCCGCCCTTGGCGCCGGAGCCGGCATCCTTGGACTTCTCCTTGGCCAGCTTCTCGAAGCTGGCGCCGGCGTCGATCTGGGCGATCAGTGCCTTGGCCTCGGCCTCGGAGTCGACCAGGATGTGGCTCGCGCGGTACTCGGTGCCGCTGGCCTGGGCCTTGAACTTGTCGTACTCGGCCTGCGCCGCGGCGTCGCTGACCGGATGGTTCTTCGCGTACTGGTCGAACAGCGCGCGGATCAGGATGCTCTGGCGCGCCAGCTCCATCTGCGCCTTGTATTCCGGCGTCGCGCCCAGGCCCTGCTTCTCGGCGGCCTGGGTGAAGATCTCGCGCAGCACGACCTGGTCGCGGGCCTGCTGCTGCAGCTCGGGCGTCACCGGCTGCCCGGCGCGCGCGGCCTGCTGGAGCAGCGTGTCGACACGCGCGGTGGGCACCGGCTTGCCGTTGACGACCGCGATGTTCTGCGCCTGGGCCGACAGGGCGAGCGCGGCCAGCGCCAGCGCCGCGAACGCGGCAAGGATCTTCGACTTCATGGGTGGTTCGACTTTCGGGTGGGTTCGCCGAGGCGATGTCGCTGCGACGAGGGGCGCGCCTTGGGCGGCGGCGGTGGCTTCAAGCGTCTTCGGGAGCCCGCGCCTCGATGGCCAGCGCGTGGATTCCGCGCACCATCAACGGGCCCAGAAGATCATACACGAGGCGGTGTCGCGCGATCGGTGTCAGCCCGGTAAAGCGGGCGCTGCGCACGCGCACCGTGTAGTGGCCGCCCTCGCGCGCGCCGGCATGGCCGACATGGCGCTGGCTGTCGTCCTCGACGCTCAGAAACGAGGGGTCCAGGCCGGCGCGCAGCGCGGCCTCGATCGTCGCGGCGTCGACCTTCATGGCGTGTGCTGCGGCGGCTCGCCTTCGGCGCGCGGCGTCTCGTCGATGTGCCGGCTCAGGTACAGGCCTTGCGCGATCGTGAAGACGAGCATCAGGCCGATGCCGCCGAAGAGCTTGAAGTTGACCCAGGCGTCGGTGCTGAAGCTGTAGGCGACCCAAAGGTTGAGCAGGCCCATGCCGGCGAAGAAAGCGACCCAGGCGAAGTTGAGCCGGTGCCAGACCTTGGCCGGCAGCTGGAGCTGCTCGCCGAGCATCACCTTGAGCAGGTTCTTGCCCGCCAGCAGCGGGCTCAGCCACAGCGCGGTGCCCATCGCCCAGTACAGCACGCTGGGCTTCCACTTGATGAAGGTCTCGTTGTGGAACCAGATCGTCAGCCCGCCGAGCACGACGACGAGCACCAGGCTGACCCAGAGCATCGTGTCGACCTTGCGCCCGCGCAGCTTGAGCCAGGCCACCTGGGCCAGCGTCGCGACGATCACGACGACGGTCGCGAGCAGCACCGGCGCCTGCTGGGCGCCGACGCTGCCGCCCGAGACCATGAAGCCGAAATGCTGGGTCGCGAACGCGGCCGCCCAGTCTTTGTGGTTCTCGGCGTACTTGAAGCAGCCGAAGAACAGGGCGATGGGCAGGAAGTCGAACAGGAACTTCATGCGCGGGGCTGGGCAGGGTCGGGCGACATGGGCCTGATTGTGCCGGGTCGGCCAGGGCGCCCAGCCGGCCCGACCGCGCAGCCCGTCAAGCGCCGGGCTCGGCGTCGGGCTGAATGGGCTGGAAGGCGATTGCCGCCGAATTGATGCAGTAGCGCTCGCCGGTCGGCTGCGGCCCGTCCGGGAAGACATGGCCCAGGTGCGTGCCGCAGTTCCTGCAGCGCACCTCGACGCGGACCATGCCGTGGCTGGCGTCGCGCACCTCCTCGATCACCTCGCTGTTGATCGGCGCCCAGTAGCTCGGCCAGCCGCAGCCGGCGTCGAACTTGGTCCCCGATTCGAACAGCGGCGTGCCGCAGCCGACGCAGAGGTAGCGCCCGTCGGCGAAATGATCCCAGTACTTGCCGGTGAAGGCACGCTCGGTCGCGGCGTGGCGCGCCACCTGGTACTGCATCGGATCGAGCTCGGCACGCCATTCGGCGTCGGTCTTGCGAACCGGGTAGCGCGCGTCGTCGTGGTCGTGTGGCGACTGCAGTGGCATCTTCTTGAACATGCTCATTTTGGGGTGATTGTCGGCGCTCGCCGGTGGCTGTGGTCGCGCGAGGGTCTCTGCGGCCCTGTCCCGGCCGCGACAAGCCTTCGGGGTAGTCCCTGAACCCAAGGGGCATGCTCTTCCGCTACCTTCCGCCGGCGTCATCGATCCTTTGGAGACAAAACCATGAAATTCACCTACCGCCTCTTCGGGCTGCCGATCGCCGCGTCGCTGGCGCTGGCCTCGGGGCTGGCCTTCGCGCAGGCCGGCCAGACCGTCAAGATCGCCTTCATCGATCCGCTGTCGGGGCCGTTCGCCAACGTCGGCCAGAACCAGCTCAAGAGCTGGCAGTTCATGGCCGAGCATTTCGCGAAGAACGCCGCCGGCGTGACCTTCAAGATCGTGCCCTTCGACAACAAGGCGTCGCCACAGGAGAGCCTGAACGCGCTCACCGCCGCGATCGACCAGGGCATCCACTACGTCGTCCAGGGCAATGGCTCGGGCGCCGCGGCGGCGATCGAGGACGCGGTGACGAAGTACAACGCGCGCAATCCGGGCAAGGAGGTGGTCTACCTCAACTACGCCGCGGTCGACCCCGACCTGACGAACAGCCGCTGCTCGTTCTGGCATTTCCGGCTCGACGCCGACACCTCGATGAAGATGGAGGCGCTGACCAGCTTCATGAAGGACCAGCCGGAGATCAAGAAGGTCTACATCATCGGCCAGAACTATTCGCACGGGCAGCAGGTGTCGCGCTACTTCAAGGAAGACATCAAGCGCAAGCGCCCGGACATCCAGATCGTCGGCGACGACCTGCACCCGATCGGCCAGGTCAAGGACTTCGCGCCCTACGTCGCCAAGATCAAGGCCTCGGGCGCCGATTCGGTGGTCACCGGCAACTGGGGCCAGGACCTGACGCTGCTCATCAAGGCCGCGCACGATGCCGGCCTGAACGCCAGCTTCTACACCTACTACGCGGGCGTCAGCGGCACGCCCACCGCACTGGCCAGCGGCGTCGGCGGCAAGGTGCGCATGGTGGCCTACGGCTACACCAGCATGCCCGGCGTGGCCAAGCTCGAGGGCGAGTTCAAGAAGCAGTTCAACGACGACTGGTACACCTACGCCACCTACAACGGCATCGCGATGCTCGTCGACGGCATGGCCAAGGCCAAGTCGACCGAGCCGCTGAAGGTCGCGCAGGCGATGGAAGGCCTGCAGTTCAAGGGCTTCTCGGGCGGCGAGTTCGAGATGCGCAAGAGCGACCATCAGCTGCAGATGCCGCTGTACATCGCCGAATGGCGCAAGGCCGACGCCGCGCACCCTTACTCGGTCGAGAACACCGGCTACAACTTCCAGATGGTCAAGGAGATCCCGGCCTACGTCGCGAGCACGCCGACCTCGTGCCAGATGAAGCGGCCCTGAACCGGCACCTGTCCTGAGACCCGCGCCATGCGGCGCCGCCGTGCGGCGCTGCGTGGCTTTCTCGCCGGTGCAATGCCGGCCCTTGGCCCGGATGGACGCTTCCTACTACCTCATCTCCCTGCTCAACGGGCTCTCGCTCGGGCTGCTGCTTTTCATGGTCGCGTCCGGGCTGACGCTGATCTTCAGCATGATGGGCGTGCTGAACTTCGCCCACGCCAGCTTCTACATGCTCGGGGCCTACGTCGCGTACTCGATCAGCGTCGTCGCCGGCTTCTGGTGGGGGCTGCTGCTCGCGCCGCCGATCGTCGGCGCGGCCGGCGCCGCGTTCGAACGCTTCGCGCTGCGCAAGGTGCACAAGTACGGCCACGTGCCCGAGCTGCTGGTGACCTTCGGGCTGAGCTACATCATCCTCGAGCTCGTGCAGCTGGTCTGGGGCCGCCAGGCACTGGACTTCCAGCCGCCCGCGTCGATGCGCGGGCCGCTGTTCACGATCATCGAGGCCAGGGCCGGGCTCTCGCTGGCCTGGGGCGCGCCGCCGGTGGTGTGCCAGGCGGCCGACTCGATCTGCACCACCTTCCCGGCGTTCCGCGCCTTCGGCATGGGGGTTGCGTTGCTGATGCTGGTGGCGGTGTGGCTGCTGCTGACGCGCACGCGCATCGGCCTGGTGATCCAGGCCGCGCTGACGCACCCGGAAATGGTCGAGTCGCTCGGCCACAACGTGCCGCGCGTGTTCATGCTCGTCTTCGGCGGCGGCTCTGCACTCGCGGCGCTCGCCGGCGTGATCGGCGGCGCGCTGCGCGTCACCGAGCCGTCGATGGCGCTCGCGGTCGGCGCCGTCGTCTTCGCCGTCATCGTGATCGGCGGCATGGGCTCGCTGGCCGGCGCATTCATCGCCTCGCTGCTGCTCGGCGTGATGGACTCGTTCGCGGTCGGCAGCGACAGCTCGCTCGTCGACCTGTTCGCGCGGCTGCATCTGAGCGTCACGCCCGACAGCTTCGGCTACGCGGTGTGGAGCGTGAAGATCTCGCAGGTCGCGGCGATCCTGCCCTACCTGCTGCTGGTGGTGATGCTGATCCTGCGCCCCAAGGGCCTGCTCGGCAAGCGCGAGGGCTGAGGGTGGACACGAGACAAGACCTGCGTCTTGGCCAATGCGTGACGAAGAGGCACCGCGTCCCGCGGTGCTTCGCCCTGGAAGGCTGAGGATGGCGCCCGACCCCTTCAACCCCGGGGGCGACCGCCGCCCCCGCTTCAACGCCGGCCGATGGCTCGTCTGGGGCCTGTACGCGCTGGCGCTGCTGGTGGCGCCGCTGCTGTTCACGAGCAGCCTGTCGCTGACGCTGCTGTCGCAGATGGGCATCGCGATCATCGCCTGCCTGGCCTTCAACATGCTGCTCGGCCAGGGCGGCATGCTGAGCTTCGGCCACGCGGTCTACTCGGGGCTGGGCGCGTTCTTCGCGATCCATGCGCTGAACAAGATCTCGGACGGCTCGCTCGCGCTGCCGGTCAGCCTGGTCCCGCTCGTCGGCGGGCTCGGTTCGCTCGCGGTTGCCGCGCTGCTGGGCTACGTGACGACGAAGAAGGCCGGCACCACGTTCGCGATGATCACGCTGGGCATCGGCGAGCTGGTCTCGGCGATGTCGCTGATGTTCCCCGGCTTCTTCGGCGGCGAGGGCGGCATCAGCGGCAATCGGGTCTCCGGGCCGACCCGGATGGGCATCAGCTTCGGGCCGCAGATCCAGGTCTACTACCTGATCGCGGCCTACTGCTTCGTCGCCACCGCACTGATGTTCGCCTTCACGCGCACGCCGCTCGGGCGCATGCTGAACGCGGTGCGCGACAACCCCGAACGCGTCGAGTTCATCGGCTACAGCACGCAGCGCGTGCGCTACCTGGCCTTCGTCGCGTCGGGCTTCTTCATGGGCATCGCCGGCGGCCTGGTCGCGCTGAACTTCGAGATCGTCACCTCGGAGGTCGTCGGCGCGTCGCGCTCGGGCGCCTACCTGCTGTTCACCTTCCTCGGCGGTGCGGGCTTCTTCTTCGGCCCGATCATCGGCGCGGTGCTGCTCGTGCTCGCCGGTGTGCTGCTGTCCGAGCTGTCGCAGGCCTGGCTGCTCTACCTGGGGCTGGCGTTCCTGCTGATGGTGATCTATGCGCCGGGCGGCATCGCTAGCCTGATCATGATGAACCTGCGCCTGGCCGCGACGGGCAGGCTGCGCCGGATCGCGGCGTCCTACCTCGCGCTAGCCGGCACCGCGCTGGCGGTGCTGCTCGGCTCGGGGCTGATGATCGAGATGGTCTACCACCTGCAGCTCAACGAATCGATGGGCCCGACGATGCGCTTCCTCGGCGCGCGGCTGGACACGCACGCGCTCGACACCTGGTTCGGCGCCGCGCTGGTGCTGGTCACCGGCGTGCTGTTGTTCGAACTCGTGCGGCGGGAGTTCGCGCGCCAGTGGGGAGCGATCCAGCAGGAGATCGAGGCCGAGACGCAGCGCGCGGAGGGCGCGTCATGAGAGCTGCACTCGAACTGCGCGACGTGCGCAAGAGCTTCGGCCGCACCGAGATCATCCGCGGCGCGAGCCTGGCGGTGCAGCCCGGCGAGCGCGTCGCGATCATCGGCCCCAACGGCGCCGGCAAGAGCACCTTGTTCAACCTCATCAGCGGCCGCTTCGGCCCGACCTCGGGCGAGATCCTGCTCGACGGCCGGGCCATCACCGGGCTGAGCCCGTTCGAGATCAACCGACGCGGTCTCGCGCGCAGCTTCCAGGTCAGCAACCTGTTCACGCGCCTGTCGGTGTTCGAGAACCTGCGCTGCGCGGTGCTCTGGAGCCTGGGCTACAGGTACAGCTTCTGGAAGTTCCTGGCCGACCTGCGCGACGCGAACGAGCGCGCCGAGGAGGTGCTGGCGATGATCAAGCTCGACCGCCGGCGCGACGTGCTGGCGATGAACCTGACCTACGCCGAGCAGCGCGCGCTCGAGATCGGCATCACGATCGCCGGCGGTGCCGGCGTAATCCTGCTCGACGAGCCGACCGCGGGCATGAGCAAGAGCGAGACCGGGAGCTTCGTGAACCTGATCCGCGACGTCACGGTCGGCAAGACGCTGCTCACGGTGGAGCACGACATGGGCGTCGTCTTCGGGCTTGCGGACAAGATCGCGGTGCTCGTCTACGGCGAGGTGATCGCGTTCGACGAGCCGGCTGCGGTGCGCGCCAACGCGCGCGTGCAGGAGGCCTACCTGGGTTCGGTGCTGGCCGACGCGCAGGCCGCCGCAGCGGGGCATTGAGATGCTGCAACTCACCGACGTCCACGCGTTCTACGGCAAGAGCCATGTGCTGCACGGGGTCGACCTGGGCGTCGGCGCGGGCGAGATCGTCGCGCTGCTCGGGCGCAACGGCTCCGGGCGCTCGACCACCGTCAAGACGATCATGGGCCTGGTCCAGGGCCAGGGTGCCATCACCTGGCAGGGCGAGGCGATCCTGGGCCGGCCGGCGTTCGAGATCGCGCACCGTGGCATCGGCTACGTGCCCGAGAACCGCGACATCTTCCCGAACCTCACCGTGCACCAGAACCTGGTGCTCGGCCGCAAGCGCGTGAAGCGCGGTGGCAAGGCGGCGCGCTGGAGCTTCGACGAGATGTACGCGATGTTCCCGCGCCTGAAGGAGCGCCAGCACACCGAAGCCGGCTTCCTGTCCGGCGGCGAGCAGCAGATGCTGACGCTGTGCCGCACGCTGATGGGCGACCCCGAGCTGATCATGATCGACGAGCCCACCGAAGGCCTGGCGCCGAAGATCGTCGAGCAGGTTGCCGAGTACCTGCGCGAGCTGCAGCGGCGCGGCATCGCGGTGCTGCTCGTCGAGCAGAAGCTGACGATCGCGCTCGAGGTCTCGCAGCGCTGCCTGGTGATGGGCCACGGCCAGATCGTCTTCGAGGGCACGCCGACCGACCTGCGCACGAACGCGGATATACGCAAGGAGTGGCTGGAGGTTTAAGCTTTCGGGCCACCCGCTGCGGCGAAAGCGGCCGGCCATGTCACGCCAGCGACACGGACCGGCCTTTTTCGACGCCTAGAATCGAACGACCGTTCTATTTGCCATCCACGCCAGAGGAGTCGCCATGGGCGCCAGCTATGAATTGCGCGGCAAGGTCGCCGTCATCACGCTCGACAACCCGCCGGTCAACGGCCTGGGCTACGACACTCGGCGCGAGTTCAGCGCCGGCATCGAGCGTGCGCTGGCCGACGACGCGGTCGCCGCGATCGTCGTCACCGGCGCCGGCCGTGCCTTCTCCGGCGGCGCCGACATCAAGGAGTTCGGCAGCCCGAAGGCGGTGGCCGAGCCGAACCTGCTGTCGCTGATCCGCCAGCTCGAGGCCAGCACCAAGCCGGTCGTCGCCGCGGTGCACGGCATCTGCATGGGCGGCGGTCTGGAGCTCGCGCTGGGCTGCCATTACCGCGTCGCTGCGCCGGGGGCGAACGTGGCGCTGCCCGAGGTCAAGATCGGCCTGATCCCGGGCGCCGGCGGCACGCAGCGGCTGCCGCGCGTGCTCGGCGTCGAGACCGCGCTGAACATGATCGTCAGCGGCGAGCCGGTGAAGAGCGAGGTGCTCGCCGGGCTGCCGGGCCAGAAGCTGTTCGACCGCATCGTCGACGGCGACCTGCTCGCCGGCGCGCTGGCCTTCGCCGCCGAGGTCGCCGCCAAGGGCGGGCCGCTGCCGCTGGTGCGCGACCTCAAGGCCACGCACCCGAACCCCGACGCCTACTTCCAGTTCGCGCGCAACATGGTCAAGGGCATGGCGAAGAACTTCCCCGCGCCGGCCAAGTGCGTCGACGCGGTCGAGGCCTCGGTGCGGCGCAAGTTCGACGACGGCATGGTCTACGAGCGCGAGGTCTTCATGGCCTTGATGCTGACGCCGGAGTGCAAGGCGCTGCGTCATGCGTTCTTCGCCGAGCGCGCAGCGAGCAAGATCCCCGACGTGCCCGAGGACACGCCCACGCGCGCGATCGCCAAGGTGGCCGTGATCGGCGCCGGCACGATGGGCGGCGGCATCAGCATGAACTTCCTCAACGCCGGCATCCCGGTGACGATCCTCGAGACCCAGCAGGAGGCGCTGGACCGCGGCGTCGCGACGATCCGCAAGAACTACGAGAACCAGGTCAAGAAGGGCAAGCTCAAGGCCGACAAGTACGCGCAGCGCATGGCGCTGCTGAGCACCACGCTCGAGTACGACGCGATCAAGGATGCCGACCTCGTGATCGAGGCCGTCTTCGAGGAGATGGGCGTCAAGGAAAAGGTGTTCAAGACGCTGGACGAAGTGATCAAACCAGGCGCGATCCTGGCGAGCAACACGAGCACGCTGGACGTCAACAAGATCGCGTCGTTCACGAAGCGTCCACAGGACGTGGTCGGCATGCACTTCTTCAGCCCGGCCAACGTGATGAAGCTGCTCGAGGTCGTGCGCGGCGAGAAGACCGCGAAGGACGTGCTCGCCACCGTGATGCAGCTGGCGAAGAAGATCCGCAAGACGGCGGTGGTGTCGGGCGTGTGCGACGGCTTCATCGGCAACCGGATGATCGAGCAGTACAGCCGCCAGGCCGGCTTCCTGCTCGAGGAAGGCTGCACGCCGCAGCAGGTGGACCGTGCGATCGAGAAGTTCGGCTTCGCGATGGGCCCGTTCCGCATGGGCGACCTCGCCGGCAACGACATCGGCTGGGCGATCCGCAAGCGCCGCTATCTCGAGAAGCCCGGCATGCGCTACAGCAAGACCGCCGACCTGCTGTGCGAGATGGGCCGCTATGGCCAGAAGACCGGCGCCGGCTGGTACGACTACGCGCCGGGCAAGCGCGACGCGATCCCGTCCGACGTCGTCGTCAAGATGATCGAGGACCACCGCAAGACCCTGGGCATCACGCCGCGCAAGATCAGCGACGACGAGATCGTGCACCGGCTCGTCTATTCGCTCGTCAACGAAGGCGCGAAGATCCTCGAGGAAGGCATCGCGAGCAAGGCCAGCGACATCGACATGGTCTACCTCACCGGCTACGGCTTCCCGCTCTGGCGCGGCGGCCCGATGTGCTACGCCGACACGCAGGGGCTGTTCAACGTCGTCCAGACGATGAAGCAGTTCGCGCGCAACCCGCACGACGACGCCTCGTTCTGGCAGCCCGCGCCGCTGCTGGCCCGGCTGGCCGCCGAAGGCAAGTCGTTCTCCTGAGCTGAAGGAATCACCATGAGCCAAGCCGTCATCGTCTCCACCGCGCGCACACCCCTGGCCAAGAGCTGGAAGGGCGCCTTCAACATGACCCATGGCGCGACGCTGGGCGGCTTCGCCGTCAAGGCGGCGGTCGAGCGCGCCGGCGTCGACCCCGGCGCGATCGAGGACGTGCTGATGGGCTGCGCCAACCCCGAGGGCGCGACCGGCATGAACATCGCGCGCCAGATCGCGCTCAAGGCCGGGCTGCCGATCACGGTCGGCGGCGTCACGGTCAACCGCTTCTGCTCCAGCGGGCTGCAGACGATCGCGATGGCCGCGCAGCGCGTCATCGCCGGCGAGGGCGAGGTCTATGTCGCCGGTGGCGTCGAGAGCATCTCCTGCGTGCAGCAGGAGATGAACCAGCACATGCTGATCGACCCCGCGCTGCAGAAGATCAAGCCCGAGATCTACTGGAGCATGCTGCAGACCGCCGAGCAGGTGGCCAAGCGCTACGGCATCGCGAAGGAACGGATGGACCGCTACGGCGCCGCGAGCCAGCAAAAGGCCTGCGCCGCGCAGGAGGCAGGGCTGTTCAAGGACGAGATCGTTCCGGTCACCGTGACCGCCGGCGTCGCCGACGCGGTGCTCGGGCTGCGCAGCAAGGAAGTCACGATCAGCCAGGACGAGGGCCTGCGCCCGGGCACGACCTACGAGGGCATCAAGGACATCCGCTCGGCGCTGCCCGGCGGCGTGGTCACGGCCGGCAACGCGAGCCAGTTCAGCGACGGCGCTGGCGCCTGCGTCGTCGTCAGCGAGACCTACGCGCAGCAGAAGGGGCTCAAGCCGCTCGGCCGCTTCCTCGGCTTCGCGGTCGCCGGCTGCGAGCCCGACGAGATGGGCATCGGCCCGGTCTTCGCCGTGCCCAAGGTGCTCAGGCGCCTCGGGCTGACGGTGGCCGACATCGACCTGTGGGAGCTCAACGAGGCCTTCGCCGTGCAGGTGCTGTACTGCGCCGACAAGCTCGGCATCCCGATGGACCGGCTCAACGTCAACGGCGGTGCGATCGCCGTCGGCCACCCTTACGGCGTCAGCGGCCAGCGCCTGACCGGCCACGCGCTCATCGAAGGCAGGCGCCGCGGCGCGAAGAAGGTCTGCGTCACGATGTGCATCGGTGGCGGCATGGGCGCGGCAGGCGTGTTCGAGGTGCTGTGACGCGCATGCGGGCGGTGAAGGCGTCGGCAACGGTGGCGGCCACGGCCCGGACCTGAACCGATGCGCGCGACCCTCGACTTCCTGCTCGACGACTGGCTGGACCTGCCGGCGCTGCTCGCGCGGCCGCGCTTCGCCGACCATTCGGCCGAGACCTTCGCTGCGGTGCTCGACACCTGCGAGCGCATCGCACGCGAGAAGTTCGCACCCTTCAACCGGCTCGCCGACACGCAGGAGCCGCAGCTCGTTTCGGATGCCGACGGCGAGCGCGTCCTGCTGCCGGCGGCGACGCACGAGGCGATGGCGGCCTACGTCGAGTCGGGCATGCTCGCCGCGGCGCAGGACTACGAGGTCGGCGGCATGCAGCTGCCGTGTGTCGTCGAGATGGCGGCGAAGGCCTTCTTCAGCAAGGCCAGCGTCGCGATGGGCGGCTACGCGATGCTGACCAGCGGCAACGCGCGGCTGCTGATGGCGCATGGCCGAGGTGTTCGCGAAGGCCGAGTTCGCTGGCCGCTGGTTCGGCACGATGTGCCTGAGCGAGCCGCAGGCCGGCTCGTCGCTGTCCGACGTGGCCACGCGCGCGACGCCGGACGGCGAAGGCTTCGAGGCCGACCCGCTCGGTCCGCGCTACCGGCTGCGCGGCAACAAGATGTGGATCTCCGGCGGCGAGCACGAGATCACCGAGAACATCGTCCACCTCGTGCTGGCCAAGATCCCCGGGCCCGACGGCAAGCCGATCCCGGGCACGAAGGGCATCTCGCTGTTCATCGTGCCCAAGCGGCTGGTCGATGAGCGCGGCGAACTCACTGGCGAGCGCAACGACGTCGCCCTGGCCGGGCTGAACCACAAGCTCGGCTACCGCGGCACGACGAACACGCTGCTCAACTTCGGCGAGGGCCGCTACCCGGTGCGCGGGCAGTCCGGTGGGGGACTCAACGGCGCCGGAGCCGGCGCCGTGGGCTACCTCGTCGGCCGGCCCGGCGATGGGCTGCGCTGCATGTTCCACATGATGAACGAGGCGCGCATCGGCGTCGGCCTCGGCGCGGTGATGCTGGGCTACGCGGGCTACGAGGCCAGTCTCGACTACGCGAAACAGCGGCCGCAGGGCCGCTCGATCCGGCCCGAGGGCAAGGACGCATCGCAGCCGCAGGTGCCGATCATCCGGCACGCCGACGTGCGCCGCATGCTGCTGGCGCAGAAGAGCTACGTCGAGGGCGGCCTCGCGCTCGAGCTCTACTGCGCGCGCCTCGTCGACGAGCTCAACACCGGCGACGCGGCGGCGGCCCGCGACGCCGGGTTGCTGCTCGAGGTGCTGACGCCGATCGCGAAGAGCTGGCCCAGCGAATGGTGCCTCGAGGCGAACTCGCTCGCGATCCAGATCCACGGCGGTTACGGCTACACGCGCGACTTCATGGTCGAGCAGTACTGGCGCGACAACCGCCTGAACATGATCCACGAGGGCACGCACGGCATCACGCACGGCATCCAGGCGCTGGACCTGCTCGGCCGCAAGGTGGTGATGGACGGCGGCGCCGGCCTGAAGCTGCTCGCCACGCGCATCGGCGCCACGGTCGAGCGCGCCGGTCACGTCGGCGGCCTGGCCGAGCCGGCGAACCTGCTCGCCGGCGCGCTGCAAAGGCTGGGTGCGGCGACCAAGTCGGCCTGGGCCACCGGCGTGCCCGAGGAGGCGCTGGCCAACGCGACGCCCTACCTGCAGGCCTTCGGGCACGTCGTGCTCGCCTGGATCTGGCTCGACGTCGCGCTCGCCGCCGAGCGCGCGGCCGGCACGCTGCGCGCGGGCAAGCTCGGCGCGATGCGCTACTTCTTCGCCTACGAGCTGCCCAAGGTCGACGCCTGGCTCGCGGTCGTCGCGAGCCGCAACGACGTCTGCCGGACCCTCGCCGAGGACGCCTTCTGACCATGACGACGCAAGCGCTCGAAAGGCTGATCTGGACGCTGATCTACGGCGGGCTGCTCGTGGTCTGCCTGGGCATCTTCGTGCTGCGCGAGCACGTTCCGATCGGCGCGGCGCTCGTCACCGTCGGCGCGATCGCGGCCGGGGTCGGCGCCGTGCTGATCTGGGTGCGCTCGCGCATGCACGAGCCTCCCGCCTCCTCCACCTCAACGAAACGACCGACACCATGAGCACACCGATCGCCAAGCTCTTCGACCTCGGCGGCAAGACCGCGCTCGTCACCGGCGGCTCGCGCGGCCTGGGCCTGCAGATCGCCGAGGCGCTGGGCGAGGCCGGCGCGAAGATCCTGCTCACCTCGCGCAAGGCCGCCGACCTGGAAGAGGCCGTCGCCGACCTGCAGGCCAAGGGCATCGACGCACGCTGGGTCGCCGGCGACGCGAGCGATCCGGCGCAGGTGCAGCACGTTGTCGACGAGGCGATGCAGCGCCTGGGCCGCATCGACATCCTCGTCAACAACGCCGGCGCGACCTGGGGTGCGCCGGCCGAGGACCACCCGCTCGAGGCCTGGGACAAGGTGATGAACCTGAACGTCCGCAGCGTCTTCCTGTTCTCGCAGGCGGTGGCCAAGGCGAGCATGATCCCGAACAGGAGCGGCCGCATCATCAACGTCGCGTCGATCGCCGGCCTCGCCGGCAGCCTTGAGATGAAGTTCATCGCCTACGGCACGAGCAAGGGCGCGGTCGTCAACTTCACGCGCACGCTGGCCGGCGAATGGGGGCCGTACGGCATCACCGTCAACGCGATCGCGCCGGGCTTCTTCCCGAGCAAGATGACCAAGGGCGTGCTCGCGGCCATCGGCGTCGACAAGCTCGCGCGCGCCGCGCCGCTGCGCCGCATCGGCGACGACGACGACCTGAAGGGCGCCGCGCTGCTCTTCGCCAGCGCCGCCGGCAAGCACATCACCGGCCAGATCCTCGCCGTCGACGGCGGCGTCAGCGCCGTGCATGCCGGCGCCTGAACCGGCACGCATCGAGCATGGAATTCAAGGTCCGCATCCCTTTCGTCGAACTGCTCGGCATGGAGCTGCAGCGCTTCGACCCGGGCGAGTCGGAGATCCACCTCGAGCTGCGCGACGAACTCACGAACTCGTGGAGCGTGGCCCACGGCGGCGTCACGATGACGCTGCTCGACGTCGCGATGGCGCATGCCGCGCGCAGCCCGCTCGCACCCGGTGGCGAGCCGCAGCCGGGCGTCGTGACGATCGAGATGAAGACCAGCTTCATGCGCCCGGGCCAGGGTCGGCTCGTCGCGACCGGCCGGCGGCTGCACATGACGGCCTCGCTCGCCTTCTGCGAGGGCTCGGTGCACGACACCGGGGGCCAGCTCGTCGGCCACGCGACCGGAACTTTCAAGTACATGAAGGGCCTGCCGGTCGGCGGCGGGCGCCGCATCCAACGCCTCAACGGAACGGACTGACACCATGACCCAGAACCAGCAGATCCTCCTCGCCTCGCGCCCCCAGGGCGAACCCAGCGCGGCGAACTTCCGCCTCGTCGAAGTGCCGGTCCCGGCCCTGGCCGACGGCCAGGTGCTGGTGCGCCACCACTACCTGAGCCTGGACCCCTACATGCGCGGGCGCATGAACGAAGGCAAGAGCTACGCCCAGCCGCAGCCGCTCGACCAGGTCATGATCGGCGGCACGGTGGGCGAGGTCGTCGAGTCGCGCCACCCGGGCTTCGCCGCCGGCGACAAGGTCGTCGGCATGGGCGGCTGGCAGCTGTACTCGGTCGTCGACGCCGGCCAGCCCGGCCTGCTGCGCAAGGTCGACACGACCCACGTGCCGCTCTCGGCCTACCTCGGCGCGGTCGGCATGCCGGGCGTGACCGCCTGGGTCGGGCTGATCAAGATCATCGAACCCAAGGCCGGTGAGACGGTGGTCGTCAGTGCCGCCAGCGGTGCCGTCGGCAGCGCGGTCGGTCAGCTCGCGAAGGCGCGCGGCTGCCGCGTCGTCGGCTTCGCCGGCGGCAAGGACAAGTGCGCCTACGCGGTCGACGAGCTCGGCTTCGACGCCTGCATCGACTACAAGGCCCACCCCGACCTGAAGTCGCTGTCGGCGGCGCTGAAGGAGGCGGCGCCGGACGGTGTCGACGGCTACTTCGAGAACGTCGGCGGCATGATCCTCGACGCTGTGATGCTGCGCATGAACGCCTTCGGCCGCATCGCCTTCTGCGGCATGATCTCCGGCTACAACGGCGAGCCGATCCCGATGGCGCACCCGCAGCTGATCCTGACCCAGCGCCTGAAGCTGCAGGGCTTCATCGTCAGCGAGCACATGGAGCACTGGCCCGAGGCGCTGAAGGAGCTGGGCACGCTGGTCGCCAGCGGCAAGCTGAAGTACCGCGAGACCGTGGCGCAGGGGCTGGCGAGCGCACCCGAGGCCTTCATCGGCCTGCTCAAGGGGCGCAACTTCGGCAAGCAGCTCGTCAAGCTGATCTGACGCCGTCGGCCGTGGACTGGACCTGGTCCCGCTTCGCCGAGCTCGGCGTCGACAACCTCTACGACGCGCTCGCGCTGCGCTGCCGGGTGTTCATCCTGGAGCAGGGCGCCTACCAGGACCCGGACGGCCTGGACCGTCAGGCCTGGCATCTGCTCGGCCGCGATCCGAACGGCGTGCTGCACGCCTACGCCCGCGTCGTCGACCCCGGGGTCAAGTACGCAGAACCGGCCATCGGCCGCGTCATCACCTCGCCCGAGACGCGCGGCACCGGCCTCGGCCGCGCGCTGATGCGCGAAGGCGTGGCGCGCTGCGCCGCGTTCTGGCCCGGGCGCGGCATCCGCATCAGCGCGCAGGCGCATCTGGCGCGCTTCTATGCCGAGTTCGGCTTCGTCGAGGTCGGCAGGCCCTATCTCGAGGACGACATTCCTCACGTCGAGATGGTCAGGAGCGCGACATGAGCAGCACCCACGAGGTCTTCAACCAGAGCACGCCGCTGGCGGACACGAACCTGTTCGCCGCCAACCGGCCGCTGCAGGACGCGCTGCGCTTCCATGCGCCGGCGCTCGACACCGCCGCGCTGGCCGCGCTCGGCGCCGAGGCGGGCTCGGCCGCGATGCAGGAACATGCGCGGCTGGCCAACACCCACGCGCCGGTGCTGCACACGCACGACCGCTTCGGCCGGCGCATCGACCGCGTCGAGTTCCACCCGAGCTACCACGCGCTGATCGGCAGTGCGCTCGGCCACGGGCTGCACGGCACGCCCTGGTCGCGCGGCGCCGGCGCGCACGTCGAGCGCGCGGCCGGCTTCATGCTGTTCACCGAGGCCGAGCCGTCGGTGCTGTGCCCGGTGTCGATGAGCTACGCGGTGACGCCGGCATTGCGCGCGAATCCGGCACTCTCGGCCGACTGGACGCCGCGCTTGTCGGCGACCGACTACGACCCGCGCTTCCTGCCCTTCGCCGCCAAGCGCGCGGTGACGATGGGCATGGGCATGACCGAGAAGCAGGGCGGATCGGACGTGCGCGCGAACACGACCGCGGCCGTGTTCGACGGCCGCGACGGCTGGGGCGAGCGCTGGCGCCTCACCGGCCACAAGTGGTTCCTCTCGGCGCCGATGTGCGACGCCTTTCTCGTCCTCGCGCAGACCTCGTCCTCGTCGGCCGGCCTGAGCTGCTTCTTCCTGCCACGCGTGCTGCCCGACGGCAGCGTCAACGCCTTCGCGATCCAGCGCCTCAAGCACAAGCTCGGCAACCACGCGAACGCGAGCTCGGAGGTCGAGTTCGACCAGGCCGCGGCCTGGCTCGTCGGCGAGGCCGGCCGCGGCGTGGCGCAGATCCTCGCGATGGGCGCGCTGACGCGCCTGGACTGCGCGCTCGGCACCGCCGGGCTGATGCGCCAGGCGCTGTCGCTCGCGCTGCACCACACCGCGCAGCGCCGCGCCTTCGGCAAGCCGCTCGTCGAGCAGCCGATGATGAGGAACGTGCTCGCCGACCTGGCGCTGGAGAGCGAGGCCGCCACCGCGCTCGCGCTGCGCCTGGCGGCCGCGGTCGACCGCAGCGAGAACGGCTCCGGCGAGCACGAAGCTGGAACCGTGGATGGCGGCCACGAGGCCGTCATGCGCCGGCTGCTCACGCCGGTAGCGAAGTTCTGGATCTGCAAGCGCGGCAGCCACTTCGCCCAGGAGGCGATGGAATGCCTGGGCGGCAACGGCTACGTCGAGGAGCAGGGCGAGGGCGTGATGGCGCGCATCTACCGCGAGATGCCGCTGAACAGCATCTGGGAAGGTGCGGGCAACATCATGGCGCTGGACCTGCTGCGCGCGCTGCGCGGGGCGCGCGTGGCCGAGGCGCTGGAGCACGAGCTGGCCCCG